>ONRC01000002.1 GCA_900320085.1 uncultured Eubacteriales bacterium
CTGGATCATCATTCATGTATGTCAATTCGGAGTCGTTTATTATGCCTGGTAAGGCGGGCGGATGATATCCGCCCCTACAGTTGTTCTCAAAATTGACATAGTTTTGTAACTTAATTGCAATAAGCGATTGCCCTGCCAAACATCCCATTGTCCAAAGATAACAGAGAACGAAGCTGAAAATTTCTTTTCTGCTCAAACGAATAGCTATCATGCAAACAGCATTTTCGTGCATTGCCAACACAAAGAACTTTACAAATTCCTCCTTTCCGATTATAATGTAGAAATCCGCAATGATTGAAGGAGGCTTTCGCAATGTCGGTCAAGCCCTATGTACCCGCCGAGATCGAACCCAAATGGCAAAAATACTGGGACGACCACCAGGCCTTTGCCGCGTCGAAGGATCATACCAAGCCCAAGTTTTATTCCCTGATCGAATTCCCCTATCCCTCCGGCCACGGCCTGCACGTGGGCCATCCCCGCTCCAACACGGCCATGGACATTATTTCCCGTATGCGCCGGATGCAGGGCTATAACGTGCTGTTCCCCATCGGCTGGGACGCTTTCGGCCTGCCCACGGAGAACTACGCCATCAAAAATAATATCCATCCCGCCATCGTGACCAAGGAAAACATCGACCACTTCCGGGAGCAGCTCAAGAAGCTGGGCTTCTCCTTCGATTACAGCCGCGAAGTGGACACCACCGATCCCAACTATTACAAGTGGACCCAGTGGATTTTCCTAAAGCTCTTTGAGCACGGCATGGTGTTCCGGGACAAAACCCTGGTGAACTACTGCCCCTCCTGCAAGGTCGTCCTTTCCAACGAGGACAGCCAGGGCGGCAAGTGCGATATCTGCCACGGCGACGTGGTGCAGCTGCCCAAGGACGTGTGGTATCTGCGCATCACCAAGTACGCCGATAAGCTGCTGGAAGGCCTGGAGCACGTGGATTACCCCGAAAATATCAAGCAGCAGCAGATCAACTGGATCGGCAAATCCACCGGCGCGTTCGTCAAGTTCCCCCTGTACAAGACGGACGAAACCGTGGAGATCTACACCACCCGGCCCGACACCCTGTTTGGCGTGACCTTCATGGTCATGGCCCCGGAACATCCCTTGATCGACAAGTACGCCGATCAGATTACCAACATGGCGGATATTGAAGCGTACCGCGACGTATGCGCCAAGAAAACCGAATTCGAGCGCACCCAGCTGACCAAGGAAAAGACGGGCCTCAAGATCGAGGGCCTGTCCGCCGTGAACCCGCTGACCGGCAAGGTGGTGCCCATCTTCATTTCCGACTACGTCATGATGGGCTATGGCACCGGGGCCATCATGGCCGTGCCTGCCCACGATCAGCGCGACTGGGAATTCGCCCATAAGTTCGGCATCGACATTATTCAGGTCATCAAGGGCGGCGACATCGAAAAGGAAGCCTACACCGGCGACGGCGAAATGATCAATTCCGATTTCCTGAACGGCTACACCAACAAGAAGGATTCCATCGCCCGGGTGCTGGAGGAAATCGAAAAGAAGGGCATCGGCAGGGCTGGCGTCCAGTACAAGATGAAGGACTGGGCCTTCAACCGCCAGCGTTACTGGGGTGAGCCCATTCCGCTGATCCACTGCCCCAAGTGCGGTGTGGTGGCCGTGCCCTATGATGAGCTGCCCCTGCGTCTGCCGGAGATCGACGATTTCCAGCCCGGCACCGACGGCAAATCCCCGCTTGCGAAAATCGATAGCTTCGTGAACTGCACCTGCCCCAAGTGCGGCGGCGCGGCGCAGCGCGAAACCGACACCATGCCCCAGTGGGCGGGCAGCAGCTGGTACTTCCTGCGCTACTGCGACCCGCATAACGACAAAGCCTTTGCCGACCCGGAGGAGCTCAAATACTGGCTGCCCGTGGATTGGTACAACGGCGGCATGGAGCATGTGACCCGCCATCTGCTCTACTCCCGGTTCTGGCACCGCTTCCTCTACGATATCGGCGAAGTGCCCACCCCCGAACCCTACGCCAAGCGCACCGCCCAGGGGATGATCCTCGGCTCCGACGGCGAAAAGATGAGCAAGAGCCGCGGCAACGTGGTCAACCCCGATGAGATCGTGGCGGAAATCGGCGCGGACGCCTTCCGCATGTACGAGATGTTCATGGGCGCGTTCGACCAGGCCATTCCGTGGAGCACCAACGGCGCCCGCGGCTGCCGCAAGTTCCTGGACCGTGTGTGGCGCTTGCAGGATATCCTGACGGACAGCGACGATTACAGTGACGACCTGCGCGTGTCCATGCACCAGACCATCAAGAAGGTCAGCGAAGACTTTGAAAAAATGAAGTTCAACACCGCCATCGCCCAGATGATGACGCTGGTGAACGAAATGGTCCAGAAGGGCAGCGTCACCAAGGGCGAATACAAGACCCTGCTGCTCCTCCTCTCCCCCGTGGCTCCCCACATCTGCGAGGAAATCTGGCAGGAGCAGGGCTACGGCGCGCCCGTCTACACCCAGCCCTGGCCCAGCTATGATGAAAAGCATCTGGTGCGGGACGAAGTGGAAATCGCCGTGCAGATCAATGGCAAGGTGAAGGGCAAGCTGATGGTGCCCGTCAGCCTGACCAGGGAAGCGGCCCAGGCCGAGCTGCCCGAAAAGGACGAGGTCAAAAAGCTGATCGGGGACAAGCAGATCGTCAAGTGCATCTATGTGCCGGGACGGCTGCTGAACCTGGTGGTTAAATGATGTTTCTGTAGAAACCGCGCGGCACGGATGAGAGGAACGCACCCGATTGAAAAGCGCTCCTCATCCGTCCGCCGCGAAGGGAAAGAAAAACAGCCATTTCACGCTTTCGTTAAAAAGCGGAAATGGCTGCTTTTGATTCAAGGAATTATTCAGCGGCCTTCACAGCGATGACATGGGGCTGCGCGCCGTTGTACCAATACAGGAAGCCTTCCACGTCGATCTTGTCGCCGATGTTCAGGGCGGTCACAGCCTGATACACGTCGGTGCCTTCGCCGCACAGATAGCTTTCCACGGTGAAGGAATACACAGCGCCGTTCACTTCCACGTCAAAGTACAGGTCGTTGTTGTTGCCAGCCGCGCCGGAGCCGTCCCAGTTGTAGAGGAACGCGGCGTCGTTGCCGTTGGCGTCTTTCTTGGCGACCACGGTGGCGCCCTTCACGCAGACCAGCTCGTTCTGATGGGCGATCAGGTCATCGGTGCCCAGCAGGGCGGTCACGTCCAGGGCTTCGGGGATGAAGGCTTCGGCTTCCACGATTTCGTAGGTGGCGTCGATGATTTCCACTTCACCGGCCCATTCGGCCTTGTAGCCAGTCACGCGGATCTTGGTGCCGGGAACGAGCTTTTCATAGTCTTCCTGGCTCATGGGCAGGTTGTAGAGGAAGTAAGCGCCGTCCTCGGCCTGGGTGTAGATGGTGGCGTTGCCCACGCCGTTGTTTTCCCACCAGCCCTGCTTGGCCTGCACGTAGGTTTCCACGGTCACTTCGGTTTCCAGTTCGGCGGCCACGTAATCTTCGTGGGTCATCACGCCTTCGGCCAGCGCCGCGCAGGCGCACACGGTCAGCATCAGGGCAAGAACCAGCGCAAGAATCTTTTTCATGTTTACGTCTCCTTTGATTTTTTGTTTGGGAACCGTCCTTATTATACAAAAAATGACGGACAAAGTAAAGCGGTCTGGAAGGATTTTATCAATTCTGGCCGATTCGGGGATTGTATTTCGAGGACACTTTCATTTACGAGGGATCAGGGAATAGGGATTAGGTGATCGGGAGTACAAAGTTCAGAGTACAGATAAATTATCTTTGCGCTTTAAATTGGCGGACAAATATTTTTTCATTCAATCATCATTGTCATCCCGAGCGAAGGCGAGCAAGAAGCGAGCCGAAGTCGAGGGACCTGAAAGTTGGGTATAGCTATGCTTGATCTACCGTGTTTCTCACAGGTCCCTCGACTCCGTTTCGCTCTCGCTCCACTTCGCTCGGGATGACAAGATCAATTGAGTGATATAGAATTTATTGATCGATTTCAAAGCGCACAGTATATAAATCTGTACTCTCCTAATCCCGAATTCCTGGTAGATTAAAATGTCCTTTCACTTGACACACTTTCTTGCTCTAAACAGGCCGCGTCAATCGGATATCCTGGCCCCGGAAAGCAATGGCGATCCCCGTTCTCGGGTCCAGCAGGCGGGAAGAAACGCGCTCGGTGTAGCGCTGTTTCAATTCTTCCCGGGACAGGTTGGTGGTGATGACGGTATACAGTCCGCGCTTTAACCTGCTGCTGAGCAGGTTGTAAATTTGCTCCACCGTAATGTTTTCCATCAGCGGCTCCATACCCAGGTCGTCGATCAGCAGCAGTTCCGCGTCGAAATAGGCATCGGCGCTTTCCCCGTTGCGGGAGAAGTAAGCGCTTTTGAGCGCCATCAGCAGATCATAGGCCGAAACGCTGAGGGTATCCACTCCCTTTGCCTGGGCTTCATGCGCCACGCAGTTGAGCAGAAAGGTTTTCCCCAGGCCGCTGCCGCCGTGAAGCAGCAGCGTTTTCACCGGCCCGGCTCCTACATTGCGGGCGTACTGCTGACATTTTTCCCGCACGACGCCCATGTATTCCCGCTGGGTCACGTCTGTGCCGGGCAGCGGCGTGTCGGGAAAGCGCAGCGGATTGAAGGCGGCGAAGGTCTGGTTTTCCTGCTCGTTGCCATCCGCCTGGGAAAGCGCCTGCTGATAGGCTTTTTTCAGGCATTCACATTGCTTTTGCAGTCCGTTTTCATAGATATAACCAGTATCGCCACACAGCGGGCAGGCGCAGACGGGCTCAAGATAGTTTTTCGGATACCCTTTTTCCTTCAGCATCGCAGCGATCCTTTGATTGTATTCCGCCATCGCCGCTTCCGCGTTCTGCATCATGCCGCCCGAAAACGCGCCGCGCACCGCGCCCAGAATCATTTCGTGGCGCTGATTCACCAGTGCGTCCAGATCGGGATACTTTTCAGCAATTTCCCGGCGCCGCCGGTCGTTTTCCTGTTCGTTGCGGGCGCGTTGGTTCTCAAACGCCGCCAGCACCTGATTCCATACCGGATTTTCCACGATGCTTTCTCGCCTCCTCGATCAGGTCGTCCGACACGGCCAGCAGTTCTTCCTCCGTGTACTCCCGCTGGGTGTACTGTTGGGCGGATACCGTTTTCTTTCTGACCGGCGCTTGGTGGGCTTGCACCTGGGAAATATCCGTGATGCCCGCCTCGTGCCAGGTCTCCAGCACTTTGTTCAGGTAAGGGATTTTGCCGCCCTCGGCGTTGCGCGCCTGCTCGGCGGCGGCGCAGATCATTTCGTGATTGTAACCCCAGTCCCGATGCCATTTCTGGTACAGGATCGTGTCGGCGATGGTGGGGTTGCCGCGGTGTCCGCAGGTTTCGTACACATCCCGGATCAGGCCCCGCATGCCGGACTGCTTGTCCAGGTATTCCTTCACGCTGTCCTCCGTTTGATACCCCTTCGCTTTCCAGCGATCCAGCACCCAGTGCATGTCTTCCAGGGAAAAATGGTTCCGCCGGCAGTAATCCGCCGCCAGCAGCAGCACGCCGTGGGGCTGGATGGCAAGCAACGCTTCATATTCCAGCTTCGCCGCCGGGCCGGTGAGCCGCACGCCAAGGCGGGAAAACACCTCCTGGGCCAGATCCTTTTGCGCCTGCTCCTGGGCCAATTGCTCTGTTACCTGCTGGCCGGTGCGTGCTTCGCCGCGATTGCGCAGCCCCTCCAGGATTTTATCCAGATACTTGAACGACGGGTCGCCGCTGGTCATTTCCCGGCAGGCCTCCAGGATGGCTTCCGGCTGGTACTGCCATTCCGTGACCCACTTTTCGTACAGCGCCAATTCGTCGTCTGTGGGCAGGCGGCGTTTGCCCATGCGGGACAGCACTTTGCGCACGCCGTCGTGCACTGTTTGGTTGTGCTGCAAAAAGCTCTCCGC
This sequence comes from uncultured Eubacteriales bacterium, assembly GCA_900320085.1. Classification (GTDB taxonomy): domain Bacteria; phylum Bacillota; class Clostridia; order Christensenellales; family Aristaeellaceae; genus RUG563. The sequence goes on from ONRC01000002.1 coordinate 5,971, forward strand.
GTCCTCGGAGGTCTGCACCCCCGCTTCCTTCATGCTGACCGCCAGCTTTTCGGCGGCCTTGAAGGAAAAATGCGGTCCCCTCTGCGCCATGCAGTGATTCAGCAGCATCAGCACCGCTTCCGGCGGCAGGCCCACGTCCTGCACCCATTCCCAGGCCAGGGCGATTTCGGACGGGCTTACCTTGCGCCTGTCCCCGAAGGCGGCGTAAACCGCTTCGGCAAAGCCCACATATTCCGCGTCGGCCTGCATGGTAACGGGGCTTTGTGTCCGCTGGGCAGGGGAATAGAAGCGATATTGCGGCGGGTCGTCGCTCAGCCGCGTCACCAGTCCGCGCCGCTCCCAGTAGCGAAGCGCCGCTTCGATTTCCGGAACAGATAAAAAAATCTCCTGCGCCATTTCCTCCAGGGAATAATCCGGCCCCTTATGGCCGCAGGCGAACAGCCCCCACAGATACACCTTCACATAATCGCCCTTGGCGGCGGGCAAATAATCCAGCAGGAAGCGGTTTTCCAGCGGGGTCACGCCGAATACGAAGGCGTTTTTATCCATTTCAAACACGGCCGCTTCCTCCTTTCAATCGCATGATCCCGCCCATTTGGGCCAGCAGCACCGCGCCCAGCATCAGCACGCAGCCGAGATAGCCGCGCTCGTCCATGCGTTCTCCCAGCATGATCGCCCCGGCGATCACGCAGAACACCGATTCCAGGCTCATGATCAGCGCCGCGAAGGCGGGACGGCAGCCCTTCTGCCCAATCGCCTGGAACAGATAGCCCACGCCTGTGGACATGACACCGGTGTACAGGATGGGAATCAGGGCGCGGGACAGGCTTTCCCAGGTGGGATGCTCAAAAATAAACGCGCATACCCAGTTGATGATGACCGCAGACACGAACTGCATCGTGCACAATTTGAGCGGCGACACCGTCTGTACAAAGTGATCCATGCACAGAATCTGCACCGCCCACACCACGCTGCTCAGCAGGAGCAGAGAATCGGACGGCGTGAGAGAGAATCGTTCCCCCTTCGGCACGCACAGCAGATACAGCGCGGGCAGCGCCAGCAGCAGCGCCAGCCAGGTGGTCGCTTGGGTGCGCTTGCCGATGAACACGCCCAGCACCGGCACCATCACCACGTACAGCGCGGTGAGGAAGCCCGCCTTGCCCGCCCCGGCTTCGCCAACGGCAGCCTGCTGCAAAAACGAGGCCAGAAACAGCGCCAGCCCCTGCGCCATGCCTTTGAGGGCTTCTTTACGGGTTAAAGGCTTCCCGGTGGTTTTGATTTCTCTTAATAGGAAGGGCAGCAGCGCCAGGATGCCCACGGTGTACCGCGCGGCGTTAAACGTAAACGGCTGCAAATACCGGCTGCCCTCCCGCTGGAACGCCATGGCAAAGCCCCAGATGGCGGCGGTCAGAAACAGCAGGAAAGCGCAGCGCAGCTCGGTTTTCACGGAGGTGTCGTTCATTCGGTTGGGTTCCTTTGTGTCGTGTTTTACTTCATCGTACGTTTTAATGCGATGAAAAAGGGACGCTGGGGCTGTGCGCCCCAGACCTGCACCAGGGTCCTGAGGACCCTGGACCCGCAATAGGCGATTTCACGTTGTTGGAATAAGCGGACAAGCTTCGCCTGCCGCGCTGGGGTGACGGAAAGCTTGAGGGCTTCTGGCCCAAGAAAGCCAGGGAATAATCCGTAGGGGAAAGAGAACTTTCCCCTACGGATTTTCCCAGGCTTTCCCCGGATGCAAAGCATCCGAGTTGGCGGCTTTCAGCCGCCGGGCCAGAAGCACATCGGCATCCAGTCAGGCTTTCGCGTCCCTTCCCGTATCAGCGGGAATAAAGCTAATTTACCCAATCAAGCTGCTTCCGCTATTGAGGTCCAGGAGATGAAATCTCCTGGTTCAGGGGTACAGGGGGCTGAATAAGCCCCTTGCTTCGTCGGTCTATTAGCTTGAAGTGAGTTTTTTTAATAAATATAGCCCAGCAGCACTACAACAGCAATCAGCAGCGCCACGACGGCGCAGGCGATATAATCGCGCTTTTCGCATTTGAGCACGCGCAGGCGGGTGCGGCCCTCGCCGCCGTGATAGCAGCGGGCCTCCATGGCCATTGCCAGGTCGCCCGCCCGGCGGAACGCGCTCACGAACAGCGGCACCAGCAGCGGCACCATCGCCTTGGCCCGGGCGATCAGGTTACCGGATTCAAAGTCCGCGCCCCGGGCGGTCTGGGCCTTCATGATCTTGTCGGCCTCCTCCATGAGCGTGGGGATGAAGCGCAGGGCGATGGACATCATCATGGCCATTTCATGGGCCGGGAAATGGATCACCCGCAGGGGGGAGAGCAGCCGCTCCAGGCCGTCGGTCAGGGTGATGGGCGGGGTGGTCAGGGTGAGAATGCTGGAAAAGAGCACCAGCAGCACCAGCCGCAGGGAGTAATGCACGGCCAGGATCAGAGCTTCTTTTTTGATCTGCGCAAAGCCCAGATCCAGCAGCACCGTTTCCCCTTGCAGGAAAAACAGGTTCAGCACGAAGGTCAGGATCAGGATCAGCCGCAGGGGCTTTAAGCCCTTCACCATCATTTTCACCGGCACCTTGGACAGCTTGGTCACGATCACCAGAAACGCGATGATCGGCACAAACGCCAGCAGGTTTCCCGCCAGGAAAATCGCCACGATTACGGCGATCAACAGCAGGATCTTGACCCGTGGGTCCATCCGGTGCACCACGCTGTCGGCGGGGTAGTACTGGCCCAGGGTGATATTTTCAAGCGCCATGCCGCTTCCCCTCCTTCCACAGGGCCAGCAGGGCGGGCAGCGCCTGCTCCTCCCTGAAAACATCCTCAGGGCAGGGAAGGCCCATAGCCCGCAGCTTCATGCCCAGCTTGCACACGGAGGGCACGTCCAGCCCCATCCCTTCCAGGCGTTCCGCGTGGCGGAAGATTTCCTCCGGGGTGCCCTCCATGGCGATGGCGCCGTGCTCCATCACCACGGCGCGGGTGGCGAAGCGGGCCACGTCGTCCATGGAATGGGAGATCATCACGACGGTGGTTCCCTGCTTGTGCAGGCCCGAAATGAGCTGCAGCATATCCTCCCGGCTCTGGGGGTCGAGGCCAGCGGCGGGCTCGTCCAGCACCAAAATCCGGGGCCGCATGGCCAGCACGCCCGCCATGGCGACCCGGCGCATCTGGCCGCCGGACAGCTCAAAGGGGGATTTTTCCATGATCTCCGGTTCGGCCAGCCCTACCTTTTGCAGCGCTTCGATGACGCGTTCCTTGATTTCCCCCTCGGACAGGCCCAGGTTCTTCGGGCCGAAGCCCACGTCCTTGGCGACGGTTTCTTCAAACAGCTGATGCTCCGGGTACTGGAATACCAGCCCCACCGCCTTGCGCACCTCCCGCTTGTCAAAGCCCTTTTGATGAATGTCCTGCCCGTCCAGCAGCACCCGGCCGGAGGTGGGCTTGAGCAGGCCGTTGATGTGCTGGGCCAGGGTGGATTTGCCGGAACCGGTGTGGCCAATCAGGGCCAGAAACTCGCCCTCCCGGATGGACATGTTCACGTCCTGGATGGCGGTGGCCTGGAAGGGGCTGCCGGGCTGGTAGGTATGGGTCACGTGCTCCAGGGTCACTTGCACAGCCGGGCCACCTCCTCCGCCATTTCCTCCACGGTCAGGATGCCGTCTTTCAGCGGCATGCCCTGGGCGCGAAGCTGTTCCGCCAGGCGCGCCATGGGCGGCGCGTCCAGCCGGTAGGGGCGGATGCGCTCCACGTCCGAAAAGATTTCGCGGGGCGTGCCGTCCAGCACGATCTGGCCCTGATACATGACGTGAGCAAAATCACATTCTACCGCTTCTTCCATAAAGTGGGTGATCCACAGCACAGTGATGCCTTGCTCCTGATTTAAACGCTTCACCGCCTGCATCACTTCCCGCCGTCCCTGGGGGTCCAGCATGGCGGTGGATTCGTCAAAAATAATGGCCTCCGGGGCCATAGCCAGCACGCCCGCAATGGCGACGCGCTGCTTCTGCCCGCCGGACAGAAGGTGCGGCGCCCGGTCGGCGAATTTGAGCATCCCCACGTCCTTAAGCGCTTTGTCGATGCGGGCGGGCATTTCTTCTGTGGGCACGCCGATGTTTTCCAGGCCGAAGGCCACGTCCTCCCGCACGACGGTCGCCACCAGCTGGTTGTCCGGGTTCTGGAACACCATCCCGGCCCGGCGGCGGATCTCCCAGGTTTTTTCGTCGTCCTGGGTGTCCATGCCGCAAACAGTCACGTGCCCCTCCGTGGGCAGGTACAGCCCGTTGATCAGCTTCGCCAGGGTGGATTTGCCTGAGCCATTCTGGCCCAAAATCGCGTGAAAGGAGCCGCGCTCGACGGTCAGAGACACATCCCGCACCGCCATCGGCCCGCCTTCGTCATAAGAAAAGGATACGTGGTCCACCGAAATAATAGGTTCTGCCATCCGATTTCCTCGTTCCTGCTTATAATGCGTTCCATGGAACGCAGGCCGATTATACCATACTTTTCCCTTGGCCGCAAGACAAAAGCGTCCTGCCAACCGGGAATGACGCCTGTAAAAAGCCACAGTAAAAAGCCGCCTCATCCCGGGAGGGAAGGCGGCTTTGGAATCGGTTCCCGATGCGATAGGTCAGAGGATCAATCATTGCAGTGCGTTTTCCCGCTCCAAAATCGGCTGAACGGGCAGCGGCATATCCTTGAGGCACGTCAGCCGGCTCAGGGACACTTCATAGGCCATGCGGTTGATGACCGTGCCGTCGGGCAACTGCTTCTGGTATTCGCGGCTCTGGAAGCGGCCCTGCACCTCCAGCTTATCCCCCACGTTCAGGCTGGCGGCGTACCTTGCCGTGCGGCCCCAGGCAATGCAGGGGATATAATCGCTCTTGCCGAAGGCGCGGTTGACAGCCAGCATCAAATCAGCGATTTCCCGACCGAAGGGCGTGGTACGGAAAGAGGGCGGCTTGCAGATCGCCCCGGTCAGCCGGATGGTGTTGGGATTTTCATCGTCGTCCGGCGGCAGCAGCCGTTGGGCGAACGCCGTCAGCAGCAGCCGTCCCGCGCCGCCCAACACCTTGTTGTAGGAGCGCAGCTGCCCGTGAATGGTGATGCGCACGCCCGGCGTGACCTGGCTGTTCATCAGCCGCTCGGAAACGGTGACAGGCAGCAGGTCGCTGGCGCCGGACAGCCTCGGCACCCGGATGTCCAGGCGGTAAAAATTTTCCCCGAACACCTCATGATCCAGCACAGGCGTATTTTCGATTACGCCGCAAAGGGTGAGCTGGTTGTTTTCCGTATCCATGTTTGTTTTCACACCTCCGGTATTGTCGTAGCCGCAGGATGCTGTTTTCCCTGCGGGTCAATGGTTGTCTGTCCGGGCAGGAGCACCGATGACACAGGCCCCGGGGTCAACCCCCGTTCCCGGTAGCTTTTGAGCACGGTGGGCAGCGCCTCCACGATATACTGGGAGTCGTTGTGGAACAGCACGATGTCGCCGCTTTTTACGTTCTTGGTCGCCCGGTCGATGAGGGGCTGCACGCCCTTGTTTTTCCAGTCCAGCGAATCCACGCTCCATTGAACGACCTCGTAGCCGTTCTGCCGGGCGGTGAGCACCACGTCATTGTTATAGTCCCCATAGGGCGGGCGGAACAGGGTAGGCCGCTGCCCGACGAGCTTTTCCACGTTGACGCTCATGGTTTCCAGCTCCTGAGCGATCCTGTCCCGGCTGAGACTGCTCATCTTGGGATGGGTGGTGGAGTGGTTGCCGATCTCGTGGCCCCGGGCCGCGATTTCCTTGACCAGCTCCGGGAAACGCTGGGTCCAGATGTCCACTAAAAAGAACGTTGCCTTGATGCCATTTTCATCCAGGATATCCAGTATTTTTATTGTTTTTTCCCCGCCCCACGCCGCGTCGAAGCTGATGGCGATTTTTCCGTCGTCCCTGTCCACCGAATAAACCGGTAATTCCCGTTTCCGGGCCAGCACCTCCGCCGTGCGCGCGCCGGACACATACGCCGCGCTGACCGCGCTAAGCAGCAGGATCGCCAGCAGCGTGCCCGCCACCCAGCGCTTTTTTGACGCATCCGGAACGGCGCGTTCCGTTCGTTTGATCATTTCCTTCCGCCTCCCTTCCCGGCCAGTGTATGCAGGCGGGAAAGAATTTAGAAGAGGGGGCTTTGGGCAGGCACAGAGGTATTATATCCATTTCGCCGGGAAGATAGAAGTGCCTTCGGGCCAAAGCGACAAAGGTTCTGAATTTCCGACAAAAGTAGACAACACGGGGCTTTGCCGAAAAGAATGAAAGCGGAGCAAAAAACATTCAGAGAAGGGAATAGGTTATATACCTACCCATTTTCATTTTACCCATAAAAGCTTAAATAAACCTTAACCCGCGCCGGCCAGTCCTCCAGGCGGCATGAAATTTTTCTTGCTTTTCCATTGCTTTTCGTTTATAATAGATGAAAAGGGAAAAAAAGTTCCATTTTTGTCATATCAATCATTGATGAAAGCAATTGGAGGAAAGACGAATGCTGAAGGATTTTGAACGCAAAAAGCCCGAGGACAAGGAAGCCCTGAGCGCGGAAATCAAAGAAATACGGGAAACGCTGCTGGGACAGCAGCAATTGCTGCGGGACGCCAAGCTGCCGGTGATCGTGCTGATCGAGGGCTGGGCCGCGGCGGGCAAGGGCAGCCTGATCAAAGAATTGATCAGCGAGATCGACCCGCGCTTCTACACCGTGGTGTCCCCGGTGATCGTGCCGGAAACGGAGGAACGCTATCCTTTCCTCTATCCTTATTTTAAAGCGATTCCCGAAAACGGAAAGATCACCTTCCTGGATTCCGGCTGGATGGAAAGCGCCGTGCGCAAATACCTGCGCCACGAAATCACCAAGGACGAATACCGCCGCCGGGTGCGCCAGGTAAACGAGTTCGAGCGTCAGCTGCGGGACGGCGGTTATCTGGTGCTGAAAATCTTTTTGCACATCGAAAAGAAGGAGCAGTTCGAGCGCCTGCAGGCCCTGGTGGACAATCCCGAAACCGAGTGGCGCGTGACGGAGGAAGACCTGTGGCAGCACCGGGAATACAAGCGCTTCATGGAAGCCTATGACGACTTCATGGAGAAAACCGACGACATCCTGCCCTGGCACATCCTGGACGGCAGCCGCCGCAAGACCGCCGTGCGGGACGCCATGAAGCTGCTGGCCCAGAAAATCCAGTATGGCCTGGACAACGGGCGGTATGTGGGTGATCCGTTTGAGGAGGAATTCCCCCTCAAGGAAATGCCCAAGCTGGCCGAGGTGGATCTCTCCCCCAGCATCGACGACGAGGAATACAAGAAGGAGCTCAAAAAGCTCCAGACCCGGCTGAGCGAGCTGCACAACATCATCTACCGCAAGAAGATTCCCGTCATCCTGTGCTACGAGGGCTGGGACGCCGCGGGCAAGGGCGGCAACATCCGCCGCGTGGCGTACCCCCTGGACCCCCGGGGCTTCGACGTGCACCCCATCGCCTCTCCCCTGCCCCACGAGCTGAACCGCCAATACCTGTGGCGCTTCTGGACGCGGCTGCCCCGCACCGGCCACATCTGCATCTTTGACCGCACCTGGTACGGCCGGGTGATGGTGGAACGCCTGGAGGGCTTCTGCTCCGAAAAGGACTGGCAGCGGGCCTACAACGAGATCAACGAGTTCGAGCGCCAGCTCACCGACTGGGGCGCGGTGGTGCTGAAATTCTGGATCCACATCGACCAGGACACCCAGCTGGCCCGCTTCACCGAGCGCCAGAACACCCCGGAAAAGCAGTGGAAGATCACCGATGAGGATTGGCGCAACCGGGAAAAGTGGCCCCAGTACGAGGTCGCCGTGGACGAAATGCTGCAAAAGACCAGCACCAAAAACGCGCCCTGGTACATCATCGAATCCAACGATAAAAAATACGCCCGCATCCGCACCCTGAAAATCATCATCAAGGCGCTGGAAAAGGCGTGTGAAAACCATTTTGAGCAGATGATGGAATAAAACCGTACACTTCAAAAGCCCCGGAGAATCCCTCCGGGGCTTTCCGCTTATCCACTTTACCTCTTGATCAGTTCGAGCACGGCATTCAGCGCCAATTCATCATACTGCCAGGCCGCAATTTGCCATACCGTTTCCGGCAGGCCCTCTGCGTACAGAGGAACGCTCATATTCACCGCCACGGTCTGTATTCCATCACCGGCCAACCGGCAGGCGGCTTGGACGGCTTTGCCGTTGTCCGGGTGCCTGTTCAGGAACACCACGGCGGTTTTCGTTCCCGCGGGAGCTGTTTCTTCCAATCCGATATGCTTTCCCTGGAACAATTCCGCACAAATTGCCGCCGCGTCCAGGGGCACGTCGTCGCTGGCAAACGACGCAGCCTTCGCGGGTACGCCCAGGAACACGGTGTTTTCATCCAGCGTGGGCAGGGGTTTGCCCTCCAGCGCGTGAACAATCTGTACCGCCTTACGCATGATCTTTTTCGCAAGCGCTTTTTGCTCTGCGCTGCCGAACTGGGTTTGATCCCCCATGGGCAGCGGCAGGGCTTTTTTGATTTCCACGATGTGGGAAAAGCGCTGCTCGATTTCGTCCTTGTCCATCTGGCCGTTTTCGATCGCTTGGTAAATGTATTCGCTGGCGGAGGTGGCCTGTTCCTCGGAGTGGCAAATCAGCGCCATGTCCACGCCCGCGGCCAGTGCCCGGCGTGTGCCCTCCTCGATGCCGTACAAATCCATCACCGCGTTCATTTCCATGCCATCGGTCAGGCTGATGCCCCGGAAGCCCAGCTTCTCCCGCAGCAGGCCGGTCATGATCTTTCGGGACACGGTGCCGGGGATGCCCTCGGACTCAAATGCCGGGCACACCAGATGCGCCGACATGATGCCCTTCACCCCTGCGCCGATGGCCGCGCGGAAGCTGACCAGCTCGCAGGCTTCGATTTCTTCGGCGGTCTTGTTCAGGATGGGCAGGCCCAGATGGGAGTCCACTGCCGAATCCCCCAGACCGAAGAAATGCTTGGCGCAGGCGAACACGCCCGTTTCCTGGACGCCGCGCAGATAGGCCGCGCCGAATTCTCCCGCCTTTTCGGGTGTGGAAGCAAAGCTGCGGTTCCCCAGGGCGGTTTCGGGGTTGGTGAGCACATCCATCACCGGAGCCAGATTGAAGTTGATGCCCACGGCCCGGAGTTCTTCCCCGATCAGCCTGCCGATCTGATAAGCGTTCTCCGGGCTTCCGGTTGAGCCAATCGCCAAAGCGCAGGGCGTTTCGGCGGCAATGTCCGCCAGCCGCGACACGCTGCCGCATTCCTCGTCGATCATGATGAAAGGTTCGATGCCCGTTTCTTTTACGATCAGCTCCCGCAGGGACGCGCACAGGGCTTTCAGCTGCGCGTAGCTTTTCACGTTCCGACGGAACAGCAGCGCGTTGCCGACCTTGTATTGCTTCACCAGCTCCACGTACTCCGGCGGCACTTCCAGCCCGTCAAAGCCTACCACCAGACGTTGGCCGATTTTGATTCTCATTTCTTCAGTCATAACGATTCTCCTTATCCTGTTTTCTGGGGGAAACCGCTCTTTGGAAAACCTCATCCGGCCCTACGGGCCACCTTCCCCTAATAGGGGAAGGCTGAAAGCGGTTTTCCCCAGACCCCCTTCCGAGAAAGGCAAAAGGAACAGTATTCTTCTCTGCCTTGATATTTCTCGCGGTATTAAGTATATAAAAGGAAAGGCTTTCGCTGTTCCAGGAACGTTTCCCGCGCGGGCTTGTGCGCTTCCAGCAGGGAGCGGGCGTCGTGCCGCCCCAAGCGGTAGGCATCGGTGCCCAGCAGCTTGTCGATGAAAAAACTGTCCGGGGTATGGGACACCCATTCCAGCATGTCAGGATGCAGGGCGCGGATCTCGTCTAAAAGGGTCAGCGCGCCTTCCACCACGTTTGCTTTGTTCCGGTCGGTGATATGCACCTGCACCCCGGCGCAGGGCTGGCCCGCATGCTTGGAGAAGGTGGGGGTAAAATACGCCGCCCGGAAATGCAGCCCCGGCAGGTTATGCTTTTCCATCCGTTTTTCCAGCGTCCGGGCGTCGATCCACGGCGCGCCGATGTACTCAAAGGGCAGCGTCGTGCCCCTTCCCTCGGATATGTTTGTTCCCTCGAACACGCATGTGCCGATATACGCCAGCGCCGCGTGGAAGGTGGCGCAATTGGGCGACGGCGCGACCCAGGGGATGTCCAAATCATCCAGATAATCGCTGCGGTTCCAGCCCTGCAAAGGAATCACCGTCAAATCCAGATTGAGCTTCAAATGGTCCTTCACCCACAGGGCGTATTCTCCCATCGTCAGGCCGTACCGGGTGGGCAGGGGATACATGCCCACATAGGAGGCAAACCGCGTATCCAGCACCGTTCCCTCCACTCGTTCCCCGCCCAGAGGATTCACCCGGTCGAACACCACCACGGGTTTGCCCGCCCTGGCGCACTCCTCCATGGCGAAGGACAGGGCGTACAGGTAGGTATAAAACCGCGCTCCCACGTCCTGCATATCGAAACAGAACACATCAAAGGTATCCAGCATTTCCTGCGTTAATCGGTGGGTTTTGCCATATACCGCGTACACCGGCACGCCCGTCACCGGATCGGGCTGGGTTTCATACGCCGCGCCCGCCTGCACGTCCCCCCGGATGCCGTGCTCCACCGCAAACAGCGCGGTCAGGCTGTATCGTGCGTTCAGCAAATCAATGCCGCTGCGGAACCGCCGGTCGATGCCCGTCTGGTTGGTCATGAGCCCGACGCGCTTGCCCTTGCAAACCGGATCGGCCAGCTCCAGCCTGTCCAGGCCGGATAGAATCCTTTTCATCCAGCACCATCCTTTAAAAAGGCCCCGTTTCCGCGGGGAAACGGGGCCAGAGGATTTTTGTTGAACTCAGCTTATTTGCCCAGGAAGGTGTTCAGCTGGGTCTGGATTTCGGCGATCACATCGCGGAGGCCGACTTCTTCCATACGGGCCAGCATCTCGGGGATGACCACTTCGGGATCGGAGGTGCCGGTGTACAGCTCAGCGCGGTATTCCTCAATGATCTGCTTGATGGCCAGGCACTGGGTTTCCACGGGAGCCAGGTCGGGGGTGAAGCCCATGGCGGCGGACAGGGTGGCATGTTCATAGTTGGCCATGGTCTTTTCCCACTGATGGATGTCGGTGGGCACTTCCGGGAAGGGAGAGGCTTCCAGCGCGCCGACGGTGTAGTGGCCCTGGGCATAGGCCTGCACGCCCATGTTGGAGCTGCCGACTTCGGTGCGGGTCACGGTGCCGTCTTCGTTGCGGGTGTAGTGCTTGCCTTCGATGCCGTAGCGGGCGGTCTCACGATACCAGGGATCGGTGTTCATGAGCTCGATCAGCTTGAGGGCTTCCTGGGGATGCTCGGAGAAGCTGCTCACGGCGGTCATGGAGCCGCGGATGGAGGAGGTGCTCATGTAAGGGCCATCGTAACGGGAGATGTAGATGGGCTGCTTGATCACGTTGGCCCACACGGTTTCAGCGCCGAACCAGCCCTGGCCGCTCTGCACCACGCCAGCCTGGGCACGGGGCATGGAATCGGTCACGGCGGCGTCGGGATTGATGTAGCCCTTCTGATACCATTCATGGATCTTGGCAACGCGCTCTTTCCAGGCGGGGATTTCCAGCGCGGACTTGACGGTGTATTCTTCATCGGTGCCCTGAGCGTTCCAATCCAGGCCGATCAGGTAATCCATGTTGAGCCAGTCCACCAGGCAGTTCTGCCAGGAGGTGATGCCGCCCTTGCTCATCTTGAAGGGATAGTCATCGGGATGGTCGGCCTTGTAGGCTTCGAAGTAGGGCTCGATGCCCTCGAAGGAAATGTACAGATCCTTTTCAAAGCCCTTCTGATTGAGGAAGTAGTCGCTGTTGAGGATCCAGAACACTTCGTAGCCGATATCCTTCATGTGGGGGATGGCATAGATGTTGCCGTTGACCTTCACGCCTTCCCAGGCCAGGGGCACGATGGAATCGCGCAGGGCGGGAACGCTGTCCAGATCATTGGTGATGTCACGGAACATGCCGGCCGCCACGTTGGTGGCATAGTCGTTCCACCAGTCGCAGGTGAAGGCGATATCGAAGTATTCGCCGGTCTGCGTGGCCAGAGCGATCTGGGATTCGTCCATGTACTTGTACTCGCAGGTGACGCCGATCTTTTCAGCGGAATAGGCGTTGAGCACTTCTTCCACTTCGGGCCAGTCGATGGGCGCTTCACTGGCGGTGTACATGAACCACACCAGCTTCACGGGTTCTTCCGCCGCCGCGAAAGAGCACAGGCTCAGCATCATCACGGCCGCCAGAATCAGGGCAAGAACTTTCTTCATGCTTGGGTTCCTCCTTTTTTATTTTATTTGATGCGGCATCTGCCGCACAAATACGTATTTCAGGTAGGAGGTATGAGGTCGAAAGTAGGAGGTATATTATGATTCTCCACTTTCTGCAATACCTTCTGATGCTCAAAGCATTATATACTTCCTACCTCCTACTTCCTACCTCCTACTTCCTACCTCCTACCTGGTATCAACCCTTCACCGCGCCGATGGTCAGGCCGGAGATGAAGTATTTCTGGAAGAAGGGATAGGAGAACATGATGGGCACCACGGCGATGACGACGATGGCCATGCGCATGGTCTCGCTGGGCAGCACGGTGGTGTTGGCGGACATGGCGAAGTCGTTGTTCGCCAGGTAGGAAATGTTCTTTTCAATGTTCACCAGCACGTACTGGAGGGGGAACAGGTCGTGCATCTTGCTTTCGATGTACAGGCTGGCCTGATACCAGTCGTTCCAGTAAGCGAAGGTGAGGAACAGGGCGATGGTGGCGATGGCGGGCAGGGAAATCGGCAGCACCAGCTGCACGAAAATGCGCAGCTGACTGGCCCCGTCCATCTTGCCGGACTCGATGATTTCATCGGGCACGGTGGTCTGGAAGAAGGTGCGCATGATGATCACATAGAAGCTGGAGCAGGCCAGCGGGAAGATCAGCGCCCAGTAGGTGTTTTTCATGCCCAGCAGCTGGGTATTCACCACGTAGGTGGACAAAAGGCCGCCGTTAAAGATCATGGGAATGAAGATCAGCGTGGTGTAGATGCCGCGCAGCTTGAAGCTGCGGCGGGACAGCACGTAGCCCATGGTGGAAATCAGCGTAAGCCCGATCAGCGTGCCCACCACCGTCAGCCCGATGGAGGTCAGGAAGGCCAGCACGATCGTAGGCATGCCCCGGCTGTTGCGCAGGTGCCACACGTAATCGTAAGCGTCCGTGCTCCACTCGGCGGGCACGAAGCTGTAGCCCACCTTGCCGATGGAGGCTTCGGAGGAGAAGGAAATGATGATGACGAAGATGACGGGGATCACGCACAGGATGGCCAGCAGGATGAACAGGGTGGAATAGGCCACGTTGGTGCCGGACTTGATGGCGTTAAAGCGTTCCATGCCGCTGCCCGTTTCCTGGGGGGAGGACTTTTTCCGGATTTCAGTCACAGACATGCTTCTCTCCTCCTTCCTCAGAACAGCGCGCTTTCGTTGTCGATCCTGCGCACGATCGCATTGGCGGCGATCATCGTCAGGCACCCCAGCACGGACTGTAAGAAGCCTGCGGCGGAAATGTAGCCATACACCGGGCGGGGGTTATTGAACATGGAGTTGTACACGTACACGTCCAAGGTCAGGAATACGCTGGTCAAAGAACTGGAATTGCGGGTCGTGCGGTAGAACAGGCCAAAGTCCGAATTGAAGATTTTGCCCACGGCCATGATGAACATGATGATCATGATGGTTTTGAGCATGGGCAATGTGATGTACTTGGTCTGCTGCCATTTGCTCGCGCCGTCGATCATGGCGGCTTCATAGAGCGATTCGTCGATGCCCTTGATGGAGCTTAAGTACACCACCATGCTGTACCCGATGGTTTTCCAGACGTGCAGGAAGATCAGGAAGAAAGGCCAATAGTTGATAGCTTCCTTCTGATACCATTTGATGCCCTGACCGCCCATACTCATGATGATGCGGTTCACCAGGCCGTTGTCCGTGCTCAGGAACGCGAACACGAAGTAGCCGACCACTACCCAGCTCAAAAAGTGGGGCAGGAACATAGCGGTCTGGGTCACCTTGGCCACCTTCTGGCTGTGCAGGTGGGAAATCATGATGGCCAGCGTTACCGGCAGCACCACGCCCAGCACGATGAACACGATGTTGTAGCCGATGGTGTTGCGGAACATGTTGAAGGTGGTTTCCTTGTTGTTGGCAAACAGGAACTGGAAGTTTTCAAAGCCGCACCAGGCGCTGTTGTTGAACAGGCTGTACAGGAACCCTTTGCCGGGGGCCACCTTGTATTTTTTGAACGCGATGATCAGCCCGAACATCGGCAGGTAGCAAAACAGGAGATACCATACCAGCGTGGGCAGCGACAGGAAGAACAGCTGCAAATCGTCCAGCGTAAACTTTGTTTTCTTTTTGATCGTTTTTCCGTCGCCCGCGATCATTTCATTTCTTTTCAAATGGGAAGCCCCCTTCCGCAAAAAGATGAAAGACAAATAAAAACATCGATTCCGAACATATCTTTTACATGTATTTTATATTACACCGAACCATGAAAAATGTCAATATAAAATTATGAAAGAGCACCAATTTATTCATAGATTTGATGATAGACCTGACAAAAAGAGTTGTCAAGCGGATGAACGGATGGTATAATAATGCGGAAATCGGACATTTTGAACCTCATTCAAAGGAGGGCCTGCCCCATGGCCGTTGATTTAAAAAAGCTGGACACCGAACGGCGCAATCCGCTGACCGCGAATATCGACACCCTGTCCACCCTGGAGATGGCAAAGCTGATCAATTCGGAGGATCACCACTGCGCCGAGGCGGTGGAAGCGGTACTGCCGCAGATCGCCCAGAGCATCGACATTATATATGATAAAATCCGTTCCGACGGACGGCTGTTTTACGCCGGCGCGGGCACCAGCGGACGCCTGGGCGTGCTGGACGCGGCGGAATGTCCGCCCACCTACGGGGTGGACCCCGGCCTGGTGGTGGGCCTGATCGCGGGCGGCCCGGCAGCGTTCCTGAAGGCCATCGAAGGCGCGGAGGACAGCGCCGAGCTGGGACGGCAGGATTTGATCGACCACCAATTTACGGACAGGGACGCCCTGGTGGGCATCGCCGCCAGCGGACGCACCCCCTACGTCATCGGGGCCATGGACTACGCCCGGTCGGTCGGCGCGCCGGTGATCGCCCTCGTATGCACCCACAACAGCGAAATGTCCCGTCACGCGGACGTCACCATCGACCCCGTGCCGGGGCCGGAGGTCGTGACCGGCTCCTCCCGCATGAAGAGCGGAACCTGCCAGAAACTGGTATTAAATATGCTGTCCACCTGCGTGATGATCAAGTCCGGCAAGGTGTACGGAAACCTGATGGTGGATGTGCAGGCCACGAATCAGAAGCTGGTGCGGCGGGCCATTTCCATCGTCTGCGAGGCCACCGGCGAAACGGAGGAAAAAGCCAAGGCCGCCCTGGATCAATGCGGCTTTTCCTGCAAAACCGCCATCGTGATGCTGCTGCTGAACCTGGACGCCCCCGCCGCCAAAGCCGCTCTGGACCAGGCGGACGGACGGATCGCGCAGGCGATTCGGAATGATAAAGGAGAATAATCCATGTACTTTTGCGGATGGGACGGCGGCGGCAGCACCACCAAGGCGCTGGCCTTGGACGCTCAGGGAAGCGCCATTGCCGAGGCGGTGTTCGGCCCGCTGAACCCCAACGGTGCGAGCCTGGATACCGTGAAAAAGACCATCACCGACGCCGTGCGGTGGATGGTATCTTTGCCCGGCGGACTTTCCGGCTGCCGGGGATTGGTGGCGGGCATGGCGGGGGTCAGCAACCGTCAGGCCGCGCAGACCGTGGAGGACGCTGTGCGGGCCAGCGGTTACGCCGGTTCCTTCCGCCTCCTGGGCGACCACGAAATCGCCCTGGCTGGGGCCATTCAGGGCCACGGCGCGATCCTGATTGCCGGGACGGGCGCGGTCTGCTTCGGTCGGGACATGGCGGGGAACCCCTTCCGCACGGGCGGCTATGGCTACCTGATCGACGACGGCGGCAGCGGCTACGCTTTGGGACGGGATATTTTAGCCGCCGTGGTGCGGGCGTTCGACGGACGGGGGCCCGCCACCTGCCTGACCGGTTTGGTGTACCGGCAGCTTCATATCCAGGATATTTCCCAGCTCATCACCTGGCTGTATGCCCCCGAAACGGGCAAAAAGGAAATCGGCAGTCTGGCCCCGCTGCTGCTCAAAGCTCTGGCGCAGAACGACGCGGCGGCACAGGCCATCGCCCACAAAGCCGTGGACGACCTGGCCGAGCTGGTCATCGCCTCCTGGCACAAGACCGGCATGACCGACGGCGAACTGGCCTTCTTCGGCAGCATTTTCCAATATTATGCTTGCGTCCGGGAGGGCCTGACGAAGCGGCTGGAAGAAGCGCTGCCCGGCGTGAACATCATCGAAGCCCATCATCCCGCCGCCCACGGCGCGGCAACGCTGGCAAAGCAGTTATTTGGAGGAGCCTGACATGCCCGGCCTGATTCTGGTTTCACCCACGGTGGACAACGCGCAGAAAATTGAGGAATACCGGACGGAGTTTTCTTCCGGCTGGACGCGGGTAACCGCTGATCCCGACCGCATTCCGGGCCTGGACGGGCTGGAAAGCCATGAAAGCGTCGCGGACTGGCTGCGTTCTTGCGATGCCATGCGGGGCAAAATCAGCTGGTTCATGACCGTCCGGAAACGCGACGGCAGGATCGTGGGCTTCCTCTGCCTGCGGCACAAGTTAGCATACGATGACGACGACCCGGACTTCCGCTCCCACATTGGCTACTCCATCCGTCCCAGCGAACGCGGGAAAGGATACGCCAAGGAGCAGCTCCGTCTGGGGCTGGAAAAGGCAAAGGCAATCGGCCTGAAAAAAGTCCGCCTCATCTGCCTGGACACCAACACGGGCAGCCAAAAAACGATCCTCGCCAACGGCGGTATCTATCTGGACACCCTCCATGGCGAGGAATCGGGGCTGAACGTCAACCGGTACGATATATTGTTATAGTCCTTCGTAAAGCAAATCCCGGATGGCGGGGTGGAATTCGTAATACGCCCGGTTCATGTTCAGCACGTGCTGGACGTAGAACGCGGCCAGGCGGTTGTCCGGGTCCATCATGGCCCAGGCCCCGGCGGCCCCGTCCCAGCCGAATTCCCCGTAGGGGCTGCGGGAGGTGGCCGTGTCCATCAGCGTACGCACCCCCAGGCCGTAGCCGTAGCCCCGCTTGTGCTTCACCTTCATCCAATCCGTCCAGGCGGGGCCGGTCTGACGGTTGCGGCGCATCTCGTCAATGGAGGCCTGGGTCAGGATGCGCGCGCCGTTTTTCCCCACGCCGCCGTTGGCCAAGGCGTCGGCCAGCAGGATATAGCTGTCCGCGTCGCCCATCAGCCCGCCGCCGCCGCTGTCGTAATGGGGCATGGAGGCCAGGGAGTCCCGGCGGTTGGGAACGGGAACGGTTTTCCCGCTTTCGTCCACGGTGTACTGCGGGGCCAGGCGGGCCAGCTGCGCTTCGTCCGGGTGGAAGGAAAGGTCTTTGATCCCCAGCGGCTCCAGCACGTTTTCCCGCGCCAAAGCGCTCAGGGGCTTTCCGGTCACGACCTCCAGGATGGCCCCCACCACGTCGTGGCACAGGCTGTAGCGGAAGCCCTGGCCGGGATCAAAATGCAGGGGCTTTTCCGCAAAGCAGCTCACCGTTTCCACGGTACCCGCATCTCCCCCTCGCTCCCGGATTTTGCGCTGAATGGCGGGGGCAGTGATGTCGTAATCCAGGCCGCCCTGCATGGCCATCAGGTGCTCCAGGGTCAGAACCGTTTTCGCGGGCCGCACCGTGTCCCCGTCTTGCACGGTCAGGTGGGCATAGGCGGGCAGGTAGTCCGCCACCGGATCGGACAGGCGCAGCTTTCCCTGCTCGATCAGCTGCATGGTCACGGTCATGGTGAGCACCTTGGTGGCGGAATAGAGCCAGTAGGTTTCCCTGCCCTTCGCCTCGCCCGCGGTGTGGCGGTAAATTTCCCGATGGTCTTTCCAGACGATCATCTCCAGCCCCGGCACGCCCTCTTGGAGAAGGTGGTTCAGGTAATCCGTTAATTTGCTGAAATCCATTGTAACGCCTTCTTTCTTTCTCAGTATATCATGAAACACGCTTGAATTCTATCCCCCTTATCGCCTTTCTTGGAAAGGGGTCTGGGGGAAACCATTCTTAGCCTTCCCCTCTCAGGGGGGGGCGCAGCGCCCGGAAAATGATCCAGTGGATCATTTTCAGCGTAGACCGGGCGACAGCCCCGGATGGTGGCCCGTAGGGCCGGATGAGGTTTTCCAAAGAATGGTTTTCCCCAGAAAAAAGAATCAATCCCGATCATTCCGGACAAGGAGGAAACCGTATGAAAATCGTATCCGTGGAATGGGGACGGGTATCCATCCCCCTGAGAACCCCCTTCAAAACCGCGCTGCGCACGGTCGCCAGCGTGGAGGACATCATCGTGAAGCTTACCGCCGACACGGGCGACGTGGGCTTTGGCGAAGCGCCGCCCACCGGCGTGATCACCGGCGATACGGCGGAAGCCATCTGTGGCGCCATCGAGCACCACATCGCCCCCGCTGTGCTGGGCCAGGAAATCGACGACTTTGATGGTATCACCCGCAAAGTACAGACGGCGCTTATTCATAACACCAGCGCCAAGGCCGCCGTGGACATGGCGCTGTGGGACCTGTACGGCAAAAAGCTGCGCGCGCCAGTGTTCCGCCTGCTGGGCGGCGGGAAAACCCACATCGTCACCGACATCACCGTCAGCGTGAACCCGCCTGAGGTCATGGCCCGGGACGCGGAAATCGCCATTCAGCGCGGCTTTGACTGCATCAAGGTGAAGGTGGGCGTGAATCCGGCGCTGGACGTGGAGCGCCTGGCTGCCATCCGCGCCGCCGTGCCGAAGGAAACCGTCCTGCGCATTGACGCCAACCAGGCCTGGACGCCCAAGGAGGCCGTGCGCATCCTGAACGGGATGCAGGACAAGGGCCTGGACATCGAGCTGGTGGAGCAGCCCGTGAAGGCCCGCGACCTGGAAGGGTTAAAGTATGTCACCGAACGCAGCTATGTGCCCGTGCTGGCCGACGAATCCGTGTTCAGTCCCCTGGATGCGATGAAGATCCTGCAAATGGGCGCGGCGGATCTGGTGAACATCAAGCTGATGAAGTGCGGCGGCATCACCGAGGCGCTCAAAATCGCCACCATGGCGGAGCTGTACGGGGTGGAGTGCATGATCGGCTGCATGCTGGAAGGCCCCGTGGCCGTCAACGCCGCTTCCCACCTGGCCTGCGCCAAGGGCGTCATCACCAAGTTCGACCTGGACGGGCCCATGCTCTGCGCCTCCAACCCCGTCCACGGCGGCAGCCGGTTCGAGGGCAAGGACATTTACATGAGCGAGGAGCCGGGCCTGGGCGTCAGCAGGGTGGACGGCTTTGTGCCGCTGGGAAAGCTCTGACTTTTTCCCATCAGCTTATATAATCTTTCTGTCGTCCCGAGCGAAGGTGAGAGGGACGCGAAGCTTTGTCATCCCGAGCGAAGCCGACCCAGAGGGGAGGCGAAGTCGAGGGACCTGGGAGCTTGGTATCACATTGCTTGGTTGAATACGTTTCTCTCAGTTCCCTCCACTCCGCTCCACTTGCGTTCCGCTTCGGTCGGGATGACAGAGTTGGTTGAATGATATAATATTCAGCCGTCCATTTTGTTGCGTAAATTAGAGATACCATAAGAAGGAGCGAATCAAATGCCTGACCGTTATTTGGAATCCCTGGTTTGTCCTCTTCCCAACGACATTGCCCGGCTGATCGGGGCGGGGGAAATCGACCTGGCCCTGCAATTGATCGAACACCGGTTGAAGGAACCGCTGCCCGACATGCTCAGAACCCGCCTGGAAACGGAACGGTTTCTGCTGCCCAAGCGCGTCAGAAGCTACACGCTGTCCCACGAAGAACTGCTTGCCGAAATGCGGAAGCGCGTCCCGGATTTCACCGCCGACGAGCTGAACGAGCTGCTGTTGAACGGCAAGCTGGACTTCCTTTATATAAACGGCCAGCGGCGGTATTTCAACCGGATGCCGGGTTCCCTGCTCAAATCCCTCCCGCAGCTAAAACAGCGCGCCCTGCCCGACGGAAGCGCCGGAACCGACTTGGACGCCATCATCCGGCACATGAAGCAGCATGACGTGGTGTTCCGCTATCGCCTGCGGGCCGACGTGAAGATCGACGATGACGAGCCCGCTGCGCTGTACCGGGTGCATCTGCCTCTGGCTGCCCGCAGCATGCAGCAGGAACCGGCGGCGGACGTGACCTGCACCGTGCCCTTCCGGGCCGACGCTGAGGACGCGCCGCAGCGCACGGCCTACATGGAGACCACGGAAAAGAAAATCACCCTGGAATACACCGTCACCCAGCGGCCCAAATACGTTGACCCCCTGGATGAATCAATTCACCGGATCGTCTATCCAGACGCCCGGCCCGTATGCGAGGACGATTTCATCCAGCTGCCGCCGCACCTGGTTTTCACGCCGTACCTGAACGCTTTGGCGACGGAGCTGCAGGGCGACGAAACCGACCCGGTGAAAATCGCCTGGCGCATGTACGATTACGTCACCAGCCGGGTGATTTACTCCTTCATGCCTCCCTACCTGGTGATGGAGAGCGGCGCGGAATACACCGCCGTGAACCGCCGGGGGGACTGCGGGATGCTGGCGCTGCTGTTCATTGCGCTGTGCCGCATCTGCGGCGTTCCCGCCCGCTGGCAAAGCGGGCTGGAGGCAACGCCCAGCGCCGTGGGCAGCCACGACTGGGCGGAGTTTTACTCCGAGCGCCTGGGCTGGCTGCCGGTGGACTGCTCCTATGGCGGAACCGCCTGCCGCGCGGGCAACGAGGAGCGGCGGCGCTTCTACTTTGGCAACCTGGACCCCTACCGTATGGTGGCGAACCGGGCCTATTACGCGCCCTTCACCCCCGCAAAGCGTTTCCCCCGCTTCGACCCCTACGACAGCCAGTCCGGCGAAATCGAAACCGCCACCCACGGCATGCTCCGGGACGAGCTGGACACCGAATACACCATGCTCTGGCATGAGCTCACAGACGCCGATTGAGCATAAAAGCAGCAGGGCTTTCCCGCGTTGGGAAGGCCCTGCTTTCTTTATGAATCAGAGAACGCTGGGGGCTGCGCGCCCCCAGACCTGCGCCAGGGTCCTGAGGACCCTGGACCCGCAACTGGCGGAATAACATTGTTGGGAATATCAACAGCCTCCGCCCGCGGCGCTGGGGTAATGGAAAGTTTGAGGGCTTCTGGCCCAAGAAAGCCCGGGAACATCCGAGGGGAAAGTGAACTTTCCCCTACGGATGATTTCCTGGCTTTCCCCGGATGCTTTGCATCCGGGTTGGCGACTTCGCCGCCGAGCCAGATGCACAACGGCACCAAGATAGACTTCCGCGTTCTTCCAAGCCTCAGCGGGAACTGAGTTAGTTTATTCATTCAATCTTTATCCGCTATTGCAGGTCCAGGGGGATCATCCCCCTGGTGCAGGTGCACGAGGGCCGCACAGGCCCTCGCCTCGTCGTTACTCTCTACAAAATGAACACTTTGTATGAAAACGAGAAGCACAGAATCTTAAACCGTCGCCAGCTCCACGATTTCCTGCGGGTCGCTGACCAAATGCCGCGCGCCGCTCATGGTCAATTCTTCCCGGGGACGGTAGCCCCAGAGCACGCCGATGGTTTCCATCCCGGCGTTGGCGCCGCATTTCATGTCAGTGCTGGTATCGCCGACGTACCAGCAATCGGCGGGCTGTAAGCCCAACTGCGACGCGATCGCCAGCGCGGCGGTGGGATCGGGCTTGAGGGGCACGCCCTCCACGCGGCCCCGGATGACGGAAAAACGCACGTCCGGGAAATAATGCGCCAGCACGCGCTCCGCGTCGGCCTGGTCTTTGTTGGTCAAAACGCACACATGGATTCCGCGATTACACAGGGCGTGCAGCATGTCGGGCACGCCCCGGAAAGCGCTGCTGTTCACCTGGTTGTTCGCGGCATAATCGGCTTTATAGGCTTCCAGCACCTGCTGATACAATTCCCTATGTTCGCCCACGCAGCGCTCGGTCAGCTTCAGCACGCCGTTTCCGACCTTGTATTTGTACGCGCTTTCCTCAAAGACGGGCAGGCCGAACTTGCTCAGCGACCGGTTCATGGCCGCGGCGATATCCGGCAGGGAATGCACCAGCGTGCCGTCCAGATCAAAAATCACGCATTGCTTCATTTCCATTGCTCCTTCCTGCGTATGCAAATTGTATCACAGGTATGTTTTTTTCGCAAGATGGGCATGATAGGCAGGGGAGGAATGAAGATGAAGAAATTGAAAAATCCAGGCGTGCTGCACGGCCTGCTGTTGACCGCCTGCGCAGCGGCGCTGGCCGTGGGCCTGATGACGGAAAACGCAAACGCGCCGGAGATGAACCCGCCCGTATTGAATGTCTCCCCGCCCGCCAGCATCGGCGCGGCGGAGCAAAAAGCGAAGGTCGCATCCGGCTGCGAAGTCATCCAAACCATGGCCTTCACCCGCTGCGGCCACAGCGTGACCCGCCGCGTCCTGGCCCCGGAAGCGCTGACCGGAACGGACTTTGCGGCGGCGCAGGACTACTATGGCCTCTGGCAGATCGAGAGCTTTTCCCCGGACCGCCTGGAAATGCGCAGGGAGCTTGCGCTCTTTTGCCCCATCCACACGGTGGTCGGCGTGAACGAGGCGGGGGATGTGGTGCTGACGCGCAACATGTACGGCGACGGCATGGCGGTGGTGCGGGATACCGGACGCACGATGGACAGCTTTGACGCGGACACGCGGGAAGCGCTGCTCCCCGGCATCGGCTTTGACACCGAGGAGGCGGCGGAAGCCTGGCTGCGGGAGCATTGACAGGAGGGGCAAAAGCCGATATAATTTCCCTGTAAAGAACTGCGTACAGGGAGGCTGCTATGCCGCAGAACCGTTCCTATAAGAAGAAAACCGCCCGATCGCCCTATCTGTTCATCGCGCTGGTGCTGGTGCTTTTGACCGCGGCGCTGATCCTGGGCACCCGGGCGATGAACACCTGGAAGGTGTACGAGGCCGAGGCCGCCGTGACCCCCGCGCCGACGTCCACCGTGCGCCCCATCAGCGTGACGCCCGACCCGGCGCGCGTGACGCCCCCGCCGACGGCCGTGCCCACGCCCGCGCCTTCCCCCACGCCGGGGCTGCTGAACAGCGGCTCCCAGGGGGGCGAGGTCCGGCGCTTGCAGGTGCGCTTGCAGGACCTGGGCTACTACCGGGGCAGCATTGACGGCGATTACGGTACCGGCACCAAGACCGCCGTGCAGACCTTCCAGAAAATCAACGGCCTGGACGCGGACGGCATCGCCGGTCAGCTGACCCAGACCCTGCTGTATTCCGACAACGCGCTGCCCGCGCCGGGGCCGGTGGACGTGCTGGCCGACCGGGATACGCCGCTGCTGGTGAACGCCCAGAACCCGCTGCCCGACGGCTTTGAGCCCGCCGACCTGGTGAAGGTCAGGGACGTGGTGGGCACTCTGATCACCTATGAAAACACCAGCGTCCAGGCCGTGCGCGAGGCCGCGGAAGCGCTGAAAACCATGCTCCAGGACGCCGTCAACGACGGCTACAAGCCCTGGAAGCTGCGGGAGGCCTACCGCACCATCGCCGATCAGAAGCGAATCTTCAACAACCGCGTCAACAGCTACATGAACGAAAACAGCCTGACCCGCGCCCAAGCCATCGCCCGCACCCGCCAGTCCGTGGCCGATCCCGGCGCCAGCGAGCACCATACCGGCCTGGCCTTCGACCTGAACGTGCCCGGCGAATCCTTCGGCGACACCGCGCAGTACCTGTGGCTCAAACAGCACTGCTGGGACTACGGCTTCATCATGCGCTACACCGACGAAAAGTCCGACATCACCGGCATCACCGGCGAGGAATGGCATGTGCGCTATGTCGGTTTGGAGCACAGCCAGAAAATGCGGGATTTGGATTACTGCCTGGAAGAATATGTGGAGTGGCTGAAACGGCAGTGATGTGGTGTTGTAGATTGAAGAATTTATATTAACAACAGTCTTGTAGCAAAAGGCAACGACGAAGCGAGGGCCTGTGCGGCCCTCGTGCACCTGCACCAGGAGATTTCATCTCCTGGACCTTAATAGCGGATATTGCTTGATGGAATATATCCACTTGGTTCCCGCAGAAGCGTGAAAGAACGCGAAAGCCTGGCTTGCTGCCGTGGCGCTTCTGGCCCGGCGGCAAAGCCGCCAACCCGGATGCTTTGCATCCGGGAAAGCCAGGGAATCATCCGCAGGGGAAAGTTTACTTTCCCCTGCGGATGTTCCCAGGCTTTCTTGGGCCAGAAGCCCTCAAACTTTCCGTCACCTCAGCTCCGCAGGCGGAGCTTGTCTGCTTATTTCAACTACGTTATTTCGCCAAGTGTGGGTCCAGGGTTCTCAGGACCCTGGCGCAGGTCTGGGGGCGCGCAGCCCCCAGCGTTCCCTTTGTAAGATGAAAGTTCGCCCTTGGGAACAGGATTGTTAAATGCATTATATAACATCTTTTCCCTGTTGATTTGGAGGTACAACGATGGAACAAAAGCAATGGGTCCTGGACGCGCGGCAGGCGGCGTACAAGCTGGCGGTATTATCGGTGGAAGAAAGAAACGCGGCGCTGAAAGGCATTCAGGCCACGCTGAAAAGCCACAAGGAAACCATTTTCGCGCAGAACGCTTTGGACATGGCCCAGGCGGAGGAAGAACACCTGGCCGGGCCGCTGCTCAAGCGCTTAAAGTTTGACGACGCGAAGCTGGCCGACGTGTGTTCCGGCATCGATTCCCTGATCGCCTTGCCCGATCCTTTGGGCAAAATCACGCTCAGCCGGGAGCTGACGCCGGGGCTGAATCTGTACCGCGTCGCCTGCCCCATCGGGGTGATCGGCGTGGTGTTCGAGTCCCGCCCCGACGCACTGGTGCAGATCGCGGGGCTGTGCCTGAAAAGCGGCAACGCGGCGCTGCTCAAGGGCGGCCGCGAAGCCCTGCGCACCAACCGCGCCCTGATGGAAGCCATGCAGGAGGGCGTAAAGGGCCTGCTGCCCGCCGGCTGGGCCGCGCTGCTGGAAACCCGCGACGACGTGAACGATATGCTGTCCCAGGATGAATCCATCGACCTGATCATCCCCCGGGGAAGCAACGCCTTTGTCAAGTACATCATGGAGCACACCACGATTCCCGTGATGGGCCACGCCGAGGGCCTGTGCCACACCTACGTGGACGCCTCCGCCGACGTGGACATGGCGGTGAAGGTCGTGGTGGACGCCAAGACCCAGGCGCTGGCCGTGTGCAACGCCACGGAAACGCTGCTGGTGCATGAAGACATTGCCGCCGCGTTCCTGCCCAGGTGCGCGGAAGCGCTGCGAGAAAAGGGCGTGGAGATCCGCGGCGACGAACGGACGCGGGCAGTCATCGCCTGCGAGCCCGCCACCGACGCGGACTGGGACACGGAGTATCTGGACGCCATCCTGTCCGTCAAGATCGTGGACAGCGTGGAGGAAGCCATTGCCCACATCAACCGCCACGGCTCCCACCACACCGACGCCATTCTCACGCTGGACGAAGCCGCGCAGCAAAAGTTCCTGTCCGGCGTGGACAGCGCGGGGGTGTATGTGAACTGCTCCACACGCTTTGCCGACGGCTTCCGTTACGGCTTCGGCGCGGAGGTGGGCATCGCCACCGGCAAGCTCCACGCCCGGGGCCCGGTGGGCCTGGAAGGGCTGTGCACCTACAAGTATCAGCTCATCGGCGCCGGCCAGACAGTTGCGGAGACGGTGAACGGAACCATTCAATACACCCACAGAGATTTGTGATTGCACTAAAAACGGTCTTCCTTACATGGAGGAAGACCGTTTTTTGATTCCATTTTTATTCCGCCGTCAGCCAGACGCGCATTTCCCCTTTGCCCCGATTGTTCCAGGCGAAGTAGGGGACGAGGGTGATTTCTGCGTCCTCGGTTTCGGCGGGCGTCCAGGGCGCGTAAAGCGGCGCGTTTGGCTTTGGTTCCTTCACGCGCTTACCGGGCAGGGTGACCGCAGGCAGCGTCAGGCCGTCGATGACGACGGTCTTTTCTCTCGCTTCCGCCACCCGGTCAGGAAGCGCGCGCAGGAGGTGCAGGCGCTTGCCGTTGTCCGCTTCCTCCGCGCAGAACACCAGCGGGCCCCGGGTGAAGCACACCTGATTCGTGGCCTCCTTCACCAGCGGCGACGCCTTGACCGCTTTCACCGGCATGGTGAAATGGATGGTCACCTGATCGCCCTGCTTCCAGACGCCTTTGGCGTACAGGTAGCCGTTGTCGCTCCAGCTTTTCACCCCGGCGGGAATCTTCACATGGGCGTTGCCCGCCCAGGCGGGGTCGCGGAAGGCCAGGACGCCCTGGGCTTCGCCCTCCAGCACGGTCACGCGCACATCGCCGTTTTTGAGCAGATCGGCTTCCATGCGCAGGGTGACGTTCGCGCCGTTCAGGCTGACGTTCACATCGCTGCCGATGTAGAGATGGAAGAACAGGGTGTCCTTGGTTTGAGTGAAAATGTACTGGCCCAGGGAGGACACGATGCGGGCGATGTTGGGCGGGCAGCAGGCGCAGCCAAACCACTTCTGCCGCACGGGCTTCACGTGGGCCAGCCGCCGGTCGGTGTCGCAGGCGTCGGGGGCAACCTCCAGGGGATTGACGTAGAAGAAGCTCTGCCCGTCCAGCGCCATGCCGGAGAGCACCGTGTTATAGAGCGCCTGCTCCATCACGTCGGCGTAATTGCTCAGGGGCTTTAATTGCAGCATCCGCCGGGCGAAGAAGGCCAGGCCGATGGCCGCGCAGGTTTCGGAATAGGCGGTGTCGGCGGGCAGGTCAAAGGGCCGGGAGAAGGCTTCGCCCACGTGGGTGCCGCCCACGCCGCCGGTGATATACAGCTTTTCATTCACCACGGACTGCCAGAGCCGCTCGCAGGCCGCTTCCATCTCCGGGTCGTCATTGAGCCGGGCTTCGTCCGCCATGCCGCAGCACAGGTACATCTGCCGCACCGCGTGGCCCACGGCTTCCTTCATCTCCCGTACGGGCATATGCGCCTGATGGTACTGGTAGCGCTCAGAGGTCACAGGCAGCTCCGGCTGGCCCTTTTCCGCCCGGCGGCGGTTTTCCTCCAGGGCGAAGGTGTTGGGGTCGGTGCCGCGCACATCCAGGAAGAACTGGCTCAGGTCGCGCCACCGGGTCTCCCCCGTTTCCTCGTACAGCCGCATCAGCGCCATTTCCGCGATCTCGTGGCCGGGGCAGCCGCGCTCCTTGTCCGGTCCGAAGCGCTCGGCGATGCACGCGGCGAAGCGCCGGGCGGCGTTCAGCAGGTCGTCCCTGCCCGTGGCCTGGTGCCAGGCGACGGCGGCTTCGGTCAGGTGGCCGAAGCAATAGAGTTCGTGGTTGTCCCGCAGGTTGGTGAACGCCCGGTCGCGGCCCGTCAGGGTATAGAAGGTGTCGAGATAACCGTCCGCCTCCTGGGCGGCGCAGATCATGTCCACCGCCTCCTGGGCCTGGGCCTGCAAGGCGGGGTCGGGCTTTGTCATCAGCTGATAGGCCACGGCCTCCAGCCATTTATACCCGTCGCTGTCCTGAAACACGAAGCCGTAAAAGGCGTCGTCCAAGGGTTTGGTTCCTTCCTCCGGCAGGGTTTCGATGCGTTCGGAGCGGTGGGCGGGCGTGAACGTTCCGCCCGCTTTCTTCGCCGCCACGGCGCGGGCGGCGGCCCGCATGTTGTGGGCCCACCAGCTGGGCGCGGCGTCGGGAATCTGGTCGTGCAGCGCTTTCCACTGGTAAGGGATCACCGCCTGGCGAATCAGGCCGATTTCCCGGGCCCAGAACGGGTCGGTCACGCGGACGTTATTCAGGGATAGCGGCTGGGATGTTTCGGCGCGCATATTGATCATCCTCCATCTGTCAGGTCATTTGCAGGCGGAACGCCACGGGCATATCGCTGTGGATCCCCGGCGCGGAAATATGCAGCCCTTCTCCGTCGCGGTTCCATTCCACGGGAGCATCGCACCCCAGGACTTCCACCTTGTCAATGCCGCCGATGAAGGCGGGCAGGGACAGGGAGCGGACGGTCACGTTCCCGTCCTCCGGCCAGGCCATCACGATGGCGTAGAGATTGCCGCCCTTGACGGTAAACCGGATGTCCTGGGCGGTGTAGGTCTTTTCCTTGCTTTCGGCGAACTGGCCTTCCTCAATATTGGTGGGGCCTTCGCCGAACACGCGCCAGGGACGGGTGCCGTAGATCGCCTCGCCGTTCTGTTTCAGCCACGCGCCGATGGCTTTCAGCACCGCCGTATCCTCCGGGCCGATGGTGCCGTCCGCCTTGGGGCCGACGTTCAGAAGCAGGGTGCCGTTCTTGCTCACCACGTCCACCAGCGTGCGCACCAAATCCTCGGGCTTCTTGAATTCATTCTGCTCGGTGTAGCACCAGCTGTTCTTGGCGATGGCGGTGTCTGTCTGCCAGAAGTAGGGCTGAGTCGCGGCGAAGTGGCCCCGCTCCATGTCCGGCACGGCGGTGCCCAGCATGAAGGTATCCTGCTTGTAGTTGATGGCGGGCTGCACGCCCCACTCTGCCGAACGGTTATAGTAGTACGCAGCGAACTTTTTGATGTAGGGCTTCATCACGTTTTGCAGGATCCACCAGTCAAAATACACCACCACCGGATGGAACCGGTCCACCAGCTCGCAGCAGCGCAGCAGCCAGTCCTGCATGAATTCTTCGCTGGGCGGGCACTCCGCGTCACGGTTGAAATGATCCTTGGGCTCGGGCATGGAGGGCCAATAGATATGGTCGCGATCAATGGGATCGTGTATGTCGGAATCAAAATCCTTGCCGTGGCCCAGGAAGAACCAGTGCTCGATGCGATGGCTGCTGACGCCCATGGGGATGCCCTTTTGGTCCAGCGCCTGTTTCAATTCTCCGGTCGTGTCCCGGCAGGGACCCATCTCCGCCGCGTTCCAATGGCTGATTTCGCTTTTGTACATCTGGAACCCGTCGTGGTGCTCCGCCACGGGGATCACATACTTGGCCCCGGCCTCCTCAAACAGGTCGGCCCAGGCGGCGGGGTCAAACTTTTCCGCCTTGAACAAGGGAATAAAATCCTTGTAGCCGAATTCCTTGTGGGGGCCATAGGTTTTGATATGATGTTCAAACTCCGGGGTGCCCTGGATATACATGCCCCGGGGATACCATTCGTTCCGGTACGCGGGCACGGAATACACGCCCCAATGGATGAAAATGCCAAACTTCGCGTCCTGATACCACTCTGGCACGCTGAACCGGGACAGCGATTCCCAATTGTCTTTAAAGGTTCCCCGGGCGATCACCCGGTCAATTTCCTGGAGCCTCGCGGCGCGTTCCGCTGCGTTCATGTGCTTTGTCCTCCTTTGCCTCCGCCCTATCGTATTCATCCGCGTGTTTCCGCTGCGCGGTTTCGTTTCCTTCTCCTCTATTCGACACACTTTTTCAAATCCCTATTGCCGGGAAAGGTTTTCTTTGCTTTTCTTTTCGCCTGGCAGCGCGTCTCGGAAAAAGCGCCGAAAAAAACAGTTGACAAAAGCCGTCGGCTGTGCTATGATACATCCGTTGTTCGCCAAAGGGGAATGGTGTAATGGTAACACGTGGGTCTCCAAAACCTTTGTTGAGGGTTCGAATCCTTCTTCCCCTGCCACAAGAAAAGCCTTGAAACATAAGCGTTTCAGGGCTTTTCCTTTGCTTGAAAATATGGTTTTACCCACACTTTTACCCACACCAGCTTAAAAATTGGCGCTGATATAGGCGTTCATGCGGTTTGCGGATGCCGTTGCCATGTCATCGGTGAAGCTGGCGTAAATATCCATCGTAATGCTGATTGTAGTATGGCCCAGGTTGCTTGATACGGTTTTCATATCATCCCCGGCACGGATAGCGGCAACGGCATAACTGTGCCTCAGATCATGGAAGCGGAAACCATCTTTTCCGATTTTCTTTCCAAGCATAGTAGCCTCATGGGTCAGGGTGGTATTCTTCATGTGCTTCCCCAATTCATCGGTGAACACAAGGCCGTCAAATTCGTCTCCCCACTTGTCACCCATTGAAAGACGCTGAACCGCTTGTTCTTTCTTCCATGCTTTCAGCCAATCCATAACGATGGGGGCAGGGGTGATTTTGCGGATGCCGTCTGTTTTCGTAGGAGCCAGTTTATAAATGCCGCCTTGCTTCTTTTCATGAATCATTTGCTGACAGACAAGAATTGACCCGGCTTTGAAATCCACGTTTTCCCATTGCAGGCCCATCAATTCCCCTTGACGCATACCCGTGAACAACGCCACCCGGAAAAGGATTTCATTTCTGTGCCCCTTGATAGCTTTGAGAAATTCCCGGATTTGTGCTTCATTCAGGGGTGAAATCTCTTTCTTTTCCACCCTGGGAAGCTGTACGCCGTCACAGGGATTTTTCGCAATATAGCCGTTTAGCACAGCCTGGGAAAGCGCCTTGTGAAGAACGCCATAGCAATTCTTGACAGATTTAGCAGAAAGGGGCTTTTCAGGCCGTTTGAACAGGGTATTCACAGCCTTTTGAACGTGGTGAGGCTGGAGAGCGGACAGCTTCACAGCGCCCAGAAGAGGCAAAATATTGTGTTCAGTTTGTACCCGATAGGAAACAAGCGTGTTTTCCTTGATGCTGCCCGTGTATTCAGCTAACCATGTGTTCATCCAGGAAGAAACCGTCATTTTGCTTGGTGCAATGAATGTTCCTTCATCCTTCTGTGCGGTGGCTTGCCGGATTTTTTCAGCCACTTCCTTTTGCGTGCTGCCATAGAAGGACTTGGAAACCCGTTTCCCGCCGCCGTCACGCCCCAGGGAAATACGTCCTTCCCATCGTCCATCGGGCCGCTGCCGGATGCTGCCATTACCGGAAACTGCTTTCTTTGCCATTGCTACTCCTCCTTTGCCTGTCTATTACGATAGTGAGATAATAAATCCATAAACAGCTTTGTTCCGTCTTCATCAAATCCGAGCGGAATAATAATTTCATTTAAAATCTGTTCGTCGCTATACAGTTTCCCTTCTTTTCTTTCTTTTTCTGATAAATTCCCGGCAAAATCACGGGCAAAGGGAAGCACTTCATGAAACCAAGCCATTTTCTGTTTGGTTTGTTTTTTTGCGTCTTCCAAGCTTTGCGAAACATACTTTTGAATACTGGCGTTTATTATTTCTGAATATGTAATATTTAATCTCTTGACTGAATCTTGAATGACACCGTTATCTGGTTTACAATAATTTGATATTTGAACCATTAGTGGAATAAAGGATGGAGAACAGATAAAGGCGGATAGAGCGTGAAATAAGTCAATATTATACAGATGATCTATTTTTTTCAAGACCTCTACCGCTTCATATGAAAGCCCGGTCACTTTTGATGCGTCAGCAACATCCCGGCGTTTACACTCTTGTAACCCTAATAAGTATTCTGGGTCAACATCGAAGTATTCAGCGAGATTGCATAAAACGCCAATGTCAAGCGTTTTTCGTGGTCCATTTTCAATCTGACGGATGCAGTTAGAAGGAAGGTCGCAATCTTCTTCCAGCTTTTCACGAGATATTTTCCCCCGCAATTCCTTAATTCGCTCTCCCACGGTTTGTAATAAATTGTTTTTTTCAGACAATTTTAGTTCTCCTTTCTTTGATCAATCGTCTAATTATCGTCTGTACAAGGCAATTATAACATGTTATTATTCAGTTGTCAATGGTACTGCGCAGCACAAAGAAAGGCAGAAAGGAATGATTCAATGGAAAAAAAGCTTATGATTGGAGCGGAAGAGTTTATTAACGAATACGGTTTCTCCCGTGTTCGGGCGTATCAAGTTTTACACGATTCATCCTTGCCCGTCATCCGTCTGGGACGGCGTTTGTTCGTTCGGCGTGTTGACTTTGAAAAATGGCTTGACGATCAGAGCGCAAGGGAGGAAATATGATGGTACAGGCGAATCGTGAAGATATTCCGGTGGGTCGGGAAAATGCGATCAGCCGTAAAGCATTAGCAAAATTGTGGAAGTGCAATGATCGGGTGGCAAGAAATGTTATTGCGTCGTTGCGGCAATTCCCGGGTGAAGATGGCTTTGCGATCTTGTCAACTTCCAGCACAGTCCCGGAAGGCTACTGGCGTTCCAATATTGCAGAAGAAATACAGGCGTTTGTCAACGAAACAGAGAGCAGAGCGCGGAACACGTTTCTTTCTTTGCGTGATGCCCGGCGAGTGCTGAAAATCATCCAGGGAAAAGAAGGTGTAGGTTAATGGCCTACAAACGCAAAACGGTTGTACCAAACGCGCGCCTATCTGACGGGGGACTTCGTCTTTTTGAAGGGCTCAAGCCTGAGGAAAAAGAAGTCGTTTTCCAGCACTTTATGGAACACTGGGACGCGGCGCGGGTGAAAAATGCCGATGATGTTCCGGAACTGCCAAAGCTGGAGCGCCGTCTATCTAACTGCCTGGATGCACTCTGTCAATCAGCGGATGAAGGCATTGCAGAATATTGGCGTATAGCTGACAGAAACAATCGAAACGCACCGAGAGAACCAGCGGTTAACCAGTCGTTATCCAGTGGAGAACCAATAAATAATCCAACCAACCAATTAACCATTGAACCAATAAATAATCCATCCAGCCATCCAACCATTAACGAAATCGAAACGTTCTGCAAAGAAAACAATCTTATTACGGTTGATATTCAAGGATTTATGGAAACGATGGAAAGGCAGGGATGGAGGTCGAAGGATGGGCGGCGGGTGGAAGATTGGAAATCTCTTCTTCGGTCATGGGGACGGGAAAGGCCGGGGAAAACCGTTTCCGCGCAGCAATATGCTCAGCGGGCTTACACGGAAGAGGAATTACTTGCTGTATCCGATGATTTGATGGAGGAAGCAAGACGTAAACGCAACGAATCAAAGTATCACCAGTTTTTTGAAGATCAGGAAGGGACAGCATGAATGGACGTTCTTCACAAAGGAAAGGCGCTGAAGGAGAGCGCGAATTGTGCGACCTCCTCCAGCAAGCCGGGTATCACGTTCAGCGCGGCGGTAGCCAAACATATGGAAGCGTGCCGGATATAATGGGGTTAGACGGCGTTCACGTCGAGTGCAAGCGCGTGGAAAGGCTGAACCTGAGCGAAGCCATGAGACAGGCAATCAAGGATTCTGAGCGCTTCCAGGATGGTTGGCCTTGTGTGTTTCATCGGAAAAACCGGGAAGCATGGTTGGTTTCTATGCGGCTATCAGATTGGCTTGAACTATATGGGAGGCTTTGAATGAAAGACTGGACAGAATTTGTGGTAAAGCGGGAGGGTGACGATGTTGCCATGATTCCATTTTGGGTAGCTGATTTGCAAATGAACAAGGCAAAGAGAAAAGCGCGCTGGCTGGTTTCAGTGGTTTGCATCTTGTCCATAGCACTGATTATGGCGGTGAGTATTGTATTCTTGTATGCAGATATTCCGAAATTTGCCGATTATTTCCGATGAAAGGGGGAAATTATTTGAACGCCAAAAAACAGCGGGTTCTTTCGGCGCTGTTATCCAATCCGAATCAGCGGCAAGCGGCAAAAGCGGCAGGAGTTTCAGAACGGACAGTTTATGAATTCCTTCATGACCCAGATTTTTCCAAAGAATATAGACAGGCGCGTGATGCTGCATTTGAACAAGCTTCACGAAGCGCAGAACGGGCCATGAATCCAGCGCTTGACGTGCTTTTGGAAATCTGCCAAAACGATAAAGCGCCATTTATGGCGAGGGTCAGCGCCGCCGTCAACCTGGTAAAAATCGGACGCGAAATGAAAGAAACCGGAGATATTTTGCAAAGATTGGAGGCGCTGGAAGATGCTCAGCAAAACCATAAAAACCCGTATTGAACAGCTTGAAAGAATGTTGCCCCCTGAATCAATGTGCATTGTGCGTGATGAAAACGGCGAAGAAAAGGAAGTGGCCGTAAAGGAATTGATAAAAAACATCGACCGTTGGCAGCTTGTTCACATGGTAAATTGTAGTTTGCCAGAACTTGATGAACTACTCAACGCAGCGTGGGAGGCGGCACAGGATGAAACAAAATATTCAGCAGCGGCTGAATAAGTTGGAAGCTGAAAACGGGAAAATACACAAGGTCACTTATTACTGCGAAAACGTAGACGGGCACCAAAAGTATTTTGAAACCCACGACAAAGCTATTACCTATGAAAAACAAAATCCCGGTTGGTACGCAGAAATGAAGTTTACTTTTCCGAATGGGAACGTGCTCATTTGGGACAATGCAACCTTACACAGGATGCGAAGAATGTAATGGACAAGAGCATCATCCACCGACTTTTAAAGCAGGAAGCGCAGCGGATACTTGGAAAACCAGTTGAGATTATGGAAGTTGTATCCATGCCGGACGGGAGAATCATTGCGACTACCGACATCGAAGAAGCTACCCGGCTTGAGGCCCAGGGTGGATCGTGGGATTTATTGATTTGTGTGAAAGGAGAAAACAAATGACCAATACTGACCGCGTTTATACCGCTATGCGCGATTTTACAGATGCCCGCAGGGCGAACAGGACGGAATTTTTACAAAAGCAAAAGAAGCTTGAGCAATATAAGGGAAGCCCTTACTATTCGGATGAACTGAAAGCAGCCAGAAAGGCGCGGGAAGATGCAGACGCAGCAGCGCGGGATATTTGCAAAAAAGCAGTAAATGAAGCTTTGCAGGACATGCAGAGAGTGAACAGCAAGCGCGGCGTGACAGCCCCCACAGATGAGCAAGTGCGCATTTTGGAAGTATTACGGATGATGAAGAAGCCGTCAAAATCCACTCTTGACGCTGCTGCAAACAGTATGAGCGGAAACGCGCTGGCGCTTGCGGCCCTTTCCGAAATAGCCCATGAAGCCTATGCTAATGAACCTGCCGCGCTTGACCGCCTCACCACAAATTACAATTCACGCGCTACAAAGGAACTTGGAGCGGAAAGCGCCTTGCAAGCCATTAAAGAACTTGCAAAAACATGCGGCGAGATTATGAATGGTAGCGGCGCTAATCGAAAAGCTGTGATGGGAAAGGAATTCAACGCACGCGTTCACGGTCTGGATTATGACCCGGACAGCTTGCCGCAAGAAGAACCGTATAAAACAGAACGAGATTTTTACAACCGTGAATTGAATGTAGATTATGATTTATTCAAGGCCGCAGTAAACGAATCCACCTGATATACCAGACCCGCCGAGCGCTTGCCCGGCGGGCCTTTTTATTCTGACTTTTTCCAATTTTCTTCAGAAATGCCCATATCAGCCCTTAGGAGCGCGTTTACAAGAGAGTTGATAGATTCCCCTTTGGCTTTCGCGTGCGCGTCTATGGCCTGTTTCTGGCCCTTTGGAACGGTGATTGCAAGCCGATCATAGGATTTTTCATTATAGGCCCTTGTCCATTCTGTTTGTTTTTTCGGCATATCTATGCCCCCCTTTCCATAGATAGTATTATAACTGATACCAGCCGAAAATACTACTGTTAGAAGCACACAAATATAACGTTAGAAGTTTGTACATTTTCCCATCTTGAAAACTAATAACGTTAGTAGTATACTATGATTGTCCAAAGGGGAGAGCAAGACAATGCTGAACCGGACAAGGGCCGTACCTGTGAGCAGAGCCAACGAGAGCGGAAGCAATAGTCAGGCAAGGCCCCCCGGCCCCGAAAGACCGCAGAGCGCACGACACGCGCTTGACTGGCCGGAAGCGAATCAACAGACGGCCCGGCACCTGAGAGAAGAACAGGCGCGGAAGGGCGGCGAGACAGCCCGGAAGAATATTGACAAGTGAAGAAAGGGAGATAGAAAATGAGTACTCTGGAAATGGAAACCCAAGCCCGCGAACTGAAAGAACTGGAACGGATGCAGGAAGAACTTGCCGCAGAGATTGAAGCCATCAAGGACGCTATCAAAGCCGCTATGGGCGATCAGGAAGCAGTCACGGCAGGAGCCTATAAGATCACCTGGAAGCCCATCACAACCTCCCGCCTTGACACCAAGGCCCTGAAAGCGGCCCTTCCCGATGTAGCTGCACGGTTCACAACCTCCAGCACGACACGCCGTTTCACGGTACAATAAAACCCCGGAACGCTTACGAATGGAAGCCGGAAGCGGACCAGGGAAGCACCACAAAGGGGCAGGGATATTATAAGCCCTGCCCCTTTCAAAGTCAACAAGGGGGAACGAAATGCAGATAGAAAGCCGCATACCAGCCGTTTTAAGGCGGTTTGTCGAATGGAGCGAACAACCTATGAATGGATTCCAGCAGATGATGTGTGGCGCGTTCATGGGGCTTGGAATGGCGTTTCTGCTGTTTCAATGCTACTTTGGATAAAGAAAGGAAAGGCCATAATGAATTTTGAAGATTTGGTTCAGGGGCTCACAGAAGAAAGTAAGGCTTTGCTATATGCCTACTTGAAAGCCGATGAAGGAACCCAAAAACAGATGTACCGCACAACAATGATTCAGGCTTACGGCAGCGCAGCAGCGCGGGCGATCCTGGAAAGGATGAAGGAACACCCGGAAGAAGAAAACGCGATCCTGGACGAAGCAGAAGCGGAAGCGCTGAAAGACGATAGTTTCCAGCAATACATTTTGAAGGAGGAAAAGGAAAATGACCAATGAAGAATATAAACGGAAGTTCGCCCAGTTGACACCTGAGAACAAAGAAGCCATGCTTGAATATCTCAAACAACTATTGGAAGAACAGGAAAAAGAAGAACAGAAATAACCTACAGGCCCGCCGCAAGGCGGGCTTTTTTATGCCTACATTTGACCCACATTTTTACCCACAACACGAAAAAACAAGAGATAACAAGCAAACACAAAAAAGCTGTAATTCCCTTGTTTTTTAAGGCTTGTGATAATTTGTGATAACCAGAAAAAACGCCACCCTTATTATTCGAATCCTTCTTCCCCTGCCAAGCAGAAAGCCCGGGAATCGGTTGATTCCGGGCTTTTTGTGTATGCGCTTATTTTCCAGGCAGCAGCCGTTGGATGTTTTTTTCATTGATAGGAAGAAAAAACCCGGCGACCGGGCCGACCAGCAAGGCGCAGATGATCGTGCCGATGCCCACGGTGCCGCCCATCAGATAGCCCAGGAGAACAAAGCAGACGTCCACCAGGATGCGCACGACGCTGAATTTACCGTGCAGCTTATCGCTGAGCACGACCGCCACCAGGTCGTTGGGCCCCGTGCCCGCGTCGGACTTGATGACGATGGTCATCCCATAGGCCAGCACTCCGCAGCCCACCGCAAGCACAGCGATCCGCAGCGGAAGCGAGGCAAGCTGGATGTTCAGGGGCGACAGCACCATCGTAAAAAAGTCAATGATCGGCCCGCCGCAGACCATGCACAGGACGGTGCCGGGCTTGACATAAGATTTGTCCACCAGGAGCAAAATAGCGATGATCAACAGGCTCACAGCAATGTGCACCCGGCCATGGGTCAGCGCTTCCCAATGGGTCAAGGACGAGAAAACCCGGTACAGCCCCTGAATCATCACATTGAACGGGTCGGAGCCCAGTTCGGCCAGCAGAAACAGGGAAACACCCAGGTGCGCGATCGTCAGGCCCACCATCAGAATCACAATCCGAATCGTCCATTCTTTTCCGGAACGCACGGTTTCGCCTCCTGGTATTTTTTCAAGCAAGGATTTCCGACGCGTCCAGTCCCACCGCGCTGGCAATGTCGGACACCAGCTGTTCCTTGTATGCGTCAAAATCGGTGATACGCGGCAAATCTTCCGCCATGCGCAGGACGATGTCCTCCAGGCGGGTGGAAATATCCTCCCGGCCCTGAGCCGCATAATAAACGCGCAGGGCAATCAGATCGTTTTCGATTTCGCTCAGGTCAAACCGTTCGTCCATCGTTATCCTCCTTCAGCCCAAATATCATAGCAGATCAAACTATGCGTGCAAGGTCCGCCCCCTCTTACCGGGAACGAAAAACGGCTGGCCCGGAAAGGTCAGCCATGATGCTTGCCGTCTTTTTATTTGCCGTCGATTTTTTCCAGGTATGCGGAAAACGCCAGCAGCAGGGCGGAGCTGATCAGCACGCCGCCGCAGATGTCGGTGAGCCAGTGCACGCCGGAGCCCAGGCGGAACGCCACGCCCAGGATGAGCAGCACGCCGCAGGCGACCTTCACCAGCAGCGCCTTCCGCTCGTCGTTCAGATAGCGGCCCGACACCATCGCGGCGCTGCCCAGAACGGTGCAGAACAGCATGGTGTGGGTGGAGGGGAAGGACGCCTCCGGAGCGGTTTCGCCCGGCATGATCATGGGCCGGTAGTTGATGATTACCTTTTCAAACAGCACATACAGCACACCCACGGCCACATACAGCACGGCCAGGCCCAGCAGGGCTTTATCCACCTTTTGCAGGCTTTTGCGGTAAATCAGCTGTACAGCGCACACCCCCAGCACGCACACCGCCAGCAGGATGGCCAGATAGCCCAGGTACTTGGTGAAGCTGTACAGGAAGCCCATATTCTCCCCCAATGCTTCGTGCACCGCCTGGTTCAGATGGGACAGGCCGATCTTTGTTCCCTCCGGGCCGATGGCCGCCACGTCCACCGTGGTCACCACCGCGATCAGCGCCAGGAACAACGCGAAAAACAGCACGGATAAGGACAGTTTCTTTTTCATCCGGATTTCATCCTCTCTCACAGTTTGCCGTCTTAAAACGGCCCGTTCATTATACTACCATACGTTTCCAGACGCAAGGCATTCTTTCCGTCATTCTGCCAAAGCGCTGAACCCCTCCCCCAGGGTTTCGTGGGTGTCGGTGATGAACATAAACGCCTTTTCGTCCTCCTGCCGCACGATTTTTTTGAGCGGGATGACCTCGCGCTGGGACACCACGCTGATCAGCAGCGTGCGCTCCTGCCCGCTGTACGCGCCGGTACCGTTCACCACCGTGGCTCCGCGGTCCAATTCTGACATGATGCGCTGGGAAATGTCCACCGCGCGGTTGGTGATGATGAAGCACGCCTTGGCCGAGCCGAAGCCCGCCAGGACCAGGTCCACCGCCTTGGCGTTGACGAAAATGCAGATGAGCGCGTACAGCGCAGCGTGGGCGCTCATGGTGAACCAGGCGCACAGGATCACCGCGCAGTCGAATAGAAACAGAAAGCCGCCCACCGTCACGATGGGGAGCTTTTTATGCACCATCCGGGCGATCATATCGGTGCCGCCGGTGGTGGCCCCGCCGCGCATGATCAGGCCCAGGCCTACGCCCAGCACCAGCGCGCCGTACACGCTGCCCAGCAATATGTCGTCCGTCAGCGGCGGCAGCGGAATCAGGTCGATGCAGGCGGAGAAGAGCACCGTGGCCACCAGCGACCGGAACACGAAGATATGGCCCATTTCCTTGAACCCGATGATAAACAGGGGCAGGTTCATGGCCATGCTGGTCACGCCCACCGGCCAGCCCCACAGATAATTGAAGATCGTGGCGATGCCTGTCAGACCGCCCGGCGCGATGTTGTTGGGCACCAGGAACAGCGGGTACGCCGCGCCGCCGATGATACAGCCCAGCACGATTTCGATATACGCCACCAACCGCTCGTTTTTCATCCGGGCCTTGGTAAAAGACAGCATAAAAAAAGCCCCCTCCAGCAAAGTGTACTTTTATTGTATTCTTGATCCAACTGTAATTCTCCTGCCGAAAAACGGAATTGACCATGTTTTTCTTCCGCGTCTTGTGTTTTCGCCGGCTTTCAGGTATAATAACGATGGAAAAATGTTTGAAGGGAGCGGAAACATTGGGCATCCTTTCCAGCCTGCAAAGCGACCCGCGCGGCACGCTGATCATTCTTTTGTATAACCTTCCGGCGGTGCTGATCGCCCTGACGCTGCACGAACTGGCCCACGGCTACGTGGCGCTGCGCTGCGGCGACCCCACGGCCCAGATGATGGGACGGCTGAGCTTTAACCCGCTGCGCCACCTGGACCCCATCGGTACGCTGTTCATGTTTTTGTTCGGCTTCGGCTGGGCGCGGCCCGTGCCGGTGAACCCGCGGAATTATAAGAACTTCCGCCGGGACGATCTGCTGGTGTCCATCGCGGGCATCGTGATGAATCTGTGTTTGTTTTTGGCGGCGACATGCTTCATGGTGGGGCTGAACCAGCTCTTGTGGAAGCCGGAGGTGTGGCAGCTGGGCTCCCTGACCACGCCCAGCCAATTCCTGCGCTTTGACGGAGTGAACTTCTACCCCATCCTCAGCGGCGAAAACAGCCTGGTGATTGAGCGGGCGAACGATTATCTGTCGTCCGTATCAGGCGACCGGGCGTATCTGAGCATCCTGACGCCCATGAAATTCCGGGACATGAGCCTGGTGTACACGCTGCAGGGTGATTACTATTTCACCGCGGACGTGATGAACGAATACCTGCGGTATCCCTGGATGATGTATATCCAGCGGTTCCTGATGTACTTTACCCGCATCAACCTGAGCCTGGCGGTGTTCAACCTGCTGCCCATCCCGCCGCTGGACGGCTACCATGTGGTGAACGACATTTTCCTGCGCGGCCGGCTGCACATCCCCGCCAAGGTGGTCAATGTCCTGATGATCGGGATGCTGATTCTGTTGTACTTTACCTCCTTCATTTCCACCGCCATCAGCACCGCCGTGTCCTTTGTGCAGGGAACGGTAGTGAGCGGAATCTTAACAGTATTTGGGCTTGGATGAGTGTGCAGAGTTCAGAGTACAGAGTTCAGATTTTTATAGACGGACAGAAGCGCGGCTTGAATTGGCAACACAAAATCATCTGTACTCTGCCCTCTGTACTCTGTTCTTTCGCTAAACAACAATTATAAAATGAGGGATTATCATGCCTCTCACGCTCCATTTGGGCCAGTTTGAAGGGCCGCTGGACATGCTGCTCTTTCTGATCGGCAAAGCGAAAATCGACATCAAGGACATCTTCGTGTCCCAGGTGACGGACCAGTATATCCAGTCAGTGCAGAACGCGCCCGACCTGGACATGGATGACGCCAGCGCGTTCATCAACATGGCGGCCACGCTGCTGGAAATCAAGAGCCGCTCCCTGCTACCCAAGCCCAAGCTGGAGGAAGGCGAGGAGGACCCGGAGCAGGCCCTGATCCGTCAGTTGGAGGAATACCAGCGGTTCAAGGAAATCGCCCAGAATATGCAGGGGTTTGAAAAGGCGGCGGCGCTGATGTTTGAAAAGCTGCCGGAGGAATACCCCCTGCCCCCGCCTACGCTGGAATTAAAAAACCTGACCATGGAAGGGCTGCTGGCCGCCTTCGCCCGGGTGATGGCGCGGGTGAAGGAGGAGGACGAGGAACCCATTCAGACCGCGCGGCGCATCGTGCGGGACGAATACACCGTGCCCCGGTGCAGCGCTCACATTTTAAAGCGCCTGAAAAAAGGGCCGGTGAAGTTTGACGAATTGTTTTCCCCAAATCCCAGCCGGGACGAGGTGGTGACGCTGTTCTTGGCATTATTGGAGCTTTTGCGCCTGGGCCGCGTGAGCGCGGAGCAGGACGGCATTTTCGGGGACATGGTATTGGAAGCGCGGGCGGGCGAGCCCGCGGAGGGAGATTTGCAGATTGATGGATACGAATGAGCTGGCCCACGTGATCGAGGCCATTCTGTTTGTGGCCGGGGAGCCGGTCAACGTGAAGGATATGCAGCGGGCGCTGGACGTGACCGAGGACGAAACCCGCCAGGCCATCGACGCCCTGGACAGCGACTATTCCTTCCACCGCCGGGGCATCACCCTGAAACGCTTCGGCGAGCACATCCAGCTGTCCACCCGCGCCGAGTACGCGCCGTATGTGGAAAGGCTTTTGCAGCCCATTCAGAAGCAGAGCCTTTCCCAGTCCGCGCTGGAAACGCTGGCCATCGTGGCCTACCGCCAGCCGGTGACCAAGCTGGAAATGGAGGCCGTGCGCGGGGTGAAGTGCGATTACTCAGTGCAGTCCTTGGTGAACAAGGGCCTCATCGAGGAAGTGGGCCGCAAGGAAGCCCTGGGCCGTCCCATCCTCTACGGCACCACCGACAAGTTCCTCTCCCACTTCGGCCTCCATTCTCTGGAGGATTTGCCCAAGCCCCCGGAGGAAAACACGGAGGAAGATGACTCCGACCCGCTGGTACCGTAGGACGGGGAGGGAACGTGTTCTTTCTTGGAGCCCAAGAAAGAACCAAAGAAGGCGTAATGCATATTCCTTAACCCGAATAAACCTGAAGCCTGTAAGCAAGAACCCAGCTAATAGCCTTCCCCTTGAGGGGAAGGTGGCCTGCGCGGAACCAACATCATCGAAGAAACCAAGTAATTTCGCGCAGGACGAATGAGGTGATTTGCTGGATTGAAACCAAGCAGCTTTGATGAAGTCCAGCTAATCACCTCATCAGTCAGGCGCAAATTGACTTGATTTCTCTATCATACTTGGTTCCGCGCCTGACAGCTTCCCCTCAAGGGGAAGCCTTTTGGCGGGTTCCCTACTTACCGCTTCCGATCTATCCAGGTTGGAAAGGAGTGTAAAATGAAAAAGGGGATGCAAGCCGCAATCATTCTGCTGAGCGCAGCAGTATCACTTGCAATTGCGTACTTTGCAGGAACGCTTGCAGAAGACCTAAGATTTGCTTCCATTAACGATGCGGAATATGCCTTAAAGAAAATGAATCTTCCAAAACAGTACGCACCCGCTTTCTGTCTGCATGGCTATACAGGTTTCAGGGATTCCTTTCTGATGACAACATTCCAAATTCAATATTCGATTGACAGAGAAGATTTGCTGGAACGCATGACGAATACAGAAGGTTGGATTGTTTCACCCGTTACAGAAGCGGAGCTGCGCGGATTTTCAAAATGCTTCTGGTACCCCGATTTGTTGACTATACCAGATAACACTGTCTTTGACGCATGGTTCTACAGAGAAACTTCACAGCCTATTTTAGGTGCTGAAACGGCAAAAGACTGTTTTTCATCTATTGGAAACATTGGCCGTGGATTTGAATTCGGTGTGTTTGATGTTGAAACAGGAATCATTATTTTTATCGATCAGTTTGGCTGACATTTTTCACTTGATTTGTTTTCGTATATAATAGCAGAAGGAGAGGAACCACTATGAAACGAGTGATCTGGATTGTGCTGGACAGCGTGGGCGCGGGGGCGTTGCCCGACGCGGCAGCTTTTGGCGACGAAGGGGCCAACACCATCGGCCACATCGCGGAGAAAATGAACCTGAATATCCCCAACATGCTTTCCATGGGCTTGAGCCAGCTGCCAGGCCTGAACCTGCCCCAGGCTTACGGCGCGGGGGCCTATGGCCGCTGCCTGGAAAAATCCGCGGGCAAGGACACCACCACCGGCCATTGGGAAATGGCGGGCGTGACGGTGAAAACGCCCTTCCCCTTGTACCCGGATGGCTTCCCCAAGGAGGTCATGGACGCCTTTGAGGCCGCCATCGGCACAAAGACCCTGGGCAACAAGCCCGCCTCCGGCACCACCATTCTGGACGAGCTGGGCGAAGAACACATGAAAACGGGCTATCCCATCGTGTACACCTCCGGGGACAGCGTGTTCCAGATTGCCTGCCATGAGGACATTTACCCCATCGAAAAACTGTACGAAATGTGCGAAATCGCCCGGCGGCAATTGCAGGGCGAGCACGGCGTGGGCCGCGTGATTGCCCGCCCCTTCATCGGAACGGGCAAGGGCCACTTCCAGCGCACCGGACGGCGGCGGGACTTTTCCTTAAAGCCCATCGCCCCCTCCGTGCTGGATGTGCTGAAGGAAGCGGGCTATGAAACCCTGGGCGTGGGCAAGATCGAGGATATTTTCGCCCACCAGGGGTTGACCGGAAGCAATCACGCCGCCGGGAACCCTGCCTGCATTGACGCCACCATCGAATATATGAAGCGGGACTTTGACGGCGTGCTGTTCACCAACCTGGTGGATACCGATTCCATCTACGGCCACCGCCGGGACGTGGAGGGCTACGGCAAGGCGCTGGAATACTTCGACGCCCGCCTGCCGGAAATCCAGGCGCTGATGGGGGACGACGATCTGCTCATTCTCACCGCCGACCACGGCTGCGACCCCACCTACAAGGGCACCGACCACACAAGAGAATACGCGCCGCTGCTCGTCTGGAAGAAGGGCATGGTGGGCCAGCATCCCCTGGGCACCAGGGAAACCTTCGCCGACACCGCTGCCACCATCTGCGATTTCTTCGGCCTGCCCGAGCGC
Organism: uncultured Eubacteriales bacterium; assembly: GCA_900320085.1. GTDB lineage: Bacteria > Bacillota > Clostridia > Christensenellales > Aristaeellaceae > RUG563. Next base: position 50,489 of record ONRC01000002.1, read on the forward strand.
TTCGGGGCCAAATCCTACCTCCATGAAATTGAGGCGGGGTGCGAGGAGGAAATGCGACGCATCCAGCGGGCCGCCGACGTGGTGGAAAACAGCTTAGGCCGCGCCGACATCACCATCGTGCTGGGCAGCGGCCTGGGGGACTTTGGCAACGACCTGACCGATACAAAGGAGCTGTCCTACACCGACATTCCCGGCTTCCCCAAGGCCACCGTGCCGGGTCATGCGGGCAAGTTCATCATCGGCAATCTGGCAGACAAGCGGGTGCTGCTCATGAGCGGCCGCTTCCACAGCTATGAAGGCCATCCCATGCAGGACGTGGTGATGCCGATTCGGGTCATGGCCCGGCTGGGCGTCAAGAAGCTGATCCTCACCAACGCGGCGGGCGGCGTGAACGTGGACTTCCGCGCTGGCACACTGATGCTGATTTCCGATTTCATCAATATGTCCGGCAAGAACCCGCTGACCGGCCCCAATATGGATGCCTTCGGCCCCCGCTTCCCCGACATGACGGAAGCCTACGACCGCTCCCTGCGGGAGCTGACCATGCATGCCGCCCGTGAACTGGACATTGACCTGCGCCGGGGCGTGTACTGCTGGATGAACGGGCCTACCTATGAAACCCCGGCGGAGGTACGCATGGCACGGGTGCTGGGCGCGGACGCGGTGGGTATGTCCACCGTGCCGGAAACCATTGCCGCCGTGCACGCCGGCATCAAGGTGCTTGGCATCAGCTGCATCACCAACATGGCCGCAGGCGTGGAACGCGGGCCCATCAACCACCAGGAGGTCATGGAAATGGGCCGTCATATGCGCGGGGAGTTCGCCGCCCTGCTGACCCATGTGGTGGAGAAGATGTGAGGAGGAGGCAGTGGGCAATAGGCAGTAGGCAACAGGGGGGACCCTCATTTTCCATTCCCAGCGGAGTGGCATCCCCCTTTGTCATCCCGAGCGAAGGTGAGCGGGACGCGAACCGTAGTCGAGGGACCTGAGAGCAACACATTCAACCAAACAACGTGATCCCCAGCTCCCAGGTCCCTCGACTGCGCCTCGCTGTTAGCTCGGCTTCGCTCGGGATGACAGACGAAGGGGCTTTCATACTTTTTATTCCCTCATCTAACATCTATTGCCTAATGCTCAATCCGTCCCTTATTTAATTATAAAAAATTATCCCTCTATTCAGTTATTTCATTATAAAAATTGATCATTTTTCATTTTTCATGGAATATCTTTCCATCTCAGGACTTTACAAATTCAAGAAAATATTGTATGATAAAGTCGGTTGGAATCCCCGGAACACCTTTTATACCAAGTGCGGAGGTGCGACCCGATGGAGAAGAATACCTATATCCCAGCCGAACGGCAAAAGAAAATGATGGAATACATTGAAGCCAACACCAGCGCGCAAATTCACGAGCTGGCGGAAAAGTTTCATGTATCCGAAGCGACCGTGCGACGCGACTTGGACGATCTGGACCAGCAAGGCGCGCTGCGGCGGACCCATGGCGGCGCCATCAAGGTGGACCGCAGTACATCCTACGAATCGGTGTATTCCGAAAAAATCAATCTGATGCTGGAAGAAAAGCATCGCATTGCCGAACGCGCCGCCCAATTGGTGCATTCCGGCGACACGGTGCTGATCGACTCCGGTACCACCACGTTTTTCATAGCGCAGGCTTTGGCGCATCATGAAAACCTGACCATCATCACCAACGACCTCTATATCGCATACCAGACGCCGATCCATTCCTCCAGTATGCTGATCGTGACGGGGGGCACCCGCCGTCAGGGCAGGCAGGAGCTGGTAGGCTCCATTCCGGAGAGCTTTGTCCGCGATTCCCATGTGGATGTGGCCTTTATCGGGGTGGACGGTATCGACCTGACCGGCGGCGTCACCAACGCCAATTTTACCGAAGTCGGCTTAAAGCGCCTGATGCTTCGCTCCGCCGCCCGCAGCGTGATCGTTGCCGATCATACCAAGTTCGGCCGTGTCGCCCTGGCCCGCATCTGCGATTTGCGGGAAGCGTCCCTGCTCATCACTGACCGTGGCATCGAAAACGAAACCCTGACCCGCCTCAAGAAATTGGGGGTGCAGGTGGAAGTCGTTTAGTGCCGGCAATGGCCGAAAAAAAAACAGCAGCCCCTCCGGAACTGGAGAGGCTGCTGTTTTTATGGTTTTCTTTCGTTCAGGCGCACATGCACCGTGTCGCCGGGCTGTTTGCCGATGGCGGCGCGGATGTCCTTGCGGATGCCGAGGATGTGGCAGGGCGTGCCCATGCGCACCAGCTGCCCGTCATAGGGATACCCGTCAAACTCCGCGTGTACGGCGACACGGCCTTTCCCGTACCGCGCTTTCACGTCGAACGGGATTTCGATGTACGCGGCATCCATATCTGGGTTTTTGATAATCACCGCGTCAAACTCGATCGGCTCCGTCATTGCGGCAGGCTCACGTTCACGCCGTTGACCTCCACGCCGTCGTCCGCGCGGATGAGGATGTAGGGATGGCCGTCGATCACCCGGGTCTCCACCAGGTCGGTGCGGTCGGAATTGACCTTGATGACCACACTGGGGGTCTTGACCTCAAACTGCTTGGGGTTGGTCACGTTCACGGCGTTGAGCCGCGTCTGCTGGCCGAATTCCTGATCGTACTTATCGTTGAAGGCCTCCATGTGGGCCGTGGACACGCCGCACTCCGCCAGCACATCGGTCACGTCGTACTTGGTCAGCTCCACCGGCTCGCTGCTCTTTTCCTGCTTCTTTTCCTCCAGGCGCTCCATCACCTGTTCGTGCACCGCCTGCATGACCTCGTAGCTGCAATCCTCTTCCAAGGTTTCTTTTAAAATGTTCTGGAAGATTTCCTTCTGCTGGTCGGCGGGCATGGGCAGCTCGGACTGGAACACGGTGTTCACGAAGTCGTCGTGGCCCTCGGCAGTGTCGCGGGTGTAGTACAGCGCTTCGTAAACATTCGCTGCCCGCTCCTCAAACGCCGGGAACAGAAAGCCCATCTCCGGCGCGCCTACGATCCAGTCGGATTCCCGGCTGCGGAAGTCGTTCTTGCCCGCATCATAGCTGAGGGTCGGCTTGGTGAGCCGCACGGGGCACACGCTGCACAGGATGTAATGGAACACTTCGGTGCTCATGTCAGCCACCTTGCTGCCGTCCTCCTTGGAACGGTAGGGAATGTCGTAGCCGTCGTGCATCAGCAGGATCAGGTAATGGTCCTCCATGTGCAGGCCGCTGATGAGCTGCTGGAAAAAGTATTCCACCGTCTCGTCGTCCTTGAGGGCGGTGTCCTTGAGCGCGGTGAGCAGCTGGTATTCCGGGGCGCTTTCCATGGTTTCCGGATCAAAGTGGATGTCCAGCAGGTTCTGGCCCTGGTTGCCGGACAGGGTGCGCTTGAAAATGGCCAGGTACTTTTCCGCTTCCTCCTGCGCCATACCCACCAGCGAGCGGGTAAAGGATGAAATCACCTCGCCCTGGTTGTTCACATAGCAGCCGCGGATGCAGGTAATGTTGTTGTGCTCCAGGTTAAAACGCCGCTTGATCTCGGCAATGTCCTTCTTGTTCATAGTTCCCCCTGTGTTTGTTGATGCGCCGCCGAAAACCGGCGGAAGCCCAGTATACCACAAAATGATGCAAAATGGAAGAAAGCGCTTTGAAAAAACCGGGCCGGAGCGATTCAGTCATTCACCGGCGTGAAGCTGAACCCGTAGAAGTCAAAGCTGCTGCCGGGCAGGAACACGAAGGAAACGTCGCACATCCCTTGCGGCACATCGACTTCAAAAGTCTGTTCGCCGCGTTCAGACTGCCTGAAATCGCAGGTGGATACCTTCGCTTCGCCCTGCTCATTGGTGATACGAAGGGACACGGTGTTGGTATCCAGCGCCGTCGCGCCGTCCAGGGTCAGGGTCACCTTTCCGGCTTTGTCAAACTGCATATGATGGAAGGACAGCGTCACGTTGTTGCCGATCCTGCGGACAGCGTCGCTGTCCTTTTTAAAACTGTCGCCGTACAGCTCGTCGCAGTCCACCGCCCGGTTGTAGCGCAGGGCGCGGCTCTGGCGGGAGAAGGAGAAGCCCTGCATGTGCACCTTGCTTTCCAGGGAGAAGGCCAGGGTATGAACGCCGGTAAGCGCTTCGGGAAGATGCCAGGTTTCGGGCTGGTAGGTGTTCCAGATGCTGGGCTTCTGGTAGGGCAGTTCGCAAATGAACCGTCCGCCCTGGCCCGGCATACCGTCCCAGAGCTTTAAGCGGTACAAATCTCCGTTCAGGGCGAAGATCGGGATGGTGATTTCGTCGGAGCCCGCTGGGCCGAAATCAACGTTGGTGAAGCCCACGGCGCTTTCGCTTTCCCGGGCAAAGGCGATGCCCCGGTCGTTGCCCACGCCCACGTTCCCCTCCCGCAGGTCGCAAAGGGATGCGTAAATGAATTCATAGGGGTTCAGCCCCACCGGGCCAAAGCCCGCCGCGCTGACTTCGATCACCGACAGCACGCGGGCGTGGGGATAGCCGTTGTTCGCCGTTGCGCGGAGATACACGTTCCCGTCGCCCAGGGCCGTGACCGTCACGGTGCTGCCATCCTGGGCCACCTGCATGCAGGGCATGTCCACTCCCTGGGCGTTGGTGGCGCGGAAGCGGATGTCCTGCTTCAAGGCGTCTTCGGGATACACGGACACCCGGAAGGAAACGGAGGGATGCTCAGGCGTCAGCGCGGTTTCAGACAAAGGCTTCAGGTCAATGCGGCGGATGAAGGTTTCTTCCTCGGGAATCGTATCTTTGCACAGCGTGGGGAAGAAACGAGCTTCTTTCCGCTCTTTGTTTTCTTGCACGGTCAAAGTAATTTCGGAGCTTTCCAATCCCTTGCCGCTGACCTTTACGCGGATTTCCCCCGCCTCGTTCGCGCCGACCATCAGCAGCAGCTTGCCGGAGAACAGGCGGCGGGAGGTGACCTGGTAGCCGTCCACGTCAGCGCTGTCGCCGTTGTCCATGCCCAGCAGCACGCCAGCGCCGGTCACTTCCGCGTGAACGCGGTTGACGGCGTTTTCCACCGGATTGCCGTTTTCATCCACTGCGCTGACGGCAATGAACGCGATGTCGCCGCAATGGGCTTTCAATTCGGTTTCTTCCGCTGTCAGAACGATCTTCTTCGCTTCGCCGAAGGAGCGGCGCACCGCCTCGCAGATCATCTTGCCTTCCGCGTCATAGCCCACGGCCTTGAGTTCGCCGGGCTGATAGGGCACCTGCCAGAGAGGCAGACTCCCTTCCGCGTCCCGCTGATCGACGGTTTTCCGGCCCAGGGACTTCCCGTTTAAGAATAGCTCAACTGACTGGCAATTGGTCATCACCGGCACGTCGATGAGCTGCCCTTCGTTCCAGTCCCAGTAAATGCCGATGTGGATCATGGGCTTTTCCGTCCACATAGCCTGATAGAAGTAGAACGCGTCCTTGGGGAAGCAAGCGGTGTCGGTCTGGCCGAAGTAGCAGTTGCGGGTGTGGTAGGGCGTGGGCTCGCCGATGTAGTCGATGCCCGACCAGACGAACTGCCCCAGGGAATAGGGCGTGTTCAAATCCTCCGTCAGCATCACCCGCAGATCATGGGCTCCCCAGCTGGTGTTGGTGTTCAGCAGGGCGGAGCACTGCAAATCCTCCTCGGACAGGATGGTTTCCTTCAGCGGGAAATGGTAAATGCCCCGGCTGGCCAGCAGGGAACCGGTTTCGCTGCCGAAGATCACCCAGTCGGGATGCTTCTGATGGTGTTCGGCGTAGTACCTTTCGGCGTAGTTGTAGCCCGGCAGCTTGACAATATCGGCGCACTTCTGCGCGCCTTCCCAGGGCATGTAGTTGCTGGCAAAGGTGACCGGCGCGTGGCGGGTATCGTGCTTTCGCACCTCGTCCATCAGCGTTTTCGTCCAGTACTGGCCCCGGTCGGAGGCCTGCATGTCGTAAATCTCATTGCCGATGCTCCACAGGATCACGCAGGGATGGCACCGGTCGCGCCGCACCCAGGCCGCCACGTCCTGGGGATAGGTGTCGGGGAAGAAGCGGGCGTTGTCGTAGGTGGTTTTGGGCAGCTCCCACATGTCGTACAGTTCGTCCATCACCAGGAAGCCGATTCGGTCGCACAGGTCCAGCAGCTTCCGGGCGGGCGGGTTGTGGCTGGTGCGGATGGCGTTCACGCCCATCTCCCGCATGACGCGCAACTGGCGTTCTGCCGCCTTTTCGTGGAACGCCGCGCCCAGCAAGCCCAGGTCGTGATGCAGGCACACGCCGAACAGCTTGACGCTCTGGCCGTTCAGGAAAAAGCCTTTGTCCGGGGTGAACGCCGTCTGACGGAAGCCAACGGCAATTTCTTCGGTCTGGCCGCCCAGGGTGAGCTTTAATGTATACAGATACGGATGTTCAATGCTCCAAGGATGAACGTCCGTCAGCGTCCAGGTGATTTCCGTGCTGGTCATAACACCCTTGACGATTTCATTTCCTTGGGAATCCAGCAGCGAGCAGGCGGGCATTTCCTGTCCCGGCCCTTCGATTTCCGCGTCCACCGTCAGCGACCATTGGCCGTCTTTATATTCCGTATTTACCTGGAAGCCGTCGGTCGCCATATGCCGCGCGGGCAGGGTCAGCAGGTGCACATCCCGGAAAATGCCCGCGCCGGAATACCAGCGGGAATTGGGGCTTTGGTGGCGGATATGCACGGCGATTTCGTTTTTGCCGTCCCGCAGCTTTCCGGACAAATCCACAAAGAAGGGCGTGTACCCATAGTGATGGGTGCAAAGGATTTCGCCGTTCAGCAGCACGTCGGCATCCATGTATACGCCGTCAAAATCAAGCAGCGTGCAGTCCGCATCGGCTTCGGACTTGTCAAAGGTTTTCACATACCACCCGTCGCCGGATTCATACAAGTTCTCCGTTTGCGCGATCAGCCAATCGTGAGGCAGCTTCACGGACGACTTTTCCGACCGTTCCATATCTTCGTAGGTGCTTCCCAGGGGCAGCTTTGCAAATTGCCATCCTTCGTTCCATAGCGTTCGCATGGTTCGTTTCGACCTCCTAATGATTCGGTAGTTGTACGGTTGTCATTCGTTTATGGGCGCTTTAACGCTATAACACAAGTTGGAAAAATGCAGCCAAAAGCCTTCCCCTCGCAGGGGAAGGTGTCAGGCGCAGAACCAAGATGGAAAGTGTGACCAAGTCAATTCGCGCCTGACGGATGAGGTGCTCCTTTCCCTTTCATGTTTGAATTTCAACAGGTGAGTTCACCGCATCCGAGCCGCGCGAAATTGCTTGACTTCTCTCTCATTCTTGGTTCCGCGCGGCCCACCTTCCCCTGCGAGGGGAAGGCTTTTGGAAAATGTTTTATAGCGTTAAAGTGTCCTTTTCTTTTCCCCAAAGAGCGCTTTGAGCGCCTCCTCCGGCCGCATTTCCCGGATACCCTCCGGGTCAGCGAGGGTTTGTTCATTCCAGGAGAAGCGCCCGCTTTCCTCCAGCTTCAGCGCAAAATACAGTGCCGGGCTTTTGAGTGCGGCGGGATAGCGCTCATACCACGCCGGAAAGTATTTGGCCATGTACCGGTCAGCCAAACGGTAGGCTTCGCACTGCTCGCTCTCCGCAACTGCGCCGATCTGCACACCGCCGCCGGGCTGTCCCAGGCGGCTCATGGAAGGCGTGGAATGGAGAATCACCCCGCTGCCATCGGCGCACACGCCCAACGAAATCCACACATGTCCGTCCATGCTCACGATGTCGCCGGGCTGCATGGCCTGGTTCAGCGGTTCATCTTTTGTGCACGTACCAAGACCCATTTCCGAAAAGCGCTTCGCCATCCCGTTCGCACCGCCGACATAGCCAGGCCTGCCGCTTTCCGTTTCCAGCGCGTTGTACACCGCCCAGCCCACATACCCCGAGCAGTCCAGCCCGGCATAATAATATTGGTTGAAATCGCCGAAGGGATAATAGCTGTTTTTCGGGTCGCGGTTTTCTTCCTGGCCGTTCCTATCCTTATAAGTGTAGTTTGCGTCCTGATTGCGGAAGAACCGCACCCAGTCCGGCGACACGCCCAGGGTCTTTGCCTGGGGCGCGGTGCCGTTATCCTGCCAGTTCCAGCCGCCGCCGAACACATACAGCGTCGTGCCCACCGGCTCCAAGGCGGTTTGCAGAAAATTCTTCACCGTGCGAACGCCCCGCACACCGCAGACCGGTGGCTGATAGACTTCTTCCACATCCTCCGCCAATTCCTGAACCGCCGTCACCATACCATCCTGTACGGTGATCCAATAGGGATAACCGACCTTTAAGGCATTTTGCAAAGCATAATCGTTTTCAACGCCGACCCGGAAGCATTCCTCCAGGCCGTTGATCAGGAAGCGATACCGGAAATCCACCGCGTTCTGCTTGGTCGTTTCCGCACCGCCCCAATCCATGACCCCCAGATAAACCGCCTTTTTTTCCCGTGTTTCCATCGTCAAAACCTCACAATCCGCTTTACTATTTCCCCGTTCGGTATTATAATCAAGTCGCCGTATCAACAGCTTTTCTTACCTGTTCGGAGGATACCCATGAAGACACTGCGCAAGCGCCTGGATGCGCTTTTGACCACGAGCCACTTTACCTATTCCGAACTCAGGAAGATGTTCATCACCCTGACGCTCGACCAGTTTTTCATCTGCTTCATCAGCCTGCTTTCGACAGCGCTGGTGTCCTCCATCGGCGAAGCGGCCATTGCCGCGGTGTCCATGGTGGGCACGGTGAACAGCCTGGTGTCGCTGGTGTTCATGTCGCTGGCGACGGGCGGGGCCATCGTGGTGTCCCGGGCCAAGGGCCGGGGAGACGAGCAGGAGATCCGCCGGGCCATCGGGGAGGCCGTGGGCCTGTGCTGCGGGGTGTCTATCGGGCTGAGCGCGGTGCTGATTTTGTTCGCCGATACGCTGGTGCATTTGATTTACCCCAACGTGGAGCCGATCCTGATCGAATACGCGGTGCGCTACATGCGCATGATGGCGGTATCCTTCATTCCCTTTTCGGTGTTCAACGCCATCTTCAATATCTTCCGCAGCCTGGGCGACACGCGCTCCAGTCTGCTGCTCACCATCGTGATCAACGTGGCCCATCTGCTGCTGAGCCTGCTGTTCATCAACGGCTTCGGGCTGGGCGTGGCGGGCTCGGGCCTGAGCTACATCGTGGCGCGGACGCTGGGCATGGCGCTGGCGGTATTCTGGCTTCTGCGCCACACGCCCTACCACATCCACTTCAAGCATTTCTTTCACTTTCACGCCGCCGTCACCCGGGAAATCGTGTCCCTTGGCCTGCCGCTGACAGTGGAATCGCTCCTGACCCAGGGCGGGATGCTGCTGGTGCAGGTGTACCTGGCCCGCCTGACCACCACCGACCTGGCCGCTCACGCGGTGTCCAATTCCATGCTGAACCTGTACTGCACCTCCGCCAACGCTCTGACCGCTCTGGCCAGCACGGTCTGCGGCCAGTGCTACGGCGCGAAGCACTACGACTTGACCCGGCAATACTGCAAAAACCTCATTCATGTGGGCCGGTTCGTGCTGCTGCTGACGGTACTGATCCTCTATCCCCTCACCCCGCTGCTCCTCAGGCTGTACCACGCCACGGAGCAGGGCACGGCCATCATCTACACCTGTCTTCGCATCGCGGTGTTTTCCATGCCGCTGCTCTGGTGCGACGGCAACATTCCCGCCATGGTGCTGCGCACGGCGGGCGACAGCGTGTACACCGGCATCGTGTCGGTCAGCGCGCTGCTGCTGGGCCGCTGCATTTTGGGCTATACCCTCACGATCCCCCTGGGCCTGGGCGTGCCGGGCATCTGGATCGCGCTGGTGTTCGAGTGGCTGGTGCGCAGTATCGCTTTGCGCCTGCGCTTCCGGGGCGATCAGTGGCTGCACATCCAAAGCAACGCCTGACATTCAACGCCCAAGCAGCAATTCGTTCAGTTCCAGAACCACTTCCCACATCACATTCGCGCCGAATTCCAGCCCGGAGGACGGCGCGGGCAAACGCAGGACCGATGAAAAGCCTGCGTTTTTTGCTGTCCGCACAGCCCTGTCCATGTGATAATCGCTGCTGACGAGAACGACGGGCGACGACGGGCTGATGAGTTTTGCCGTGTTCAGAAAATTCTCCTTTGTGGTTTCGGCCTGATCCTCCAGGATCATCCTGTCCCGGGGCACGCCGCGTTTTAGGAGGATATCCCGCATGACGGCAGCCTCGGTTTTGCCGGACGCGTCCGCGTTCCCACCGGTCAGGATCAGCGCCGCGTCGGGGTTCTTCCGCCAATACGCTTCCGCCATATCCAGCCGGGCCATCAGATCGTCGGCAGGTTTGCCTTTTTTCAGGGCCAGTCCCAGCACGATGACATGATGCGTGGGGACCTCGGTGCGTATCAGGCTGCCCGCCGTAATCTTTCCGATAAAGAACAGCAAAACCGCCGTGACAAGCACTACCGCCGCGCGCAGACATCCCCCCACCGCCTTGATTGCATTTGGGAGCATCCGGGTGAGGAACCCGAACCGGACATCCAGCGCGAACAGGATCAAAAAAGCGCAGGCGATCAGCTCGCAGACAAAGATTTTGGTATAGCTTTTCTTCAGCACGACCGTGCTGATCCGCCGCACCATGACGACCGAAAGATAGGCCGTAAACGCCACGGCCAGAAAGATCAAGCAATCCCCGATGATCCGTCCCATTTCCTTACCGCGTCCTTTTATCCCAGAAGCCTTTGAAAACACGCGCCGCCGCATCGAAACGGGGCGCGTGTTTTTTTATTCCTGTTCCTCCTGGGTATCCATCATCCGGGCGACGCCCATCACGTCGGTGACGGGCAGGCTGAACACGATGCCTTTGCCTTCGCTGTTCAGGCCCGCGCCCCGGGTGATGGCCTGCATGATGGGCACTTTCTTGTCGTGGGGCGTCAGGATCAGCACCATTTCCTTCTCGGGCTGGATGGTGATGCCCAAAAACTGGGCCGCATCCCGGGAGCCTGCGCCTCGGGCATGGAGCACCGTGCCGCCCCGAGCCCCGGCGGGCAGCGCCGCCTGCATCACCAGGTCGGTGAAGCCGCGGTTGATGATGGTGATGATCAGGTCATGGCTGGGCACGTCGTTCTGCATGGCATACATGGGTTTGCTCTCCTCCTGTGCGGCGTCGGATGCGCCGGAAAGATACTCCTTGGTCTGGCTGCCGCCCACGCTGCTCAGCGGCAGAAGAAACGCGATGCCGCGGCCCGGCAGGTCAATGTCCAGGGCATAGCTGAGACGGCGCAGAGCCTTGACCGCCGCGCCGCGCTGCATAAAGCTGAACACCACGTCCTTGGCGGTGTCCTTGAGCCCCAGCAGCGATAAAAGTCCCTGGTCGGCCGTGCCGTTGCCCAGCGCGATGAAGTGGGCCAGCACCCCTTCCCGCTGGAGCAGCTGCGCCACCCCGTCGCCCTTGCCCCTGTCCACGATCGTCAGGAGCATGTTCAGTGTTGCGTTTAGCATGGATTTATACCTCATAGAGTTTTTAGTTCTACGTTCTAAGTTCCAAGTTCTAAGCATATACAGCATATTCCATAAAACAGCTTAGAACTTAGAACTATGATCACACATCAAAGATTTCATCGTCCGCCGCGGCCTGGGCTTCCTCCTGTTTGGCGGCGTGCATCTTGCTGCGGTAGACGAGGCCCAGGCCCTGAATAGCCACCAGCGGGGTCATGGCCACCATGGCCACCACGCCGAAGGCGTCCTCCAGAATGTTGCCGCCGAGGGCCCCGCAGGCACCCATGAAGAGCGGCAGAATGAAGGCCGCGGTCATGGGGCCGGAGGCCACGCCGCCGGAGTCAAAGGCGATGGCGGTGAAGATGGGGTCCACGAAGAAGGTCAGCCCCAGCGCCAGCGCGTAGCCCGGAATCAGCAGCCACCAGATGGAAAAGCCCAGCAGCATCCTGAGCATCGACAGACCGATGGACACGGAAACGCCCACGGACATGGTTTTCATCATCACGTCTTTGGCCACCGCGCCGGAAGTCACCTGCTCCACCTGCTCGTTGAGCACGTGCACCGCCGGTTCCGCGGCCACCACCAGATAGCCCAGCAGCATCCCCAGCGGCACCAGCGTCCAGCGCCATTCCGATCCGCCGATGATGCGGCCCAGGGTGTCGCCCATGGGCAAAAAGCCGATGTTCACGCCCGACAGGAACAGCACAAGGCCCACATAGGTGTACACCGTGCCAATGAAAATCCGGTTCAGCTCAAAGCCCGGCAGGCGCAGGGTGAAGGCCTGGAAGGTGAAAAACAATACCACGATGGGGCTGAGCGCCACCAGCACTTCCAGTAGATAGGACGGCAGCCCCTGGCCGTAGGTCAGCGTCACGTCCCGGGTGGTCTGCACCGCGGCGGCGGCGGTTTCCTGGGGCACGTTGGTAAGCCGCGGGAAGAACAGGCTGATCAGCATAATGCTCAGCACCGGGCCGATGGAGCACAGCGCCACCAGGCCGAAGGAATCGTCCTGGGCGTTCTTGCTGGCGCTCACGTTCGCCACGCCCACGCCCAGGGCCAGGATGAAGGGCACCGTCATGGGCCCGGTGGTCACGCCGCCGGAATCAAAGGCCATGGGCACAAATTCCGGTTTGATCAGCGCCCCCAGCAGAAACACCAGCCCGTACAGACCCAGCAGCATCCATTTGAGGGGCCAGCGGAACAGGATGCGCAGCAGCGCCACCACCAGGAACAGACCCACGCCCACCGCCACGGTCAGGATCAGGGCCAGGTTGGGCACGCCCTGCACCTGGTTAGCCAGCACGGTCAGGTCCGGCTCCGCCATGGTGATCAGCAGGCCTACCGCGAAGGCGACGATCACCAGGAATTTCACGCTTTTTTTCCGGGTCAGCATGGCGCCCATGTGAGTGCCCATGGGCAGCATGGCGGTATCCGCGCCGAGGGTGAACAGCCCCATGCCCACGATCAGCAGCGCTGCTCCGAACAGAAACAGGCTCATGGTGCTCAGGTCAATGGGCACGAAGATCAGGCTCATGGCCAGCACCAGCAGGGAAATGGGCAGCACGGAGGACACGGCCTCCATCGTTTTTTCTTTTAATTTCTTACTGGTCGTTTTCCTTTCCGGCACCAGCCGGTCGGTTGGCGTCGTCTGACGCTTCCTGGGCATCCGTTTCCCCTCCTTCTCCCGCATGGCGGATGTTCCACGCGCTGTCGTATAACACTGCGCCGAAGCACACGATCATGGTGAAATAGTAGGTAAAGAACCGCCACAGCAGCAGCGCGCCCACCAGCTTATCCGCCGGGAACACGTTCTGGAAAAACACATAAAAGCCGCCCTCCTGCGCGCCGGAGGAGCCGGGCAGCGGCGTAAACGACGCGGCGATGAACAGGAGGAACTGCAATGTCAGTATATCAAAATAGGAATATTCGTTCATCCCCAGCGCCCGGTACACGCAGTAGGCAATACTCATCAGCCCCAGCACCTGCAGGCAGGAAATCAGGAACAGATGAAACAGGCGGATGGGATGGTGGGTCAGCATATCCACCGAGCTGTGGAAATCCCCGATGGCCTTTTCGGCGCGGGCTTCCATCTTTTGCTTGTCCTTGATCAAATGGAGTTTGTGGCCCACGTTGATGATAAACCGCAGCACACCGCGGACGATATTCTTGTTGATCGCCAGCAGCACCACCGCCGCCACCGACAGACCGTTGATGAAATATCCCACCGCCGTGACCCAGATCGCCTCCCGGGGGCATTCAGAAAGCGGGCCGGGATTGAAAATCCACAGCAGCGCTCCCAGGGTCAGCAGCGCCATTTGGAATGTAAAAAACTTGACCGCCAGGCCGGAGGAGGACAGCCCCGAGGAATAGCCGCGCTTGCGCAGCGCCAGCACCTGCATGGGCTGGCCGCCCGTGGCCGCCGGGGTGACGGCGGAATAAAAGCTGCCGATCATGCCGATCAAAATGGACAGGCCCAATTTGATTTTGACCTTTTGCTGATGAAAGAAAACATGCAGCCCCAGGCTTTCAAACAGCATGAACACGCACCAGGACAGAAGCGCGGCCCCGATCCAGAAAGGATTCGCCGAGCGAAGCGCCGTCCAGGCGTCGTTCAGGTCGCCGCCCTGGGCGCTGATCAAAAGCACCGCGCCCAGCGTGACCACGATGACAGCGGCGTTGAGAAGATAACTGCGGGTTTGTTTGGAAATCCGTTTGGACATGATTTTCAAGGTGCATCCTTTTCTTGTCGTGCGGAAAACCGCCATCTAACAGTATACCATACTTGCCCCTTTTTTGTCATCTTTTTTCTTTTTGGTTCGCCGTGCCATTTGAGGCGACGCAGCCGGATATGTGTTTGTCCAATCTGGCTGATTTATGCCTGAAAAGGGAAACTTTTGCTTGACAACCCGTCCCCGCGCGGCTATAATGAACGATGAAGACGGAACCCGTCAAATTCCATATTTACCTGCAAGGAGGCTTTTGACATGAAAAAGTTTTTGGCATTCCTGCTGATCGCCGTAATGGCGCTTTCCTGCGTGTCCTTCGCCGCGGCGGAAGACCGTGTGGGCGCTGACCCCGAACTGGTCGCCGCCGCTCAGGCTGAGGGCGAACTGGTGGTGTACGGCTCCTGCGAAGAAGAATATCTCCAGGCTGCCTGCGACGGCTTTGAAAAGCTGTACGGCATCAAGGTGACCCATCAGCGCCTGTCCACCGGCGAAGTGCAGGCCAAGATCGAAGAAGAAAACGGCAATCCCTCCGCGGACGTCTGGTTCGGCGGCACCACCGATCCTTACAACATCTGCGCCAAGGAAGGCCTGCTCATGCCCTACGAAGCCAAGAACGCCGCCCATCTGCTGGGCCCCGCCTACCGCGACGCGGACGGCTGCTGGTACGGCATTTACAAGGGCATCCTGGGCTTCATGGTGAACACCGAAGAGCTGGAACGCATGAAGCTGGAAATCCCCCAGGATTGGGCCGACCTGCTCAAGCCCGAATATAAAGGCCTGATCTGGCTGTCCAACTACAACACCGCCGGCACCGCCAAGCTGGTCATCAACACCATGATCCAGAAGTACGGCCATGACGAAGGCATCAAGTACCTGGTGGACCTGGACAAGAACATTCAGGTGTACACCAAGTCCGGCTCCGGCCCCAGCAAGAACGTGGGCACTGGTGAATGCGTCATCGGTATCGGCTTCCTGCATGATGGCATTTACCAGATCGTGGACAACGGCTATGACAACATCGGCCTGGTGATCCCCTCCTCCGGCACTTCCTTTGAAATCGGCGCTACCGCCATCTTCAAGGGCGCCAAGCACGAGGCCGCTGCCAAGCTGTGGATCGAATACGCCCTGAGCCCCGAATGCGTGGAGCAGGCTGACGAATTCGGTTCCTATCAGTTCCTGGTGATCGACAACGCCGAGCAGCCCAAGCAGGCTGCCGAATTCGGCCTCGATCCCGAAAACGTGATGGATTATGACTTCGAGGACGCCAAGGAAAACACCACCAAGTACATCGGCGAAGTGATGGATGCCCTGGGCGCTGCCGCGGACGATCGTTTCCAGACCAACTGATAACTTTTCCAGGGGAATTCTGCGGGGGATGGCGCTTGCACCATTCCCCGTTTTCGTAGGGAATGAGAAGAGAGAACAGAGTGCAGAGTTCAGAGTTCAGATCAGAAATGCTCCACCACGATAAAGGCGTCTTGTAGTCTGTTTTCATCTGATTTCTGTACTCTGCACTCTGAAATCTCATATAGAAGGGGGGATCTGGCTATGGCCAAGGGCCAAAGCGCGCAGCTGGACAGGAAAAAGCTGATGGCCGATCCGGTGATGATGACCACCATCGTGCTGTTGATCGTGTTCCTGTCCCTGTTCATCCTGTATCCGCTGGCCATCCTGCTGGTGGACAGCGTGTATTCCCAGGGCACGGGACTGACGCTCCAGTTTTTCCGGGAGAGCTTTTCCAAATATACCTTCATCCGCGCCATAACAAACACGCTCAAGGTGGGCTTCCTGGTGGGCATCCTGTCCGCGGCGGTGGGGCTGCTGTTCGCGTATGTGGAAGTGTATGTGAAGGTCAAAACCAAATTCATGGCCGGGCTGTTCAAGGTGGTCAGCATGCTGCCCGTGGTGTCGCCGCCCTTTGTGCTTTCCCTGTCCATGATCATGCTGTTCGGCAAGGCGGGCATCATTACCCGTCATTTGCTGGGCATCTATGACAACAACGTGTACGGCTTCTGGGGCATTACCATCGTGCAGACGATGACCTTCTTCCCCGTCTGCTACATGATGTTCCGCGGCCTGCTCAAGAATATCGACCCCTCCATGGAGGAGGCGGCCCGGGATATGGGGGCCAGCCGGTTCAAGGTGTTCACCTCCGTGACCTTGCCTCTGCTGCTGCCCGGCATCGGCAACGCGTTCCTGGTCACGTTCATCGAATCCATCGCCGACTTCGCCAACCCCATGATCATTGGCGGCAGCTACGACACCCTGGCCACCACGATCTATTTGCAGATCACCGGCGCGTACGATAAGAACGGCGCCTGCGCCATGGCCGTGGTGCTGCTGGCGATCACCATGCTCATGTTCGCGGTGCAGAAGTATTATCTGGAGCGCAAGACGGCCGCCACCCTGACCGGCAAGGCCAGCCGCGCCCGGATGCTGATCGAGGACAAATCCGTTACCGTGCCGCTGACGGTGTTCTGTTCGCTGGTGGCGCTGTTCGTGATTTTGATGTACGTGTGCGTGCCCTTCGGCGCGCTGTTCAAGACCTGGGGCCGCGATTTCACCCTGACCACCAAGTGGTTCGAGCAGGTGTTCACCCGCTACAAGGGCCTGAAAGCCTTCCAGGATTCCTTCATGCTCTCGCTCATCGCCGCGCCCATTACGGCGCTGCTGTCCATGATCATCAGCTATCTGGTGGTCAAGCGCAAATTCAAGGCCAAGGGCTTCATTGAATTCGTGTCCATGCTGGCCATGGCCGTGCCCGGCACCGTGCTTGGTATCGGCTACATCCGCGGCTTCGCGGGCGGCGTGTTCCATTCCGGGTTCCTGCAGGGGATTTACGGAACGGGCGTCATCCTGGTGATCGTGTTCGTGGTGCGCTCCCTGCCCACCGGCACCCGCAGCGGTATTTCTGCCCTGCGGCAGATCGACAAGTCCATCGAGGAAAGCGCCTATGATATGGGCGCGGGCAGCCTGAAGGTGTTCACCTCCGTGACCCTGCCGCTGATCAAGGATTCCTTCCTTTCCGGCCTGGTCACCGCGTTCGTGCGCTCCATCACCGCCATTTCCGCCATCATCCTGCTGGTCACCCCCAGCTATCTGCTCATCACCGTGCAGATCAACGAATTCGCGGAGAAGGGCTCCTATGGCATCGCCTGCGCGTTTGCCACCATCCTGATTGCCATTACCTACGGCAGCGTGCTGCTCATGAACCTGATCATCAAGTTCTTCGGCACCAGCAGAAAAATCAAGGAGGCTGAATAACGATGGCCGATAAGCGAGTGAAAAATCCCAAGGGCGTGAAGCTGGACCATATTTCCAAAATCTATCAGGACCCCAAAACCGGCAAAGATTTTTACGCCGTGCACGACGTGACCCTGGACATCGCGCCTGGCTCCTTCGTGACGCTGCTGGGCCCCTCCGGCTGCGGCAAGACCACCACCCTGCGCATGATCGCGGGCTTTGAAAGCCCCGACGAGGGCGAAATCTACCTGGGCGGCGAGCCCATCAACGCCCTGACTCCCAACAAGCGCGACACCGCCATGGTGTTCCAGAGCTACGCCCTGTTCCCGCACTACAACGTGTTTGACAACGTGGCCTATGGCCTGCGGCTGCGCAAAGTGCCCAAGGACGAAATCAAGCAGCGCGTCACGGACATCCTGGCTCTGGTGGAGCTGTCCGGCATGGAGCAGCGCATGACCAACCAGTTGTCCGGCGGCCAGCAGCAGCGCGTGGCCCTGGCCCGCGCCCTGGTGGTGGAGCCCGGCGTGCTGCTGTTTGACGAGCCCCTGTCCAACCTGGACGCCAAGCTGCGTGTGCAGATGCGCACCGAGATCCGCCGCATCCAGCAGACCCTGGGCATCACCGCTATTTACGTGACCCATGACCAGAGCGAGGCCATGTCCATTTCCGACCAGATCATCCTGATGAAGAGCGGCGTGATCGCCCAGATGGGCAGCCCCACCGAAATCTATTATCACCCCGTCAGCGAGTTCGTAGCCGACTTCATCGGCGAGTGCAACTTCTTAAAGGGCCAAGCCGCGTCCAGCGCCTACGGCCAGACCGTGGTGCAATTGCCCACCGGCCAGGTGGCGGTGGAAACGGAAAAGGCCTACGCCCCCGGCGCGGACTGCGAAATCGTGGTGCGGCCCGAGGCTATCCAAATCGCCGATGAAGGCATGCTGCCCTGCAAGGTAGAGCTGAGCTGCTTCATGGGCAGCTATCAGAACTACCACGTCCGCGTGGGCGACACCTTGGTCAAGATCACCGACAACTGCCCCGTAAACAAAAAGATTTTCGCCGTGGGCGACAGCGCGTTCATCTCCTTCGACCCCGCCTGCGCGCATTTGCTGTAATCCCTTAGCAAAAGAACCCGTCAAGCCAGCGGGTTCTTTTTCTTTTTGGGCGTTTCACCCTTGCCCTTTCCTGCGTTATCTGGTAAAATACAGCTGGAATACAACAGCACATTCAGGAATGATTGCACAAACGGAGGAACGGAACATGAAACTGAGGGTAGGGGTTGACCTGGGCGGCATGAGCGCCAAATTGGGCGTGGTAAATGAAAACAATGAAATCGTGGATCGCAAGGTGATCCCAACGGAAAAGGGCATTACATTTGAGGAAACCATCGCCAAGCTGGCCGACGGTATTCTGAGTCTGGGCGACGTGGGCATGGTGGGCTTCGGCGTGCCCAGCAGCCTGATGCCGGGCACGGATATCGTGATTTACGCCAATAACCTGGGATGGAAAAACAAGGACATCAAATCCGAGCTGGCCAAGCACCTGGGGGATATTCCCGTTTATATCGCCAACGACGCCGACTCCGCCACCGTGGGTGAATACTTCCAGGGCGCGGGCCGCGGCTATCAGAGCGTGCTCATGCTGACGCTGGGTACCGGCGTGGGCGGCGGATTTATTTATAACGGCCACCTGTACCGCGGCGGCAACGGCTGCGGCTTTGAGCCGGGGCACATGACCATCCGCATGGACGGCGTGCCCTGCACCTGCGGGAAGAAGGGATGCCTGGAAAGCTACGCCTCCGCCTCCGCCATTATCCGGGAACTGAGCAACAGCGAAAATCCCGCCCTGAAATCGTTCATCGCCGAGAACGGCGGCAAGCCCACCGCCCGGATGCTGTTTGACGCCGTGCGTCAGGGCAACGCCGCGGCCCAGGATATCCTGGACGACTATGTGAAAGCCCTGGCTGTGGGCATCGGTTCCCTGGTCACCATCCTGCGGCCCCAGATCGTGCTGCTGGGCGGCGGTGTGAGCGCCGCGGGCGATCTGCTGTATCGGCCGCTGCGGGCCCAGATGAAGGACACCGTGTTCGGCTATGACGTGATCGGGTGCCCCGAAATCGTGCCCGCCACCCTGGGCAACGACGCGGGCATCATCGGCGCGGCGATGCTGGATCACGTGCTGCTGTAAAGACAAATCAGCAGGGAATTTGTGGTTTTTATCCTTTGAGCCGGGACAAGCGCGCGGAATTGTGCCATAATAATTCCGTGGTCAGGCAAACGGCGGAAAGCCGCCTGACGCATTGGGCTGAAAGGAGGATATATCAATGGATCAGATTGCCAACGAGCTGAAAAAAATAGTCAAGGCAGGGATCGGCGCGGTCGCCGCCGGAATGGAAAAGACCCAGGAAGCCATCAATGGCTTTGCCCAAAAAGGCGAGCCGATCTATCAGCAGGCTAAGACGGCCGTAACAGACGCTGCGGACAAGGTCAAGCAAACCGTGAGCGACGGTATCCAGGGCATCAGCCGCAAACCCGGAGTGGAGGAGCTGATCAGCAGGATAAAGACCCTGTCCCAGGACGAATGGGAACAGCTTCGCGGCGCGGCGGACGATTTCTTCGCCCAAGCCCGCCATACCGAAGACACTCCCGACGGCGCGGCGGACGTCGAAAACACCAAAGCGCCCGAGGCCGGGGAAGATCCCGCAAGCGCCGTCGATCCCATGGACATTGCGGAGGATATGCGAACCACGGACACGGCGGATAACCGCCCGGAAGAATAACGGAAAAAACAAAGGAGCGCTTCCCGTTGGTGAAGCGCTCCTTTGTTTTATACTGTTCCTCTTCTAAAAATTTTAACAGTGTTTTTTCTCAAGGCAGACTATGAACCCAACAAAGGGAACGCAGGGGCTGCGCGCCCCCAGACCTGCGCCAGGGCGGTGAGGGTCCGCACAGGCCCCTGCTTCGTCGTTAGCCTTTGCAATATGACTGTGATGAAGGTATTACCAGCTTCCCTGGGCGTTGGCCATAGCCTGGGTCAGCGCGCCCATGGCGGCAGCGAGGACATCGCTGGAGCCCCCGGAGGACAGGGCGCCGCTCAGATTCTCGATGGCGTAATACAGCGCCGCATACCCCGGATGCTCCTGCGGCAGATTGGCCAACAGCTGCCGGGCCACGTCCAGCAGCCGCTGGGCGTCGGAAACCATCTGCTGATTGACCAGCGTCTGCTCTGTATAGAACACAGGCGTCTGATGCAGCATGCAGGTGCGGCTTTGCAGCATCGCGTCGTTGGCGCTGCTGTCGCTGGTCAGGCGCAGGCTGGCGTATTCGCCCAGGTAATCCGTCAAAACGTTTTGGTAACTGGTTCCGGTAAAGTCATACAGCGGATGGCCGATGGGCAGGATCACCACGCCCTTGCTGCTGTGGGCAGGGCAGAAGCCCGTGGCCAGCATCCCGCTCTGGTCGCACACATCCAGGACATAGTGCATCTGGCAGGTGACGGTGGGCACGCTGTCCGCGGGCCAGTAATCGGTGGTGGTGCCATAGCCCATCACATCGTAGCGGCAGGCGTCGGAGGCCAGCTGGCCGGACACGTTGCAGGTGGTCACCTTGACCAAACCGTAGTCGGAGGCGCTGCCTTCCATGATGTCCCGGTTGTCCAGACCCTGGTGGATAGGCTGCATGAACGCCTTCCACAGCTTCGCGGCGCTGTTGCCGCCGGTGGTCTTGGAGGACAGGGCCTTGTAGTTATCGTGGCCGATCCAGACAGTGCCGCAGTACCAGCCGGTGAGCCCGGCGAAGAACACGCCCTTCTGGTCGGAGTTGGTGCCGGTTTTGCCCGCCACGGTCTGGCCGGAGATTTTGGCAGCGGTTCCGGTGCCGGAGGACACGACGTCCTTCATCATGTCCACGGTCAGCCAGGCGGTGGAGGCTTTGAACACCTGCCGCCGGGTCTGGTTGGCGTGGGAATCGTAGATGATCCTTTGGTTGCTGTCGGCAATGCCCTTGAAGGTGATGGGGCTTTGGTACACGCCGCCGTTGCCCAGCACGCCGAAGGCCACGGCCATTTCCACGGGAGAAATGCCGCTGCTGCCCAGGGCCAGGCCGAAGGGCGTCCGGTTGATGTGCTCCTCCGATACGCCCAGCCGCAGCAGGAAGTCCGCCGAGCGCTCCACGCCCACAAAGTTCATCAGGGCGTAGGCCGCCGCGGTGTTGTCGCTGCGGGTGATGGCGGTGCGCATGGTTTCAGGGCCGCGGTAGGAGGAGCCGCCGTAGTTCTGGGGCCAGGAGTCCTTGCCATCGCTGCCGCGCCAGCCGGCGATGGGCAGGGGCATATTATACAGGATAGAGCCCGCCCCCGCGCCCATTTCGATGGCCGGGGCGTAGACCGCGATGGGCTTGATGGAGGAGCCCACGGGCATGTTCATGTCCGAAGCGCGGTTCAGTGTCTTTCGTTTGGTGGGCGGCGTGCGGCTGCCCACGATGGCCTTGAGCTCGCCCGTGCGGTAATCCAGCACCACCGCCGCGGCCTGAGGCTGGATGATTTCGTCATAGGTGCCGTCAGCGTTCCGGGCGCGGTAAATCTTGTCCGACGGGTCGCGCAGGGCGGGATAGTCGGAATACGTCTCCAGCGTCTGCTCCACGATCTGCTGGATGCGCGTATCCAAGGCCAGATAAACGTGGTAGCCGCCGGTGCGCAATTGCTGCTCCATCTTCGCCCGGTTCTGGGAGGTGTCCTCCAGGCCGTTGATGGAAAGCAGGGTTTTGATCACGTCCCGGATGGCGTATTCCACGTAATGAGCGTAGGGGTAGAGCGCCGTGGAGGAGGGGGACTTTTCCAGCACCGTGGCTTTGGCGGTGTCCAGGGCTTCCATGTATTGGTCGTAGGATATGAACTGGTTTTCGTACATGCAGCGCAGCACGTAGTCCGTCCGGTCGTTGGTGATCTTCTTATAATCGGTGGTGTCGCTCTGGCGGGTATAATAATTCCGGCGGGGATTATAATAGTAGGGGTTCCGCGTCATGCCCGCCAGCATGGCGCATTCCCGCAGACTCAGGTCGTTCAGGTTGTCTTTGCCGAAATAGTTGTAGGCGGCCACCTTCACGCCGTAATAGTCCTCGCCCAGGTAAATGGTGTTCAGGTAGGATTCCAGGATTTCGTTTTTTGTGTACCGGGTTTCCAGCTGCATGGCCAGATAGGCTTCCTGAATTTTGCGCTTGTAGGACTGCTCGCTGGACAGCAGCGTGTTCTTGATCAATTGTTGGGTGATGGTGGAGCCACCCTGCTGCCCGCCGGTGACGAAATTGCTGATGAACGCGCCGACGATGCGCTTGACGTCGATGCCGTTGTGGGTGTAAAACCGCGCGTCCTCCACCGCCACAAAGGCGTTGCGCAGCTGCATGGGCATCGTGTCGATACTTACCATGATGCGGTTTTCCGTGCCCTTGTAGTCGGTGATCAGGTTGCCCTCCGCGTCATAGATGAAAGAGGTCTGGGCCTGCTCGTCGATGGCGGTCAGGTCCAGGGTAGGCGCGGTTTCCATATACGCCTTCGCCACGCCGATCACCGCGCCCAGCCCCGCCAGCATAAAAATCAGCGTCAGCAGGATCAGGGTACGGAAAGCGTTCACCGCCACCGCCAGAATAAAGGAAGGCTTGCGGGTGCGGGGCTTAAAAATGGTATGCTTGGGAAGCTGCTCCTCGTCCTCGTCATACTGGTCCTCCCCCAGCCATTCGCTGGAGAAGCCCTGGTTTTCCGCCGCGATATAGGGAGAAGAAACATCCGGGATGTATTCGCCGTCGGTTTCTTCCGGGGCATAGTCGTATTGCTCCTGCTCGGCCAGAGCTTCCTCATCAAAGCCGTCATCCGCAGGATATGCTTCTTCTCCGGCAGCGCCGTCCATCGCATCTTCCGGTATCAGACCGCCGTTGGGCGCATCCGGTTCAGTCCAGTTTTTTTTCACCGTGTGTCTCCTTAATCATCATCAAACGCCGCAGCGTTTTTGAAGGCGCATTTCCTTGTTCAGTATACCACAACCACAGGGGAAAAAACAATCCCCGCAGTGATACAACGAAGGAGGAACGGCAAATCGTGCCGTTCAAGCGATAAACAAGCAGGCACAATCAGAGCGATAATTATCATTTACAAGCATTTAGGTGCAAAGTTTAGCATGTCATTTGATTGAAATTGGCAACATTTGTTGAAACTGGTCAACAGTCTTGACATCCAATTTCAGGTAGATTATAATGTCTGCGTTCATTTTATGAACAAGAAACGCGCCGGAAACAAAGCAAACGGCGCAAGGAGGACGCAAGGTATGGGCAAGTATTTCGGCACGGACGGGTTCCGTGGGGAAGCGAACGTCAACCTGACCGTGGAACATGCTTTTAAGGTAGGACGCTATATTGGTTATTATTACGGACGGGGCCACAAAGCCCGCATCGTCATCGGCAAGGACACCCGCCTGTCCAGCTATATGTTTGAATACGCCCTGGCCGCGGGCCTGACCGCCAGCGGCGCGGACGTGTACCTGCTGCACGTGACCACCACGCCTTCTGTGGCCTATGTGACCCGCAGCGAACGGTTTGACTGCGGTATTATGATCTCCGCCAGCCACAACCCTTATTATGACAACGGCATCAAGCTGATCAACGGCAACGGTGAAAAGATGGCCGACGAAGTGACCGCCCAGATCGAAAAGTACATCGACGGCGAGCTGCCCGAAGCGCCCTACGCCACCCGGGACAATATTGGCCGCACCATCGACTACGCCGCAGGCCGCAACCGCTACATCGGTTATTTGATCTCCCTGGCCCGCTTCTCCTTCAAGGGTGTGAAGGTAGGCCTGGACTGCGCCAACGGCTCCACCTGGATGATCGCCAAATCCGTGTTCGAGGCTCTCGGCGCGGAAACCTACGTGATCAACAACCATCCCGACGGCGTGAACATCAACACCAACTGCGGCTCCACCCACATCGAGGGCCTGCAAAAGTACGTGCTGGAAAACCATCTGGACGTGGGCTTTGCCTACGACGGCGACGCCGACCGCTGCCTGGCTGTGGACGAAAAGGGCAACCTGATCGACGGCGACCTGATCCTGTACATCTACGGCACCTATATGAAGCAGCGCGACAAGCTGACCACCAACACGGTCGTATCCACCATGATGAGCAACTACGGCTTCACCAAGGCGCTCAAGGAAGCGGGCATCGACTGGATGCAGACCCAGGTGGGCGACCGGTTCGTGTATGAGTGCATGCGCCAGGGCGGCCATCTGCTGGGCGGCGAGGAAAGCGGTCACATCATCTTCGCCAAGTACGCCACCACCGGCGACGGCGTGCTGACCTCCATCAAGCTCATGCAGGCCATGCTGGACCAGAAGCTGCCGCTTTCCAAGCTGGCGGAGCCCGTGACTCTGTATCCCAAGGTTTTGAAGAATGTCCGCGTCACCGACAAGGACGAAGCCATCAACAACCCCGCCGTGCAGGCGGCCTATGACCGCGTGCAAAAGGAGCTGGAAGGCGACGGCCGCGCGCTGCTGCGCAAGAGCGGCACCGAGCCGGTCATCCGCGTGATGGTGGAAGCCAGCGAAAAGGAAACCTGCCAGAAGTGGGTGGACTATATCGTGGACGCGATGAAGCAGGAAAAGCTGATCAAAGAATAAATTCAGGTAGGAGGTATGAGGTAGGAAGTAGGAGGTTTATATTGTTAAGCGATCAAGCGTTAGATCGTACTTGTATATAAAACCTCCTACCTCCTCCTTCCTACCTCCTACCTTTGTCTAAAACTGTATTGAGGTGAATGACATGTATAAGACCGCAGACTTATTTGACCTTTCCCACACCCTGGCCGCGCCCCTTTTGGAAAAGACCGAATACCCCTGGGAAGCGCTGGATGGGATCAAGGACTTTATTCTGGCGCTGGGGCCGACGCTGCCCAAAGACGAATACGACGAAGTGAAGCCCGACGTATGGGTGGCGAAGGACGCGACGGTGTATCCTTCCGCGCTGCTGAACCCGCCCTGCATCATCGGGCACAAGACCGAAGTGCGCCACTGCGCGTTCATCCGCGGCAGCGCGCTGGTGGGCGACGGCGCGGTGGTGGGGAACTCTGTGGAAATCAAAAACGCCATCCTGTTTGACGGTGTTCAGGTGCCCCACTTCAATTATGTGGGCGACTCCGTGATGGGCTACAAGAGCCACATGGGCGCGGGCTCCGTCACCTCCAACGTCAAGAGCGACAAGACCCTGGTGGTGGTGAAGGACGGCAAAGAGGAAATCGCCACGGGCCGCAAGAAGTTCGGCGCCATGGTGGGCGATTTTGTGGAAGTGGGCTGCAACAGCGTGCTGAACCCCGGCACCGTGCTGGGAAAGCGGGCCAGCGTGTATCCCACCTCCTGTGTCCGCGGCGTCATTCCCGCCGACCATATCTTTAAAAACAAAAACGAAATCGTCCTGCGGAAAAAGTAAGCGCAGGCAAAGCAAGGCAGCGGCAAATGCCCTGCCTTTTTCTATGCTTTTCTGTATCTGTTCAGATGTGTCTGTTATATGGCTACTTTAAATCACGAACACAAGTTTGAAAGGTAACTCCTAAAGCCTTCCCCTCACAGGGGAAGGTGTCAGGCGCGAAGCCAAGATAGAAAGTGTGTTCAAGCCAATTCGCGCCTGACGGATGAGGTGCTCCTCCCTGTTGCTTGTTCATATATTGTCGGGTGAGTTTACCTCATCCGTGCCGTGCGAAAAGGCTTGACTTCTCTCTCAATCTTGCTTTCGCGCGGCCCACCTTCCCCTGCGAGGGGAAGGCTTTTGGGTTGGTTCCCTTCAGCTTACATTAAGAGTTAGTGATTTAAAGTGCCTTTTCAAGTATCGGCCGCATCGTTGCGTTTTTCTTTGCTTTACAGAAAACGGGTTCCCGTGATATAATAACCGGGTGAGAATAAAAAGCGCAAACGCGCGTTGTGAGTTTAAGGAGGAAAACCATTATGGCACGGAATCAATTCGCCGGGTTCGGCGGCGGCCCCAACATTCAGCAGCTGATGCGCCAGGCCCAAAAGATGCAGGAGCAGATGACCAAGGCCCAGGAAGAGCTGGACGAAAAAGTATACGAAGCCAGCGCGGGCGGCGGGATGGTGACCTGCAAGGTTTCCGGCAAGCGGGAGCTGCTGGAGCTGACCATCAAGCCCGAAGCCGTGGACCCCGACGATGTGGAAATGCTTCAGGACATGATCATGGCCGCGGTGAACGAAGCGCTGCGCACCGGCGAACAGACCCGGGAGGAAACCATGGAAAAAATGGCCCCCGCCGGCATGGGCAGGATGTTCTGAGATGGCGGAAGCGAATGATCCCATCGCCCGGATGGCGCTGCAATTATCGCGCCTGCCGGGCATCGGGCAAAAGAGCGCCCAGCGCCTGGCCTATCATATCGCCGGGATGCCGCTGGACGATGTGAAGGAGCTGGCCGCCGCCCTGTGGCAGGGGCGGAAGGCCCTTCGTTTTTGCGCCCGCTGCGGTAACTATACCCAGGAGGAATTCTGTCCCATCTGCCTGAACGAGGAACGGCACAACGGCCAGATCTGCGTGGTGCGCGACGCCCGGGACGTGGCCGCCGTGGAGCGGATGCGGGATTTTAAGGGCCTCTACCACGTGCTGGGGGGCACCCTGTCGCCCATGAACGGCATCGGCCCGGACGACATCCGCATCAAGGAACTGCTCCAAAGGCTGGGTACCGAGGACGTGCAGGAAGTGATCCTGGCTACCAACCCGGATATCGAGGGCGAAGCCACCGCCGCTTATCTCGCCCGGCTCATCAAGCCCATGGGCGTGAAGGTGAGCCGCATTTCCTACGGCGTGCCCGTGGGCAGCGACCTGGAATACGCGGACGAAGTAACGCTGGCCAAGGCGATGGAAGGACGGCGGGAACTGTAATGCTCCATTTTTATCATGGCGTGATGGGCTCCAGCAAAACGGCGCAATTGCTCATGCAGCGCTATAATTATATGCAATTGGGCCTCAAGGTGGCGCTGGTGAAGCCTGCCGTGGATACGCGCATCTCCGTGAACACGGTGTATTCCCGCGTAGGGCTCCAGGCGGAAGCCGACCTGGTGCTGGCGGCGGGCCACAGCTTCCGGGAGCAGGTGAACTGGCTGGCGGTGCAGCACGCGCATTCGGACTTTCAATATGTGTTCGTGGACGAAGCGCAGTTTCTGACCGAAGACCAGGTGCAGGAAATGGCCGACATGGCCGATGACCTGGAGATCTTCTGCTACGGCCTGAAAACGGACTTCATGGGCCAGTTCTTCCCCGGCTCGGCGGCGCTGCTGCGGCTGGCGGAGGACATCCAGGAGGTCACCGGCTCCCTGTGCTGGTGCGGCAAAAAGGCCACCATGAACACCCGCGTGGACGGCAAGGGAAACGTGATCAAGCAGGGCGCGCAGGTATTGATCGACAATCAGAACGAAATTCGCTATATCGGCCTGTGCTACCAGCATTGGCGGGATGGAAAATCCCACGCCTGAGACGAAAGGACGTGACCGGATGAAAATCGGTTTTTGCGCCAAGATCGACCGCATCGGCGAAATCGCCGGAGCGGGGTATGATTATATTGAAATGCCCGTCACCGCGGCGGCAGACTGGACGGATGAAGAATTTGAACGGAATCTGAAAATCCTTCAAACAGCGGGCATCCCCGCGCCCGCGTTCAACGTGCTGTTTCCGGGTGGCATCGCCCTGCTTTCTCCTGACACGAAGGACGAAGTGATCACCGACTATCTGCATCGTGCGCTGGCCCGCGTGCAGGCGTTGGGCGGAAAGACCGTGGTGTTTGGCAGCGGCAAAAGCCGTATGCATCCGGAGGAGGTATCCTATGACGCGGCCTTCCGCCGCCTGATCGACGTGACCCGCCTGATCGGGGACGCGGCGGCAAAGCACGATATCACCATCGTGATCGAGCCATTGAACCGGGGAGAGACCAACATGATCAATTCCGTGGCCGAAGGCGCGTGCCTGCGGGCGGCGGTGAACCATCCCAACGTGCAGCTGCTGGCGGACTATTACCACATCGCCCTGGAGCGTCACGACCCCGCGGACCTCAAGCGGCTGGGCGGCATCGCCCACTGCCATCTTGCCACGGAGATCGGGCGGAAAGCGCCGCTGGAAGCCGAACCGGGCTTTTCAGCTTTGTTCTCCGCCATGAAGCAAACCGGCTATCCGGGCCTCGTCAGCGTGGAAGGCCGCTGCGACGATCTGTCCAAGGACGGCCCCGCCACGGTGGCGCTGCTCAAACGGCTGTGGGAAGAAGCCTGATTTTTTATAATGTAATCGCACAAAAGCGGAAGGCAACGCGCCTTCCGCTTTTGCTGTACAGAAATAATCAATAGTTTTCCGCCTTGACCTGGAAATAGGCCTGGGGATGGGCGCAGACGGGGCAAACTTCGGGGGCCTGCTTGCCCACGACGATGTGGCCGCAGTTGCTGCACTGCCAGATCATGTCGCCGTCCTTGGAGAAGACCAGGCCGCCTTCCACGTTGGCCAGCAGCTTGCGGTAGCGTTCTTCATGCTCTTTCTCAATCGCGCCGACGCCCTCAAACAGCTTGGCGATGTCCTCAAAGCCTTCTTCCCGGGCTTCCTTGGCGAAGGTGGCGTACATGTCGGTCCACTCATAGTTTTCGCCCTCGGCGGCGGCCAGCAGGTTTTCGGCGGTGGTGCCGATGCCGCCCAGGAGCTTGAACCAGATTTTGGCGTGCTCTTTTTCGTTGTCGGCGGTTTCGGTGAAAATATTTGCGATCTGGACGAAGCCTTCCTTCTTGGCCTTGGAAGCGAAATAGGTGTACTTGTTGCGGGCCTGGCTTTCGCCGGCAAACGCGGTGCGCAGGTTTTGTTCGGTCTTGCTGCCTTTCAGTTCCATGGGAATCATCCTCCTTTATGATTTGTACCTGTTATTCTTTCCTTCACGGGGTGCTTTTATTATTCGCGGCCCTGGCACAAAATCCTCTATTTTTCCAGCGCCTTTGCCATATAGTTTTCATCCTGTTCATATTCATAGCCGAAATGCCGGTAAAACAACCGGGACGCTTCGTAGCCCGGTCCGCCCAGATGAATGAGAATCCGCTTTTTTCCGATGCTTCGCAGGTAATCTTCCGCGGTCAAATACAGCTTTGTCCCGATTCCCTGCCGCTTCATGGACGCTTTCACGTAGAACCGGTGCAGCCGCACATCGTCTGTGCCGGGGATGGCGCTGTATCCAATCGACCCGATGACCCGGTCATCCTCTGAAACGGCCAGCCAGAACATATCGCCCTTGTCCAGATAATTCTTTCGGATATCCAGCAAATCCGCGTTCAGCCCCGGCACCCGGCCCAGCGCGTCCTTGGCCTCCAGGATCATGAAGATCATGTCATCGCGGTACTTGGCTTCATAAGGGATGATGCGCAAGCAAATCACCTCCGGCAAAAAGAAAGAATACGAGAGAACAGAGTACAGAGTACAGATTATTTTGCGGGAATATATGGCAGCTAAAGTTCTTGATGGACTATATAAATCTGAACTCTGCACTCTGTACTCTGAACTCTCTTTTTTTCTCTTTCTTCCTGATTCTACAAAGGAACCGCTTTCCTGTCAACCTAATCCTTTCTTTTCGCCGCTTTCTGTTCATAGTTTCTTTACATTTCTTTGCTATAATACACCGTCATCCTGTAACGGTACAGGGAAAGGAGCAAGATCATGCTGGTTTTAAAAGGCATTGAGAAGGATTATCAGGCGGGCGATACGAAGGTGGAGGCCCTGCGGGGTATCGACCTGCAATTCCGGGAAAAGGAATTCGCCGCCATTCTGGGCCCCTCGGGCTGCGGCAAAACGACTTTATTGAACATTATCGGCGGGCTGGACCAGTACAGCCGGGGCGACCTGATCATCAACGGCCGCTCCACCAAGCAATTCAAGGACAGCGATTGGGACACCTACCGCAATCATTCCATCGGCTTCGTGTTCCAGAGCTACAACCTGATTCCCCATCAGACGGTGCTGTCCAACGTGGAACTGGCCCTGACCCTCTCCGGTGTCAGCCGGGAGGAGCGCCGCCGCCGCGCCATCGAGGCGCTGGAAAAGGTGGGGCTGAAAGACCAGATCAAAAAGAAGCCCAACCAGATGAGCGGCGGCCAGATGCAGCGCGTGGCCATCGCCCGGGCGCTGGTGAACGACCCGGATATTTTATTGGCCGACGAGCCCACCGGCGCGCTGGACAGCGAAACCAGCGTGCAGGTGATGGAGATCTTAAAGGAAATCTCCAAAGACAAGCTGGTCATCATGGTCACCCATAACCCCGAACTGGCCGACACCTACGCCAGCCGCATCATCCGCCTGCTGGACGGCAAAGTGGTCAGCGATTCCCAGCCCTGCGCCGACACGGAAGAAAAAACGGGAGAAACGGCCCGGCAGAAAAAGCCCTCCATGAGCTTCGCCACCGCCCTGTCCCTGTCCCTCAACAACCTGATGACCAAGAAGGGCCGCACCATCCTGACCGCCTTCGCGGGCTCCATCGGCATCATCGGCATCGCGCTGATCCTGTCCCTGTCCGCCGGCGTGGACATGTTCATCGAGCGGGTGGAGCGGGACACCCTGTCCTCCTACCCCCTGGAAATCGACGAGCGCACCATCGACATGACCGACATGATGACCGGCATGATGGACATTTCCTCCGACAGCCGGGAGCATGAGGAGGGCAAGGTTTATTCCGGCAGCCGCATGACCAAGCTGATGAGCGGCTGGATGAGCGGCGTGACGGAAAACAACCTGACCAGCTTCAAGAAATACCTGGACAGCCGGGCGGACGAGGTGAACACCCTGGTCAGCGGTATCCAATACGAATACAGCACCCCCCTGACCCTCTACCGCGTCACCGACGACGGCCAGACCATCCAGGTCAACCCCTCCACCACGCTGGAATCCACCGGCATGATGAGCATGATGAGCATGATGGGCGGCGGGGCCAGCGGCATCCAGGAAACCATGATGAACGCCACCATGACGCGGATGAACGCCTTCCAGCCGCTGCTTGACAACGACGAGCTGCTCAAAGCCCAGTATCAGGTGCTGGCGGGCCGCATGCCGGAAAAGCTGGACGAAGTGGTGATCATCGTCAACTCCCGGGACGAGCTGAGCGACTATGTGCTCTATACCCTGGGCCTCAAGGATCAGGGCGAATTAAAGGGGATGTTTGAGGCGCTCATGAACGGCGAAGCCATCGAGAGCGAGGACCTGGAATTCACCTACGACGAGCTGATGAACCTGCGCTTCCGCCTGCTGCTGAACACGGACTATTACAGCAAGGAAGGCTCCGCCTGGCGAAGCCGCAAGCGGAACGACGATTACATGAAGCAGGTGATCGACAATTCCCTGGAAATCAAGGTGGTAGGCATTTTGAAGCCCGCCGACGGCGCGGTAGCCACCACGGTCAACGTGGGCGTGGGCTACCGGGTGGAATTGATGGAATACCTGCTGGATCAGGTGAAGAACAGCGAGATCGTGCAGGAGCAATTGGCGCATCCCGAGATCGACGTGTTCACCGGCCAGCCCTTTGAGACCGACCAGACCGACATGTTCGCCGCCCTGGACAGCATGAGCGTCAGCGAATTCTTTGAAAAGTATGCCGGGATGATGGGTCTGAACGCGGAAATCCAGAAGCGGGTGGAGCAGATCCCCTCCTTCGCCCTGAACATGGTCAGCAAGGAGGACATCAAGTCCGTCCTGCGCATGGCGATGCCGGAAGACCTGAACAACACCCTGCAAAAGAACCTGACCACCCTGGGTGTCAGCGACGTGGACTCCCCCAGCGCGATCTTCCTTTATCCCAAAAACTTTGAATCCAAGGCCAAGCTGACCGAAATCATCAATGCCTACAACGCCGCCGCGGAGGAAAAGGACGTGATCCGCTACACCGACTATGTGGGCCTGCTCATGTCCTCCATCACCACCATCATCAACGCCATCAGCTACGTGCTGATCGCATTCGTGGCCATTTCCCTGGTGGTGTCCTCCATCATGATCGGCATCATCACCTACATCAGCGTGCTGGAACGCACCAAGGAAATCGGCATCCTGCGGGCCATCGGCGCCAGCAAGCGGGACATTTCCCGGGTGTTCAACGCAGAAACGCTCATTGTCGGCTTTGTCGCCGGGTTCATCGGCATCGCCGTCACCCTGCTGCTGGTGCTGCTGATCAACTTCATCATCTATTCCCTCACCGATATTCCCAACCTGGCCAACCTGCCGCCCGTGGCAGGCGCGATCCTGGTGGTCATCTCCATGGTGCTCACCTTCATCGCCGGCCTCATTCCTTCCCGCATGGCCGCCAAGAAAGACCCCGTGGTCGCCCTGCGGACGGAGTGAGGATATCCACGGTCGTATCCGTTTCAGAGCAAATAGCAAAGGAACCGCTGAGGCGCGTAACCTCAGCGGTTCCTTTTTATACTGGCATCTTAACGCTTCGCAGAGACAGCGCAAAGATTATTTCCACTGTTCGTTCAGGGTGGTCAGGCGCGCCTGCGCTTCGGGGACGCCCGCGGCGATGGCTTTCCGGTACCACGCGGCGGCGAGGGCAGGGTCAGCATTCACGCCGATGCCGTCCCGGTAGGCGTCACCCACCAGGAGCATGGAAGGCGCGTGGCCCGCGTCCGCAGCCTTTCTGTACCAGGCAACGGACTGCGCTTCATCGCGGATTTCCTCAAAGTAGTCATACAGACTGCCCAGGCGCTTCATGGACTCCACGTCCTTAAGCGCCGCGGCCTGTTCATAATAGGAGATGGCTTTCTGCAAATCCAGCATCCCATAGCCTTCGTAGCTGTACAGGTCGCCCAGGCGCTGGATAGCGTTCACCTGGCCCTTGCCCGCCGCCTGTTCGTAATACGCGACGGCCCGTGTCAGATCCACCATGCCATAGTGATCATAGCTGCACAGGTCGCCCGCGCGCTTTGCCGCATCGGCGCTGCCTGCTTCCGCCGCCTCGCCATAGCACCGCAGCGCTTCGGCAGTATCCTGCGTCACGCTGTCGCCGTACTGGTACACCGTGCCCAGCTTCATCCAGGCATCCGCGTCGCCCATTTCCGCCGCTTTCCGATACCAGCCAATGGCGGCCTCCACGTCGCGGATGGCGGGGCAGCTCCACAGCAGGTCGGCCAGGCGCTTGACGGCGCTCAGATCATCCAACCGCGCGGCGCGCTCGTAATACGCCGCGGCTTTTTTCAGGTTCAGGATGCCGCCGTCCACGCCGCTGTACAAATCGCCCAGGCGGCGCATGGCTTTCAGGTCGCCGCAGTTTTCCACGGCCTGTTCGTAATACTGCACGGCTTTGGCCGTATCCTGCCATTCACTGTCCGGGTCGCTGTACAGGTCGCCCAGACGAACGGCGGCGGATTCGATCCCCTGGTGCAGCGCGACGGTCAGGAAGTTCTTCGCCCACTCGTCGTTCTTTTTGCCATAGGCTTCGTCCAGGTACATTTCTCCCAGCAGGCTGATGGCGTCGATGCTGCCCATGCCTGCGGCGGTCTGCAAATTCTTTTCCGCGGCGTCCACGTCCTGGATGCCAAAGTCCTTGCCCAGCAAAAGATTTCCCAGCCGCTCATAAGCTTCCATACTGCCCGCGTCGGCGGCTTTTTGCAGCGCGTCGGCGGCTTTCGCATACTCGCCCAGGTTGGTATACACCCGGCCCAGGCCGGTATATGCCTCAGAGACGCCCGCTTCCGCCGCCTGCTCGTAATACGCCTGGGCGGTGTTCAGGTTCGCGCTCTCGCCAATCCCGTTTTCATAGCCGTATCCCGCTTTGTAGCTGGCTGCCGCGTGGCCCAGCGCCGCCGCCTGGCAATAGTTTTCCAGGGCGTTGCGGTCGTCCTGCCGGACCCCCTGGCCCGCTTCGTCCATCAGGCCCAGCCGGTAATACGCTTCGGCCACGCCACCCTCCGCCGCCTGACGGTAAAGACTGAGGGCCTTCATGAAGTCGGAATTGGTTCCCCGGCCCGTCTCATAGAAAACCGCCAGATTGTAGGCCGCCCAGGCAACCCCGGCATCCGCCGCCTGTTCATAGCAGGCAAACGCCTGCTGGTCATCCTGTGCCGTCCCCTTTCCGTTGGCGTAAGCCAAGCCCAGCTTCGCCATGGCTTCGGCATTCCCCAGCTGTGCGGCAATGCGGTAATTCCGGAACGCTTCGCTGTCGCTCTGCTCCACTTCCCAGCCTGTTTCATAGTACAAGCCGAGGGTGTAATACGCCGAGTCCACAGCTTTTTCAGCCGCCTGACGGTAGTATTCCAAAGCCTTTTCGTCGTCCTGCGGCACCGTTTTGCCAATGCTGTAATAATGCCCCGCCTTTACGCTGGCTTGCCCGTGACCCAAGGCCGCGGCCCGCTCAAAGTACCGGAGCGCTTCGCTGTCGCTTTGCTCCGCGAGGCCGCCCTGCTCATACGCCAGGCCCACCTGATACAGCGCATCCGGGCAGTCCGCTTCGGCGGCTTTCCGGTACGCCTCCAGGGCTTTTTTCTCGTCCTTTTCCGCGTAATACCGGGCAGCGTTGGCATAGGCCCAGGTATAGCCCGCTTCGGCGGCTTTCTCGTAATACGCCAGCGCCTTTGCGTCATCCTGGGGAACCGATACGCCGTTCTGGTAATAGTGGGCGATCATCCAGCAGGCATCGGCGTTGCCGTTCTCGGCGGAGGCCAGATAGCATTCCGCCGCCCGGTCCAGGTTCACCTTTTCTCCGCCCAATCCCTTGGAGAAATATTCGCCCCAAACGAACAGCGCGCCGCCGTGCCCTCCTTCCGCCGCATAGCGGATGGCAGGCAGCGCTTCCGCATACCGCCCCTGGTCATACAATTTCCTGCCCGCCTCGTACGCGGACACGAGCCTGGGCTTGCCGCAGTTGGTGCAGAACTTGGTCTCATTCACATGGCCGCATCCGTGGCACTGCCAAGCGCCGCGGGCAAACCCGCACTCACCGCAGTAATTGCCTTCATTTTCCGTCCAGCAGTTCAGGCACTGCCAGCCTTCCTCCGCCAGCGTCAATACCGGGCAGGCAAGGGCCAGCGCGCACACGAGGCAAATCAGCGCAGTCCAGTTTCTTTTCATTCTCCGTTATCCTTCTTTCCGCGGGAGGCGCGCCTCACTGCCAGTCAATATGCTCCAGGAAATCGTTCTTCTGCTCGTCGGGTCCGACAGCGGTAAAGTACAGGCCAAAGCGGGAATTATCGTATTCCTTGTCCGATTTCTGAATGCTGAAATACGCTTGCTGGGTGCGATGTTTATCATAGGCTTCCTTGGTGAGAAACAGCGGGGTAATCACCCCGGTTTCATCCAGGGGCCGGTTCCAATCCATCACGACCACATTTTCCTTGTAGCAATGGATATACAGCTTTTTCACCTGCCAGGTGCCATACAGCTGAACGGATTCCGGGTCGTAATTGGGGTCAGCCGCCAGGGCAACGCCCGCCGCCGTCATGCTGACCGTGGCTTTGTGCTGGCCATGGCCGTATTCGCCATTAAAATCCTGGGTGACGATCACCTCGGGCTTGTATTGCCGGAAGGCCCGCACCAGCAACTTCTGCGGTTCATACTTTTCCCACCGGGACGCCGCCTGGGTTTCGCTCATGCTCATTTCGTCCGGCAGGCCCAGCACAATGGGGTATCCTCTCAGGCCCGCCGTCCACAGTCCGTCCAGCGCCTCCCGCATCCGCATCCGTTCACCCTCGGCGGTATAGAGCACGTTCACCTTGGCCCCGCGCGCCGCGTAGTCCGCCAGCGTGCCGCCCAGAAACAAAAGCTCATCGTCCTGGTGGGTGCTGACCAGCAGCAGGTCGAGCTTGTCCGGGCTCTCCTGCCAGGTCTGCACCGCGTGGCGCGGATAATCGTCGGCGTACACCCGCACGGTGGACAGGCTCACATCCTGCCCCGCAGGCGTGATCACGGCGCGGCACGTATCGGGCGTAAGGGAAATCCAGTCATTATAAAACACATGGGTGTGTTCCTGAGAAGAAAGCAGCTGACCCGCCGCGTCAAACAGCTCCGCCGTGAAGGAATCCGGCCGGACGTTCCACTCTATCGTCAGCAGCACAGCCTGTGCCGCCGGGGGAATGTCCACCGTCACGCTGCCCCGGGCGACAGTGCTCAGCTTCGTGTCCCGCAGGTTGTCCGGCAGGCCGCACTGGGCGGTCACATTTTTGGGCTCGCTGTTCTCCCCGAAAATATACACGGGCGACCGGAACAGCACCATTCGCTTCCCGTCGGCGCTGCCCTGAATGGTCAGGGTTTTTCTGCCGCCCTTCCACTTGGTCAGGTTCAGCGCTTTTTTCAGCTTTGCGGGGCTGATGGTATCGGTGGGCTTATCCAGCGCCAGGAGCGAGGTGGACTCCACTTCATAAGTGCGCTCGTCCCACAGGTACAGGTACACCGTGTCCAGCTTATCCGGCGCGTGGATGGAGCCGGCCAGTTCCAGATGGGTTTCCTTTCGGAAGGGAACGGCATCCACGAGGGCCGCATTTTCGTCGATGGCTTCCCCGATCTCCCCGGTACCGGGCGCAGCGCTGAGCTTCACTTTTTCATGCAGCACATACCCGCGCTGTTCCTCAGCCTCCACCAGATAATACTTTCCGGTATCCCCCACCACGGTCAGCGTCTCCCCCTCTGACAAGGTCATCAGCTTGTCCGACGAG
This sequence comes from uncultured Eubacteriales bacterium, assembly GCA_900320085.1. Classification (GTDB taxonomy): domain Bacteria; phylum Bacillota; class Clostridia; order Christensenellales; family Aristaeellaceae; genus RUG563. The sequence goes on from ONRC01000002.1 coordinate 87,633, forward strand.
GTTTTGGGCTGGCTGTACACCGGCGCGCTTCGCTCTCCCCTGGCGGGTGAGCACAGGGTATCAAAGGCGCGGGGCACTGGCACCTCCTCCGCCAGCGCCGCAGACACTCCCAGCAGTACAGCCAGGCAGGAAATCATCCGCAAAATCAATTTGATGCTTTTCATTGTTTTTCCGTATTATCCTGTTCATCGGCGTCTGAAACAGCGTCGGCCATTTCTTCCTCCGCGCTGTCTTCTTCGGCAAACTCTTCGATTTCGGCCAGCGCCTCATCAGGGGTCAGGCCTTCTTCGCCCGCGTACTCTTCCACAGACGCTTCGTCAGGCGTATTCGTGTCATCGTCGTTCTCTTCGTTCCGCTGTTTTTTGGCTGGCCGGGCGGACTGCACGCGCTGCACCTGCTCCAGGGGATAATCCTTCTGCTCCGCGCTGTCGCCCTTGGGGATGCGCACGCGAACCGTTTCCTTGAGGATGTTCAGGTCCACCACTGTGCCGTTTCCGTCGGGCGTCACGACCTCGCGGCCCACCCGGGGCATCCGCTTGCGGGTGGCTTCGTAGTGGTCCTCCTCATATTTGAGGCAGCACATCAGCCGCCCACAGATGCCGGAAATCTTGGTGGGGTTTAAGGACAGGTTCTGTTCCTTGGCCATCTTGATGGACACGGGCTGGAAATCGCCCAAAAACTGAGCGCAGCAAACGGGCCTGCCGCACATGCCCAGGCCGCCCATCATCTTGGCTTCGTCCCGCACGCCGATCTGGCGCAGCTCGATGCGGGTGTGGAACGCCGCGGCCAGATCCTTGACCAGGGCGCGGAAATCCACCCGCTTGTCGGACGTAAAATAAAACAGAATTTTGCTGTTGTCAAAGGTGTATTCGCAGCCCACCAGCTTCATCTGCAATTTATGCTCCTGCACCTTTTTCTGGCACAGGGCCAGGGCGTCCTTTTCCCGGGCGCGGTTTTCCGCGTCATGCTGGGCGTCGTCCGCCGTAGCGATGCGGATGACCTTTTTGAGCGGCGGGGTGATCAGCTCGTCGCTGACCTCCTTCACGCCCGTCACCACCTCGCCGTATTCGATGCCGCGCACCGTTTCCACGATCACCGCGTCGCCCGCCGTGGGCCAGAACACGCCGGGATCAAAATAATAGAGCTTGCCCGCGTTCTTGAACCGAACGCCGATCACACTTGCCATGCTTTCGCTTCCTCCGATATGGTCTGCATAAGTCCTTCCGACAGCGCCGCCCAGCCCACGTTGGCGTTTTTCCATTGACGGGCGGTTAAAATGGCTTCCAGTATTCTGCGCAGGGAAGCCGGGGGCGCGCTTTGCCAGGCGGGGGGAAAATCATCCGCCCGGTCGGAATCGCCCTGAATTTTCGCGTGCAGCAGGGCGCGGATCTCCTGTTCCAGGATATCCAGCAGCCTGTCCCCGTTGTCCTTTTGGTCCTTGAGGGCCTGCGCCGCACCGGGCAGCGACGACGTGCCGCGCACCGATAAAAAGCTGCGCTTCACCGTTTCCCGGGCCTGCCAGTAGGAGGCGTCCTCCTGCATCTGCAAAGCCCTCCCCAGGCTGCCTTCGCAGTAAGCGGACAGCGCATTGGCCCGGTCCTGCGGGATGCCGCGCTTTAACAGCGCCTGCTCGATCTTTCCCGCCTCCCAGGGCTGCACCCGCACGCACCGGCAGCGGGAACGGATGGTAGGCAGCACCGCCGATTCCACGTCGCAGGTGAGCAGAAAATAGGTGTCTGCCGCCCCGTCCTCCAGGGTTTTGAGCAGGCAGTTCTGAGCCTGGGGCGTCATCTTTTCGGCGTTTTCGATCACCACCACCCGCCGGCCGCCCTCCAGACTGTGGCGGCTCAGGGTGTCGATCATGCCGCGCAGGGCGTCAATCTTGATGGTCTTTTCCTTGGCCAGCGGCGCGGGAAACAGGGCGTCCGGGTGCGTGCGCGAAAGGAAGCGCCTGCATTCCCGGCATTCGCCGCAGGGTTTTTTTTCCTCATTGTCCGTGCCTTTGCATAAAAGGGCCTGGGCCAGCAGCCGCGCAAACGTGCGCTTGCCCACGCCGCTTTCCCCGATCAGCAGCACCGCCGGGGCCATGCGTCCGTTCAAAAAATCGCGCCAAAGGGCGAGGAGGGTTTCACTCCCCGCCGCGCATTGCCGGAGCGTCAGCGCCCCTGTTTCATCAATACTTGACAAACTGATCCACCGCTAAAATGAACACCGTCGCGCCGCCCACCGTCACTTCGATGGGATAGGAGGCGTACATGCCGGAGGAGCCGCCCATGGTGACCGGGGACGTGGCGATCTGCTTGCGGCTCTTGCATACCTTTTCAATAATGTCCAGGCAGTCCTGCACACGGCTGTCCTCCACGCCCGCCAGAATGGTGGTGTTTCCGGATTTCAGAAAGCCGCCGGTGGTGGCCAGCTTGGTCACGCTGAACCCGTCGTTCATCAAGTTTCCGATCAGGCGGGAAGCGTCCTCATCCTGAACGATCGCAATAATCAGTTTCACTTTGATCTCTCCTTTCGGGATTGCTGTATCGCGGCGCAGCTTAAAATGCACGCCTGCCGCTTTTCCGAAGCGCCTGGCTTCGCTCGTCAAAAAACCTTTGCTTCCACTTTTATTATACTACATCATCCCGGAAATATCAACTGTTCCGCCGATTCCGGTCAGGGCAAACGCTTACGAAACAAGATGAGACGTGGAATGAACAACCTTGCCATTGCAGGGGCGGATATCATCCGCCCGAAACCTGGATCATCATTCATGTATGTCAATTCGGAGTCGCTTCCTCCAGCCCATAGGACACGGGTCTGCCGTACTGGTTGGCTTTGCTGCCGGTAACGGTCAGACGCAGGTCGTTTTGCGGCTGATTCAGCGTGCCGGCAGGCAGAAGGAAGGTGTGGGGGTTCCAGAAGGACACGCCGACGAAGCTGCCGTTGACATACAGTTCTGCCATTTCCTCCGCCTGAACGCTGACCGTCACATCGGTATCCTGATATGGGACCGACGCGGTATAGGTTTTCTGTATTGCTTCCGGGTTTTCCTCCGTCAGCGCAAAGGAGGGGCGCAGCTGCGGCGGCTCCCGCTTTTCCGGCAGTGCAGCCCAGGCCGCTTTGCTGTCGCAGGCAAACAGCAGCAGGCTTTCGCGGCGGCCAAGGCACAGCCGGAAAGAAGCTCTTCCTTCGCCGATATGGGCCTCCAACCGATTGACCTGTCCATTCCACAGGTCGTACTGCGCCAGCGGCAGGCAGGCGTTGACCGTTGCTTCCGTGTCGATTGGGTCCTCTCCCTCGTTGGTCAGCAGCCAGCAGGCGACGCCGTCCCGGATGAAGCGCGCGCAGCGCAGGAAGGGCTGGGGCGAAGCGCAGACAATATCCGCCTCCACAGCATCGGCATCATGGAGGACGCTCGGCCACTGTTCCTCGGGAGCGATGACGGCGCGGTACTCCCTTCCCCGGCAGATCAGCTTTCCATCCGCTTCCCGGCATTCGGGCCATACGCTTTCCGGCAGGTATTGGAAGCCTCGCTGGGATTCCAGCAGCGGCTTCACCAGCTCGGGGTGCAAATCCCGGTTGCGGCAGGCCACGGCAATTTCGGCGGACAATTCCAGATCGGTCATCAGCCAGGACAAGCGGGTCATATAGTCCGCCCACAAACGGTAATGGGGCCACCAGATGCTGCCCGGCCCCACGTCCGGGGGACGCTCCTGGCTCCGGGCGCCCGCCAGGCTGTAATAGAACGCATGCGGGATAAACAGATTTACGCCCCGAACGGCCAGCCAGTCGATGTACCATTTCATGTCCGACCCGGTAAAATGCCAGGGGTTGCCGTTCCGGTTGCAGGTGCCGAAGCACTCGTTGCTGTTGCGGCGGCGTCCCATCAGCCGGGCCGCGTCGGCGGAGCATTTGCCCATCACGCTGTCCATGCCTATCGCGCCGCCCGTTTCCGGCGCGACCCAGCGGAACACCAGGTCCTGGCCCGGCGTGTGGAAATAACGCAGCGCCTCGATGTCGTCGCTCTGGTGGGGGTGGCCCATGAGGGCGATGCCATGGGCTTCGCACCAGGCGGACAGCGCGGCGTAATATACGTTTCCTTCCCGCTCCAGGATCAGGCGGTGATACAGTTTCGTGCCCTCGTTTTCTTCCCCGGAAAACAGGGCGGTCAGATCGGACAGTTTTCCGTCCGCGGCGGTGAACACGGCGTCAAAGCCCTTGCTCCAGGGGAACAAATCCCGGACGTTTCTGCCCAGGATGCTGGGCTCGTCGGTAAAGAAGCCGATGACCGTTTTGCCGAAATGCTCCCCCAGCTCCCGAGCATAGGCTTCATGGGTCAGCTCGATGAAGCGCCTGACTGCCCGGGGGTTGAGAATATCGGCGCTGGGCGGGGCGTTTTCTTCGCCGTCGTCCTCGCCGAAGTGCACGCCCCGGATGGTGCCCCCGCTGAACCGCTCCACCAGGAAGCCGTTATCCGTTTCCGCCAGTACCCGATCGCCGGGTTCGGGTGTTCGCGTCAGCCCCAGGCCACGGCTGGCCAGGTCGGGATTTTCCCGCACGATCAGGCCTCCCGCCGATCCGGAGGGATACATGCCTTCGTCGTACAGAATAACCTGCATTCCCAGGTCCGCCGCCGTTTCCACCACCGTGCGGATATAGGAAAAGAATGTGGGTGACAGATATGCGATCCGGTCGCTCAGTCCCATCCGGGGATGCGGCACCACGCCATATACCCCATGATCCCGGAACGCCCGCAGCTGCCGCCGGATCTCCGCATGAGACAAATCGTCATTCAGGAACCAGAACGGGACAGGGGTAAACTCACGGGGAGGGTTGGCCAAATCCTGGAGCAAGGAGTTTTGTTTATCTGGTTTCATTTTGGTATTCCTTTCAGGCTCGTTCCTATGATTCATTTTTCATTATACCAACTGCCGCCCGCCGTGTCCAGAAAAACATCGGCCCGGAACGCAGAAAAGCCGGGGCCCTGTGGCCCCGGCCATGGTTGTACCGGAGAAAGACTTACTTGCCCAGGTCCACTTCGGTGGCGGTCTGGTTCAGCATATGGGTGGAATTGCCCGCTTCATAAGCGGCGGCGCGTTCGTCGATGACTTCCTGATAACCGGCATCCAGGTATTCCTGAGCAAACTGCTGATACAGAGCGTCGAATTCCTCGGGCGCGCACATGGTCAGCTTGTCGCGGTATTCCTTGTACTTTTCGGTCAGCACCTTCTGGTACTCGGCTTCGGCTTCCATGGTGACGGAGTACAGGGCGTTGGCGATGGCCCAGCCCGCATCCCTCACGGCGACCTTGTCATGATACCAGTTGATGACATCCTGGGTGAAGTCCTGAGGCAGGTCGTGGGGCATGTTGTTGCTGATCACGTCCTCGATGGTACCGGCCTGGCGGGCTTCGATGGTGATGCACCAGTAGTCCTTGTTGTTGGAGAAGCCCATCTTATAGTCGCCGTTGTAGTCGCTGACGGAGACGGGCAGCTTGTTCTCGTCATAGTTGAAGTTTTCGCCCTCGATGCCCCACTGGAAGGTGAACAGGTTTTCAGGCTGGGTCAGCCATTCCATGTACATCCAGGCGGCCTTGATCTGGTCTTCGCTGGCGAAGGCGGAGAAGCCCACCATCATGCCGAAGGGGTTGTCAGTGCGGTAGCCGGGGTTGCTGCCGGTTTCGGGATCGATCTTGCCGTTGACGGGCACGATGGCCAGCTCGGCGTCGGGATTGGCTTCATAGAACGCGGTCAGCCAGTCCATATTGGCGGAGATGTAGCCGCCGTACTGATAGTTCTTGCCGTTGATGAAGTTGGTCTTGTCGTCTTCGGTGCCGGTCAGGTAGTATTCGGGGTTCAGGATGCCGGCGTTGTAGCGGTAGTTTTCGTTCTTGAGCAGCTTATAGTTGGGTTCCCAGCCCAGGGAAGGAATGTTGTAGTCGCCGTACATGGCCCATTCTTTTTCGTCCAGGGGCCAGGTGCGCCAGCTGTAGTTCTGGTCGGAGCCCACGCCGGTGATCATGGTGCCACCGGCAGGATATTCGGCAATGCCCGCTTCCTTGATCTTGAGCATGGCATCGTTGAATTCACTGGTGGTGAGGGGGATGTGGTCATAGCCGATCTGCTTCAGCCAGTCCATACGGACGAAGTTCTGGAACGTATAGGAGGTGTCATAGTAGGGACGCAGGGCGGCCACGAAGTAGGTGTCGCCGTTGATCTGGGTGTAGGTCAGCTGGTTGTTTTCCACCATCCGGTTGTAGTAGGTGGGAGCGATGGCGGCGAAGTCATCCATGTTGAAGGTGGCCAGATAGCCGTCGCCCGCCCACTGGGTGACCTTGGGATAGTCATATTCCATCAGCACGGTGGGCAGGTCCTGAGCCGCCGCCAGCATGGAATACTTGGTCAGCACGTCGCTGCGGGGGATGGCGACGTAGTTCACGGTGATGTTGTACTTGTCGCCGAAGTTTTCCTGGATCCACTTGGTCCAGTAGTTGTCTTCCACGTTGGGCACGCCCGCCTGACCGCGGTCATACACCGGGATGGTGATGCTGACGTTCTCGGCAAAGGGCTCCCACGCGGGCGTTTCCGCGGACGCGAAGGACGCGATGCTCAGCAGCATGACCGCTGCCAGCGCCAGGGCAAGGATCTTTTTCATTGGGTTATCCTCCTTTATTATTAGGGCATTCCGCCCTTGGGAACGTAGGTGAGGTAGGAAGTAGGAGGTGGGAGGTAGGAGGTGAAGTTTGAATAAAACAGTGCCGCTTGAACCCAGCGGATAGAACTGGCATTTCAAACCTCCTACCTCCTACTTTCAACCTCCTACCTGTTGTTATCACCCTTTCACCGCGCCGACCATGACGCCCTTGACGAAGTACTTTTGCAGGAAGGGGTAGATGCAGATGATCGGGATGGTGGCGAACATGATGCAGGCGGCCTGGAGCACCTCGGGGGTGCTGGTCACTTCGATGGCTTCGGACAGGGTGGCGGTCTGGGCTTCGGTGGCGGAGGCCACCAGCTGGTACAGCTTGTACTGGATCATCTTGAGGGCTTCTTTGGTGATGTAGTATTTATTGTCCGCGTAGCTGTTCCAACGGCCCACGGCGTAGAACAGAGAAAGCGTGGCGATGATGGGCATGGACAGGGGCAGCACGATCTGGAACAGGATCTGGAAGTTGCTGGCCCCGTCCAGGAACGCCGCCTCCTCCAGGCTGTCCGGGATGGAGGACTGGAAGTAGTTCTTCATGATCAGCATGTTATAGGAAGAATAGATCAGCGGCAGGATCAGCACCCACATGGTGTTGAGCAGGTTCAGATCCTTGTACAGCAGGTAGGTGGGGATCAGACCGGCGCTGAAATACATGGGGATCATGAGCAGGAAGGTAAAGAACGCGCGACCCTTCAGGCGCTTTTTGGAAAGCGGATAAGCGGCGCAGGTGCACACGATCATGCCCATCAGGGTGAAGATGGCCACCACTTCCACGCTGTACAGGAAGGAGTGCACCAGGGTGCCGTCCTGGAAAATGGAGGTGTAAGCGTCAAAGTTGATGCCTTTGGGCCAGAGCACCACGGACTTTTGCATCACGGCGGTGTTGCTGGAAATGGACTTGGCCGCCAGGTGGATGAAGGGCAGGATGCAGGTCAGGCACAGCAGCACCAGCACGAAGATGATGATGAAGTCGCCGATGGAAAATTTTCGGATGGCATGGGAACCGTCGTTGATGGTGTCGAAGTCTTTTTCTTTCTTTGCCATACGTCCCACCCCCTTACAGCAAGCCGTCTTCGCCCATTGCTTTGGCGAAGCGGTCGCTCAGCAGCACCAGCATCAGCCCCACCAGGCTCTGGAACAGACCCACGGCGGTGGCCATGCTGAACTTGGAGCTTGCCAGACCTTTTTCATAAATATAAATGGCAAGCTGATATTGGTAATCGCGCACCTGGGTGTTGGCGAACACGTCCAGGCGCTCGAAGTTGCTGCCCATGATTTTGCCCAGGTTCATGATCAAAAGCACCACGATGGTGGAGCGGATGCCGGGCAGGGTGATATGCCAGATGCGCTGCATGCGGCTGGCGCCGTCGATCATGGCGGCCTCGTAGAGCTCGCCGCTGATGCCGGTGATGGCGGCCAGGTAAATGATGGTGCCCCAGCCCATGCCCTGCCACACGCCGATGAGCAGGTAGGTGACGGCCCAATGGTTCTTTTCCGTCAGGAAGGGGATGCCTTCCTTGATCCAGCCCCAGTTCATCATCAGCACGTTCACGATGCCGGTGGAGGGCTTGAACAGCTGATACGCCACAGACCCGATGATGACCCAGCTGAGGAAGTGAGGCAGGTACAGCACTGTCTGGGTGACCTTTTTGAACCGGGGGAAGCGCAATTCGTTCAGCATCAGCGCCAGGATGATGGGCATGGGGAAGCTGACCAGCAGGTCCATCAGGTTGAACACGATGGAGTTTTTCAGGGCGCGGAGGAAGTCCTTGTCCTTGAACACCTTCTGGAAGGTTTCCCAGCCGACCCACTTGCTGCCCGCGTAGCCCTTGGCGGGCTTGTAATCCATAAAGACCATGCGCAGGCCCGGATATGCCGCGTAGTTAAAAATGATCACCAGCGCCACGGGAAGCAGCAGCATCAGATACAGATGCCAGTCCCGACTGAGCGCTTTGCCCCAGCTGGTATGCTCCCGCAGCGAGGGCGCTTTCACCGTTTTTGTGCTCATTAACGTTCTCCCCTTTGGTTCATGATCGTGACGTTTGACGCACCTTGCATTTTTTCTTAGCCTACGGTTATTATACTATATCGGGAAAGGCGATTCTATCTGGTTTCAATTCATTTCTGACTGATTTCAACAATTAACTCCTTCAAATATGAAAGATATGGAAAATCCAAGACCGAATTTGCGCATGACTGATCATTTGCTGTAAAGTGAATAAATATGTAATCATACGATGAAACTATCCGACCACGCTTGCCAAATCCGCTGCCGCAGGGTATAATCAGGGAAAGGAGGATACGCGCCATGGCCAGACCCAAGCAGCCCGTGATCGAATACCGCAGCTATGAGCTGCCGCCGGATTTTCCCCTGATCGCGCTCACCGGCGATCAATGGCATATCAGCCCGGTGCCCAGCAAGCGGCTGCATTTTCATAACTGCCTGGAAATTGGCGTCTGCCATGCCGAAAGCGGCAGCATGATTTTAGGCGGTGAACAGCGCGCGTTTCGCAGCGGGTTTGTCACCTGCATCGCCCGGAACGTGCCCCATACCACCTGGTCCTCCCCCGGCGAGCACAGCCTGTGGAGTTATCTGTATGTGGACCCGGAAGCGCTGATCGGCCGCAGCGGCCTGGCGGTGATACCGGATCTGAATGAGTTCAACCGGCTGCTCTCCAGCTGCTGCCTGCTGCTCAGCCCGGAGGAGCATCCCTGGGCCATGCCGATGGTGCTGGACATTCTGAAGGAATGCGAAGCCCAGGCAGAGGGCTGCCGCGTGTGCGTGCGGGCGCTGTTCCTGGCACTGATGATCCGGCTGCTGCGGATTTTTTCCCGGGACCGCAAGGCCGAACCGGAAAAGAACCTGACCGTTCTGGCCCCGGCGCTTGATTATCTTTACGCGCATTACAACCAAACCTTTCCTCTGGAAACGCTGGCCGACGTATGCCACATGAGCCCCGCCAATTTCCGGCTGCTGTTTCACGCGCAGCTGGGCACCAACCCGCTCAATTTCCTACATCAGATGCGGATATTGAAAAGCTGCACCTATCTTCGCACCTCCAAGCGCAGCGTGTCAGACGTGGCCGCCCAGGTGGGCTATGCGTCCCTGAGCTGCTTCAATCAGCATTTTCAGCGGGTCATGGGCTGTACGCCGTCGGTGTGGCGCAGATCCGGCGCTTCGGTCCGCCCTTCGCTGGTGCAGCGCAGCGGCTGGCTGGAGGCGGAGGAGCCGGAGGACGCCGCTGTGAATCCTGCGGGAAAGGAGCAAAGCCAGGTCCCTCAGGAAGTATAACGGCTCAATCCGCGCCGAGTCCGTGCCGGGCGATATCTTCCGCTGCATCCGGATGGAAAAAGACCTATAGCCCATGAAAACAGGAGAACAGAAAAGATGGACATTTTTGACGATCAGACGCGGCTGAGCGCCGTGCTGGAAAGACCGGACAGGGAGCGCTGCCCGCTGGTGATTTTCATTCACGGCTTTTCCAGCACAAAAGACAAGCCCCACAACATCGCTTCCTGCGAGGCGATGCGTGAGGCGGGCTTTGCCACCCTGCGGGTGGATATGTACGGCCACGGGGAAAGCGACGGAACCTTTCGGAACCATACCTTATTCCGCTGGGTATCGGGTATTCTGGCCGCGATGGATTACGCCAAGGGCCTGGATTGGGTGACCGGCCTGTACCTTTCCGGCCATTCCCAGGGCGGGCTGACGGCGGCGCTGGCCGCCGGGATGGCGCCTGACCTTGTGCGGGGCCTGATCCTCCGCGCGCCTGCCTTCATGATTCCCCGCTGTGCAAGGGAAGGCAGCATGCTGGGCCGCAGCCTGGATCCCCACCATGTGCCGGATGAAATCCCGCTTTACGGCGGGCTGGTGCTGAGCGGAAACTATGTGCGCACGGCGCAGACGGTCCATGTGGAGGAAGCCATCGACCGCTTCCCAGGCCCCGTGCTGATTCTGCATGGCGACGAGGACGACATGGTGCCGCTCCAGGATTCCGTGGACGCGGCGAAACGCTATCGGGATGCGCGCCTGGAAGTGATGCGCGGCGAAACGCACCACTTTGACCGGCATCCCGAAATCATGAAGGCCCTCATCCGTTCCTGGCTGATTGCCCAAAGCGAGGCCTGATGGTCAATACCGCCTGAGTCCCTTGGGATAATGGTTTTTCAGCTGTCCATCGCTGGCCTTGGCCCAGCCGAGGGCCAGGTCGTCCAGCATGGGGGTGCAAAAGCCCCGCAGGGCTTCAGGCGCTGGCAGGGTCTGACCGGCCTGGTACAGCCGCGCCTCGTCTTCCGAAAGCGCCACATAGGAACAACTCGCGCGGTACAGCGCCAGGGCGTGGTCCGGCACGAACACCCGACCCTTCATCTCCCCCAGCTGCAGCCCCACCCGCAGCGTTTTCACCCCCTGCAGCGGGGGCAGGGGATCGGGAGCCTGGATGATTTTCCCCGCAAACAGGGCGTCGGGGGAAAACGGAAGATCATAATGCTCTTTCAGGAAAGCGGAAGCGGCGGCGGCTTCGGCTTTTCCGACAGCGGGAAGGGAAGGCATGTCCTGCCCCTTCTTTTTCTTTTCGGGAAGGGCCGCGTCTTCCTCATCCTTTCGCAGCAGCGCTACAAAATGACCCTCCCCGCGGATTTGATGGGGCCAAAGGCGCAGCGTGCCGCCACATTCCGGCAGCCCGGGCAGGGAAAAAGGAACCGGAGAAAACCCCGGATGCTCCCGCAGAAACCCTTCGATAACGCCTTCGTTTTCAATGGGGTTAAAGGTGCACGTGCTGTAGGCCAGCATCCCGCCGGGCCGCAGCATCAGGGCGGCATGGCGCAGGATATGGCTTTGCCGCTGGGCACAGCCCGCGGGGGATGCAGGCGTCCATTCCTGCCGGGTCTCGGGATGACGGCGGAACATGCCCTCCCCAGAACAAGGCGCGTCCACCAGGATTTTGTCAAAAAAGCCCGGCCACCGGCCGCTGAGCTGTTCGGGCAGCATACTGACCACCACGGCGTTGGGTACGCCCATGCGTTCGATGTTCCGGGACAGAATCTGGGCCCGGCCGGGTACGGGTTCATTGCACACCAGCAGCCCGTCATTCCGCAAATACGCGGCCAGCTGCGTGCTTTTCCCGCCCGGCGCGGCGCACAAATCCAGCACCCGCTCCCCGGGCTGGGGATGCAGCGCCGCGGCTGCGGCCATGGCGCTGGGCTCCTGCAAATAATACGCCCCCGCTTCGTGCAGCGGGTGCGCGCCGAAAGCGGAATCAAGCGGCATATAATAGGCGTTCTCCGCCCAAGGCACGGGCTCCCCCACCTCCGCCGGGGGCTGAGTTTCCGTTCTGACCCGCAGGCCTCGGGCGGGCGGTTCCTCATAACTGTGCAAAAAATCGGGCAGCGAAGGCCCCAAAAGGGGCATGAGCTGCTCGATCCATCCCTGAGGGAAATCCCTATTCACATCATTGATCATTTTCTGTAACTGCCCTCCGCGGACTGCCCGGCCTCCGGCGGCTGCCAGCCGGTATCAGCGCCGGTATAGTTCTGCATGGGATACACCGGGTCATGAAACGCCTTTTTCCGGTCCACGGCCGGGGGCAGGCTGTCCAGCAGGGAATCCTCCTCGACCTCCCGGATCATCAGCTTGTTGGTCCAGGCCGGTTTGCTGGAAACGTTTTTTTCGCTGCGCCGTTTGCGCCGGACAGGAGCGCTGGTTTTTTTCTGATACGCGCCGCTCAGCCAGGAGGCCGTCACCATGGGCGGCGGCTCGTAGCCCTCCTGATCGTCCTGCCGCGCGCGTCCCTGACGTTCCGGCACCGCGCCGCTGAAATTTTCGTCGTAGATCAACTGCTCGGTAAACGAATGGGTATTGTCCGGCGGATCCTGGGGCCACATCGGTTCCTGCCATTCTACCTGAGATGCCGGTTCCTTCGGCGCGTCGTCCTGCTGCATATCCAGCGCCACGCCGCCCTTGTAGCCCTTTTCAAACCGCCTGTTGGGCGCGGTCTGATTTCCCCGCACCCAACGGCCCAGCTGCCGCAGCCTGGTTTTCCATACCAGGTAGGGCTGCCAGCGGAACAGCCACACCAGGAGATCCGCCGCCGTTCCGGCCAGCGCCAATCCAACGGCCAGAAACACCCAATGATCCCCCAGCCAGGTGAAAAAGCCGTTGAAATGGCCGGAGGCGGAGCTGCTCCACACATGCTGAATGATCGTGCGCGACCAGCCGAACAGCATGGTAAACAAAGAATTTGCAAAATGGTTCATGGTATATTACGGGTTGCTGTCGGTGGACAGCTTCACGAATTCCTCCGGCAGGATGGTGACCACCACCTGCACGGTGTTGTTGCTGATATAGTCCATATTGCCGGGGGTATTGAGATACAGCAGCTGGCTGACGGTGCGGCTTTGTCCGCTGATATCCACCGGGTCATAGGGGAAGAGCGCCGCGCCTTCCTCCAGGTAAGGCGCAATGGCCACTTCGCTGCCCGCCAGAGTGATGCTGGTAGGGATCACGCGGATATTGCTGACGGCGTAGCCCTCGGCCGGTTCGCCGCGCAGGAGCGAATTTTCGTCCACCTTCACCCGGGTCATGGCGTACACATTCTGGGTCAGGGTGATGCGCTGAATCGCGGTGACCTGCCCGCGCGGGGTGGCGGTGATGTTCGTGCCATCCAGCACGTTGCCCTCCGCGTCCTCAAAGTAGAACGGCAGAGTGACGGTGTTGGGGGAATTGCTCAGGCTCAAAGTACTCTGGTCATATTCCACCACGCAGCGCGCGGCTTTTTCCACGATGGACTTGGGCCCGCTGATGTCCACGAGCTCCGTGCTGCGGGTGATCGAGGTGGCGTAGATGCCCTCCGGCACGTCGCCCAAACGGCGCACCTCCACCGGCACGCCGGACAGGGTGCCGTACTCCTCCACGACCAGCTTCACATCGGGGTTCAGAACCTCCAGCACCGTGCCGTACTGGGAGGTGTTGGAGGCGGTGGCGGTGATTTTCAGGGTCTGTTCGCCGGCGCTCTGAATCTGGGAAACATCAAGGCGGGCAATGTAGTTGGAGGCGGCGACGGTATTGTAATTGCGCTGGGGTACGCTGGCCCGCAGGCTGACCGTATCCAGGTTTTCCAGACCGGAAACCACGATCAGCCCGTTGGATCGCAGCGTCGTAGCGTTGGTGACGGACACGCGCACGCCCTCGATGGTTTTGGTGCGGGGCAGGGAGGTATCCTGGGTGATCAGAACGCCCCACAGGCAAACCGCCAGGGCCAGGCTGGCCACCTTCCAGCCCCAGTTATGGATGAGCGCATTCAGCAGTCTGCGGCCGATGCTCTGTTCCTTCTTTTTCTCCTGCTCGGACGGAGAGGGGGCGGCGTCATTCTTCATCATTGCCCGTTTCTCCTTTCCGCGCCCCGCGCAGGTGGTGGGTGAAGCGCCACAGGCGGGTATGCTCCTCATGATACATTTCGCGCAGCACCTTGCGCAGCCCTTCGGCGTCCAGGTGCCGGGTCAGCTTGCCGCCCCGGGCCATGGAGATGATGCCCGTTTCCTCGCTCACGATGAGCACGATGGCGTCCGTGGTTTCGGTCACGCCGACGCCCGCCCGGTGGCGGGTGCCCAGGTCGCGGCTGATGGCGCGGTTGTCGCTGGCCAGGTTCAGCACACAGGCGGCGGACACGATCCGTGTCCCGCGAATAATGACAGCGCCGTCATGCAAAGGGGTGTTGGGCTCAAAAATGTTTTCCAGCAGCGGGGCGGAAATGATGGAGTCGATCTCGGTGCCGCTGCTCTCGGTGATGTCCTTGAGGCCGGTCTGCTGCTCAAACACGATCAGCGCGCCGACGCGGCGGCGGGACAGGCGCAGCAGGCACTGGGTGATTTCATCCACGATGCGCTCGCTCTCGTCCCGCTGGGCGGACCGATCCAGCTTCGCCGTGCGTCCGATCTGCTCCAGCGCCTTTCTCAGTTCCGGCTGGAACAGGATCATCAGGGCGATCACGCCGTTGTTCAGGATGCTCCTGAGTACCCAGTTCAGCGTGGTCAGGCCCATCAGCTCGCTTACATAGCTGGCCACGATGATGATCGCCAAGCCCTTTATAACCTGAATGGCCCGGGTCTGCCGGGTGATGGTCACCAGCTGGTAAATCAGAAAGGCAATAATGATTATATCCAGATAATCGATCCATGTGGGCCGATGAATGATGTTCCAAAAAAAGGTCTGCACCTGCTGCCAGAAGCCTGTCAAGCCGAACCGCCCTCACTTTCGCATGGGTTTACAGATTTATTATACTACAAAACTCCCTCCCCGCCTATCCCTTTTTTGCATTTTCTTCACAATTTTTTACGATTGTTTTACAGCACCCATAAATTTCCTCTTTGGAAGGCAACAGATATGAAACAGAAAAAAAGCATTTCCCCCGTGACGGCAGAGCGGATTCGTGATATAATGAAAAAGTCAATCAGCAGGGCCTCCCTGCGCAGAAAAATATAGATAAAGAAGGGATGGAATATGCAAGGAAACGGCCCCTTGAACCGGAAAAAGAATGTGACCGGTACGGCGAGCGAAGACAGTATGAAAACAGAAGGCCCCGGCATGGGTACCGGCCCGGTGGGCGACCAGGACGGTTATCAGGAACGAAAGGAGCAGCAGGCGAATCACGGCGCGCCGGGACGCATGACCAACCGGCCCGCGCAGACGCCGCTGAACCGGCCCAAGCAGGTGACCGGCCAGGCCACGGGCAGCATGAACACCCAGGGCACGGGCATCGGTGCGTCTCCCCAGCAGGCGCGGCCTCAGAACCCCGGCGCACAGCAAAGCCGCCCCAATCCTTTTTTGAATCAGCAGCAGGCCCGGCCGCAGCAGACCCAGCAGCAAACGAATCCGTTTATGAATCAGCAGCGGCCTCAGCAAAGCCAGCAGCGCCCGCAGCAGCAGATTCCCCAGCAGCAGGCCAGGCCGCAGCAAACCTTTGGCGGCGGCACCCCTGCTTCCTCCGGAAACCAGCAGAACAGAGCATCGGGCGGCAAAAAGAGTCCGCTCCTGCTCATCATCGCCGCGGTGGCGGTGCTGCTCCTGGGCGGCGGCGGTCTGGGCGGCCTGTTCGGCGGCGGAAACTCGAACTCCTCCTCCGGCTCTTCCTCCGGGCTGGGCTCCATGCTCAATGAACTGGCGGGCGGCAGTTCTTCTTCCTCCTCCGGTTTGGAAAGTCTGTTGGGCGGAGGCACTTCTTCCTCCTCTTCAGGACTTGAAAGTCTCCTGGGCGGTGGTTCTTCCTCTACCTCGTCCGGCCTGGAAAGCCTGCTGGGGGGTGGCTCCTCTTCCAGTTCCTCCGGCGTGGGCGACCTGCTCAGCTCTTCTTCCTCCGGCGGCGTGGGCAGCCTGCTCAGCGGACTGCTGGGCGGCTACAGCTCCGATTCCCTTTCCGATATTCTGGGCGGCAGCTGGTTCAGCAGCCAGACGGGCTACGGCGCCAGCGACAATACCTATAACGCCTATAACCTGAATCAGACCACCCCCATTTCCTCCTACTCCGGCAACCTGAACCGCAAGGTGGCCGCGGGCAGCCGCGACAAGTACACCTCCATCGTGGGTAATGGCAAGGACAAGGTGACGGTCATGGTGTACCTGTGCGGCGCGGACCTGGAAAGCCGCAGCGGTATGGCCACAAAGGACCTGCAGGAAATGCTGAACGCCAGCTTCAGCAAGAACCTGCGCCTGATCGTGTACACCGGCGGCTGCTCCAATTGGCGCAATAACCAGGTATCCAGCCGGGTCAACCAGGTTTGGCAGGTGGAAAACGGCAAGCTGAACTGCCTCATCGACAACGCGGGCACCAGCGCCATGACCAACCCGGACACCCTGGCTTCCTTCATTCAATACTGCGCCAAGAATTACAAGGCCAACCGCTACGCCCTGATCCTGTGGGACCATGGTTCCGGTTCCGTCAGCGGCTACGGCTACGACGAGCGCAATCCCCGTTCCGGCTCCATGAGCCTGGCGGGCCTCAACCAGGCGTTCCAGAACGGCGGCGTGAAGTTCGATTTCATCGGCTTCGATACCTGCCTGATGGGCACTGTGGAAAACGCCATGATGTGCAGCAAGTACGCCGATTACCTGATCGCCTCCGAGGAAACCGAGCCCGGCATTGGCTGGTACTACACAGACTGGCTGACCGCCTGGGGCAGCAACACCTCCATGGAGACCCTGGACATCGGCAAGCAGATCTGTGACGATTTCGTTTCCAAGTGCGCCACCTCCTGCCGCGGCCAGCAGACCACCCTGTCTCTGATCGACCTGGCGGAACTGGAGCACACCATTCCCTCCAAGCTGAAAACCTTCTCTCAGTCTGTTACTTCCCTGATCTCTGAAAAGCAGTACAAGACCGTCTCCAACGCCCGCAACGGCAGCCGCGAATTCGGCTCCTCCGCCAGCGTGGACATGGTGGACCTGACCGATCTGTGCAACAAGCTGAACACCCAGGAAAGCGCCGCGCTGGCCAAGGTGATCCAGTCCGCGGTCAAGTACAACCGCACGGGCAACATATCCAGCGCCTACGGCCTGAGCATTTACTTCCCCTACAAGAAGATGTCCAACGTGGACAAGGCCGTCAGCACCTACGCCGCCATCGGCATGGACGCCGATTACGCCAAGGCCATCCGCGCCTTCGCCCAGGTGGAAGCCAGCGGCCAGGCGGTCAGCGGCGGCGTTTCCTCCGCCATGCCCTCCCTGTTTGATCTGCTGGGCGGCTCCGGATCTTCCTCCGGCTCGTACAGCTCCGGCAGCAGCTCTTCCTCCGGCGACCTGATGAGCGACCTGCTCTCCTCCTTCCTGGGCGGCGGCTATGGCCGCATCGGCCTGACGGACGACAACAGCGGCTTCCTGACAAATCGTGAATTGACTGACAACGTCGTGACCGAGTTCCTGGCGGACAATATGCTGGATGCCTCCGCCCTGCGCTTTGAGGCGGACGGAAACGGCAGCTACGTGCTGGATATGAAGCCTGAAAACTGGGCGCTCGTCACCAATGTGGATCAGAACATCTTCTACGACAACGGCGAAGGCTACGTCGATCTGGGCCGGGATAACCTGTTCACCTTCGACGACCAGGGCCGCATGGTGGCCGACATGGACGGCACCTGGCTGGCGCTGAACGGTCAGCCTGTGCCCTACTACCGCGAAACTGCCCAGTACCTGGACAATGGCGGCTGGATCATCACGGGCCGCGTGCCCGCCCTGCTCAACGGCGACCGGGTCGATCTGCTGCTCGTGTTTGACAACGAGAATGAAAACGGCTATGTGGCCGGCGCCCGCGCCGTGTACGGCGACGAAACCGACATGGTGGCCAAGGCGATCACCGAGCTTCAGGACGGCGACACCATCATCCTCCTGGCCGACCGGTACGACTATCAGCAAAACTATGAGGACAGCTACCACTTCGGCAAGCCCCTCACCGTCAGCGGCGACTTGCAGGTGAGCAACGTGTACCTGCCCGACAAGACCAAGGCCCTCGTCACCTACCGCTTCACCGACATCTACAATCAGAATTACTGGACCCCCATCATCGGCAAATAATCCCCAGACACAGCGACGCCCGCCTTTCCCGGATGTACGGGAAGGGCGGGCGTTTTGCTGCATGAAAACAGGGAGCGGATGATCTCCGCTCCCCGCATATTCCGTTGCTTCGCAGATTATTTCAGCCGATCCAGGAAAGTGGTCACCTTCGCTTCACTCACCCACTGCTGGATGGTGGAGTCGGTCAGTTCATTCTTCTTGGTGGTCAGCAGTTCATTGGAAATGCTTTCGCGCACGGTTTCCAGATCCACGGGGCCTTCCTGCACGTCAGAAACGTACTTGATGATGTGGTAGCCGTAGGTGGATTCCACAGGCTCGCTCACGTCGCCCACGTTGGCAAGCGCCATGGCGCCGGTGACAAAGGGCTCCACGAAGTAAGCGTAGCCTTCCCGGATGGCATAGCCTTCCTCAGGCATATGGTCGGTGCTGTATTCGGTGATCAGGGCGTCAAAGTCCGCGCCTTCGGCGGTCGCTTTGGCGTACACTTCGTCGGCCTTCACCTTCGCGTTGGCCAGTCCGACGGCCTTGGTGGAGTCATAAGTGGCCTGAGCGGCGTCCACGGCGGCCTGCAGGGCGTCCTTATCGGCGTCCGCGGCGGCGTTGGTCAGGGCGTCCTGGGCTTCGGAAAGAGCGGTCTGGGCATCGTCAGCGGCCTTGGTGTCCTCGTCGGAAATACCCACCAGGATGTGCTTGACCATGCGGTAGCCAGCGGGAGCGTAATATACCGCGGTGCCGTTCATCAGGTTATAGCCGTAGGTGTCGGGATTGGATTCCATGGTGGCCTTGGCGGCTTCCACCTTGGCGTCGTAATCGGCTTTGATCTCTTCTTCGGTCACGGCCACGTCCTTCACGATGTCTTCCCGCACCTTTTCCACCGCCACTTCTTCCATCGCGGCGTTCAGGAAATCTTCATAGGTGGCGCGTCCATCCACGGTCTTGACATCGCTGTGCTCGGAAACGTACTTTTCGGCGGCGGCGGTCAGCTCATCGCCTTCCAGGCCGCTGTTGGGCATGTAAGAGCTGATGACGGACTGGAGGAAGGAATCGTAGTATTCCTTGGCGTGCTCTTCGGCGTGGGCCTTTTCTTCATCGGTCAATTCCGTCATGCCCAGGGCCGCGGCCTTCTGCTTGAGCACCAGGTTCTGGGTGTACGCCTCGACGACCTGGTTGGTCACGGTCGCTTCGTCAGTGGGATACATGGCGCCGTAGCCATAGTAAGAGGAGAAGAGCTGATTGTAATACTCGTTCTGGGCGATCTGGTTCTGCACGGCGGCGGAAATAACCCGCTTGGTCACGGTTTCGCCGTTCACGTCGATAATGACGCGGGCGTTATCCTTTTCTTCATCCTTGGACACCAGCGCGCAGCCGCTGAGCACCATCATGACAGCCAGCAGCAGGGCCAGCACACTCTTTTTCCGCATGGTAAAAACATCTCCTAACGTATTTGTTCAGGGCAACGACCCTATTATACAGGAAAGAAGCCAAAACAGCAAGCACTTTTTTAGGTAAAAGGCTGGAGGTAGGAAGTAGGAGGTAGGAGGTTTATTTTGATCCAATAATTCAGAAAGTGAATCTGCAAAGTGTGGTTATAACAATATCAACCTCCTACCTCCTACTTCCAACCTCCTACCTCAGCTTTGTATTCTCCTGAACCGCTTATCCAGCTCCGCGTGGGTGAGCTGCACCATGAGGGGGCGGCCATGGGGGCAGGTGGGCGTGACCTTCTGGTCGATCACGTCCCGGATGAGCTGGACCACGCTGTCCTCCGGCAGGCGTTCGCCGCCCTTGACCGCATGCTTGCAGGCCATCTGGATGACCCGGCTGGTGCGGTCGGCGGGCGTTGCGGAGGGGTTGTCCATCAGTTCATCCAGCGCTTCCCGCAGGCAGGTTTCCGCCTGGGGCTGGCCCAGGATGATGGGCACGCCGCGCAGCTGCACGGAGGTGTCGCCGAAGGGCGACAGGTCAAAGCCCGCTTTCATCAGCGTTTCCTGGTTTTCCTCAAAGCAGGCGTATTCCTGGGGGCTCAGGTTGATCACCTGCGGGATCAGCATGGCCTGGCTGGCAGGCGCGGCGGCGGTTTCCTTCATGAACTTTTCGTATAAAAGCCGCTCGTGCACCGCGTGCTGGTCGGAGAGGATCAGCAGGTCGCCGTACTCCATGATGATGTAGGTGTTGAACGCCACGCCCAGCACCCGGATGGGCTTTTGCCGGAATTGCTGCTCCACCATCGGCTGCTCCATTTGCTCAGCTTCCGGCTCCTTTGGAAGGGGTATCGGCTTTTGTTCCGGGATCGGTTCAGGCCGCCGGGGCGGCAGGACGGAACCGGCGGACTCATGCAGGGAATAAGGAGCGGGCCGTTCGATGGGCCGGAGCGGCAGCGGTTCCCGTTCGCGCGGCGGCAGGGCGGGAGAAAAGGAGGGAAGCGCGCCGTCCTCGGTGAAGGCGCTGAGGCGGCTGTCCCTGACCTGCTTCATCACCGGCGCGTCCTCCGGGGGCGGCACCGGTTCGCTGACCTGGATTTTCGCCGGGGCCGGGCTCACCTTGTCGGGCTGCACAAACATGGGCGGGATGGGCGGCGCTTCGTTGGTCTTTTCCAGCGTTTCAAACACGATGGTTTCCACCGCTTCCCGCACGCCGCGTTCGTCCTGGAACCGCACCTCCCACTTGTTGGGGTGCACGTTCACGTCGGCGTTTTCAAAGGGCATGGTCAGATGCAGCACGCACATGGGGAAGCGTCCGATGGTCACCCGCTGGCGGCAGGCGTTTTCCAGCGCAGTAGACAGCAGCGGGCTTTTCATGGCGCGGCCGTTCAGATAAAAATGCTCATGGCTGCGGTTGCCGCGCCCCGCGTCCCCCACGCCCACGTAGCCCGACAGCATCACGCCGTTCATGTTCCCGTCGATCTTGGTGAGCAGCTTCAAGGTGTCCGTGCCGTAGACGCTCATGATGGCGCTGTCCAGCCGCCCGTCCCCCGCGCTGAAATAGACCAGCTTGCCGTCCGCCATGAAACGGAAGGAAATATTGGGGTGGCTTAGAATCATCCGGGCCATAAGTTCGCTGACGGCGGCGGTTTCGGTGGCGGGCTTTTTGAGGAACTTACGGCGCACCGGGGCATTATAAAACAGCTCCTTCACGGTGAAGGTGGTGCCCTCCGGGCAGGCGGCGTCCTGAATGTCCAGAATGTCCCCGCCCTCGTTGCGCACCATCACGCCCATCTCCTGCCCCTTGGCGCGGGTCTGGCAGGTGACCTTGCTGACCGCCGCGATGGAGGCCAGCGCCTCCCCCCGGAACCCCAGGGAGCGCACGCCATACAGGTCCTCCGCTGTGCGGATCTTGCTGGTGGCGTGGCGGGCGAAGGCCAGGCGGATGTCGCTGGGCTGGATGCCGCTGCCGTTGTCCGCCACCCGGAAGGAAGCAAGGCCTCCTTCCTTAATGTCCACGGTCACCGCTGTCGCTCCGGCGTCCATGCTGTTTTCCACCAGTTCTTTGATGGCCGCCGCCGGCCGTTCAACGACTTCGCCCGCGGCGATCTGGCCGATCACTTCGGGGGGAAGCTGGCGGATGTGGTTCTGATTTTGTTCCATAATTGCTCCGTTCTTGTTAAAGTTTCATCGCCTTTTCTTTCAGCAAAAACAGTTGGTTCAGCGCATCGATGGGCGTCATGGCCATCACGTCCAGCTTGCGGATTTCCTCGATGAATTCCGTCTTGGGGTACTCCATCAAATCCACCTGCTCGTTCTTTTTCTTATGGCCCGCGCCTAAAATGTTCTGGCCGATGGTGTTGTTGGTCACGTCGTTGACCTGCAAGCGGGCCATGATCTCCTGGGCCCGCGCCACCACGGGCCGGGGCACGCCGGCCAAATGGGCCACATAAATGCCGAAGCTCTTGTCCGCGCCGCCGGGCACGATCTTGCGCAGGAAGATGACCTCCTCCCCATGCTCCTTGACGGACACGCAGAAATTGTTGACCCCCTCCAGATGCCCCTCCAGCTCGGACAGCTCATGATAGTGGGTGGCGAACAGGGTCTTGGCCCCGGACTTCTTTTTATCGGCCAGGTATTCCACTGCCGCCCAGGCGATGGACAGGCCATCGAAGGTGGAGGTGCCGCGGCCGATCTCGTCCAGGATGACCAGGGACTTGTTCGTGGCGTTCCGCAAAATATACGCCATTTCGCTCATTTCCACCATGAAGGTGGATTGGCCCGTAGCCAGATCGTCCGACGCGCCGACCCGGGTGTACACCCCGTCCACCAGGGAAATGCTGGCGGACTTGGCGGGCACGAAGGAGCCCATGTGGGCCATCAGCGTGATCAGCGCCACCTGGCGCATATAGGTGCTCTTGCCCGCCATGTTGGGGCCGGTGATGATCTGCACCCGCTTTTCGTCCCCGTCCAGGTGGGTGTCGTTGGGCACGAAGCCCTGGTCCGGCATGGACGCCTCCACCACGGGATGACGGCCTTCCTCAATGTCGATCGCCCCGTCCTCGGTAATTGCGGGCCGCACATAATGGTTGATGAGCGCCACCCGGGCCAGGGACAAAAGCGCGTCCAGCGTCTTGTAAGCCAGGGCGGTGGACTGGAGCCGGGCCATGTTGGCGCTGATCTCGTCCCGGATGCCGTCAAACAGGACGATTTCCAGCCGCGCGGCCTTTTCCTGCGCGCCGGTGACCTTGCGCTCGATCTTCTGCAGTTCTTCGGTGGTGAAGCGCTCGGAATTCGCCAGCGTCTGACGGGGGATATAGCGCAGGGGCACTTTGTCCCAATAAGACTTGGTGACCTCGATATAATAGCCGAACACCCGGTTGAAGCTGATGCGCAGGTTCTTGATGCCGGTTTCCTCCCGCTCCTTGGCTTCCAGCTCAGCAATCCACGCCTTGCCGTCGGAGGCGGCTTCCCGGTATTCGTCCAGCTCCTGGTTGTACCCAGCGCGGATGAAATTGCCGTCGGACAAAAGCAGCGGCGCGTCGGGGGAAATGCCCCGGCGCAGAAGGTCGGTCAGTTCCGGCAGGGGGTCCAGCAGGTCCTTGAGGAAGGACAGCGAATCGTCCGCCACGCCGGACAAAAGGTTCAGCACCTCCGGTGCCTTTTCCAGGGAACGCAGCAGGCTCAGGCAGTCCCGGGCGTTCAAGGTGTGGTAGCTTACCTTGGACAGCAGCCGCTCCATGTCGTACACTTGAGAAAGCTGCTCCCGCAGGTTTTCGGACAGCACATGCTGCTTGTACAGCGCTTCCACGGCGGACAGCCGGGCCTCGATTTTTTCCTTGTTCACCAGCGGCTTTTCCACCCAGGAACGCAGCAGCCGCCCGCCCATGGCCGTGACGGTCTGATCCAGGATGGAGAGCAGCGACCCCTTCATGGACCGGCCCCGGATGGTTTCGGTCAGCTCCAGGTTGCGGCGGGTGGAGGCGTCGAGGGGCATAATGTCGTTCTTTTCCAGCACGCGGACGCGGGAGATATGCTGCAACGCGTTTTTCTGCGTTTCGCTCAGATACCGCATCAGCGCGCCTGCCGCCTGGGCCGCCACGGACAGGGAAGCGTCCAGCCCCAGGGCCGTCATGGAATGCACCTGGAAATGGGAAAGCAGCGTTTCCTTCGCGTTGGCGCTCTGGTAAGCCGCGGCGGTATAATTCCGGCAAACGAGGGAGGAAGCGGGCTGCACGGCCTCCGGGCTGTTGGTGATGATTTCGCCGGGCGTCAGGGCGTCCAGGGCGGATTTGATGGCCTGGGGGGTATTTTCCACCTGCTGGGCGTAAAACTCGCCGGTGCTCACGTCACAGGCTGCGATGCCGCAGCGCCTGCCGTTGACGCAGACAGAGCACAGGAAGTTATTCCGCTTTTCGCCGATGACCGCGGAATCCGTCAGGGTGCCCGCCGTGACGATGCGGATAATGTCCCGCTCCACCAGGCCCTTGGCCAGGGCCGGGTCCTGCATCTGCTCGCCGATGGCCACCCGATACCCACGCTCCACCAGCCGCGCCACGTAGGTGTCCACCGCGTGGTAGGGCACGCCGCACATGGGCGCCCGCTCCTCCAGGCCGCAGTCCTTGCCCGTCAGGGTCAGCTCCAATTCCCGGCTGGCGGTAATGGCGTCGTCAAAGAACATTTCGTAAAAATCCCCGACCCGGAAAAATAGCAGGGTGTCGGGGTTCTGTTCCTTGAGCTTCATATATTGCTGCATCATCGGAGACAGAGTCGCCATGTTGGATTGCTCCTTTGCGTTGGTATAGGGGAATGGTTCACGCTTTCTTTCTGAACACGATCAGCTTGCTGGCCACATAGTTCAGCACGATCACGACGATGTTCACCGCGATTTTCACGATCAGGTCGTTCCAATGCAGCACGTCCACCATCACATACATCCCCAGCCAGTCCAGCACGCCGGTGCCCAGGCGGCACAGATAGAAGGAAACACCTTCTTTGATGATTTCATTCCGGGTCTTTGCTTCGCTGTGGAACACCCATTTGCGGTTGGTCACATAGGCGAACAGCACTGCCAGCACCCAGGCGATTACGGTGCTTGGCACCGTGGGCAGCCCCAGCGGGTGAGCCAAAAGCCAGTACGCGGCAATGTTGACCAGCGTGGTCAGCACGCCGAAGATCATGTAGGGAATCATGTCGCGGTACTTGTCATAGAGTTGTTTGAACATTTCTTTCCTCGTTCTGTCAGGCCTGCACATTGTCCTTCATGTTCTTGCGCAGCCTGCTGAAATCCTTCATAGCCTGCCATCCGATCTTCACAATCCGCTTCAGATTCAGGGAGTTTTTTCCCTTGACGCGGGGTTTGAAGGAGATGGGCAGGAATTTCAGCTTTTCCTGATACCGGGCGAAATAGGCCGTCAGCATGATGTTGGGGATATAAAAATCCCAGGGCAGGCGGACGATATATTTTTTGACGATTTCCGTCCGCATCAGGCGGAAGGGCGCGTTGGCGTCCGGCACCTTCACGCCGAAGTAGAGCCGCAGCAGCAGGCAGACCA
This sequence comes from uncultured Eubacteriales bacterium, assembly GCA_900320085.1. Lineage (GTDB taxonomy): Bacteria > Bacillota > Clostridia > Christensenellales > Aristaeellaceae > RUG563. The sequence continues at coordinate 112,862 of ONRC01000002.1, forward strand.
CTTTTTCCACAAACGCCCGCTGCGCCCCGTCGCCGCGCTTGGTTCGATAGCCGATCACTGCGTCGTATTGATTCCGCTCGTTCCAGAAACCATCAAACTCGCCGGGATTCGTCTGGCCGTCGGCATCCGTCTGAAAGACCCAATCCGCGCCGTGTTCGATGGCATAGCGATAGCCATACAGCACCGCGGAGCCATGGCCCCCGTTTGTCTTCGTGAGCGGGATAAGCAGCGGCCTGTCCTTGGCCATGTCGCAAAGCAGCGCATTGGTATCGTCCTTTGACCCGTCGTCGATCACGACCAGGCGCGAGCCCTCTCCCCCATACCGCTCCACGATGGGATACCAGTCCGCCACGCAGGCGGTGATGTTTTCCGCTTCGTTGTAAGCGGGAATGACAATGTATAGCGTATCCATTTTATGCCTTGATCAGCCGCATCCGCCGCAGGCAGAGCAGTTGCCGCTGCAGCCGCCCTGGCTGCCGCCGGGATTCAGCGCGGCGGAGAGCTCGCCGTTGACCGCGCTCATCATGTCCGAAAAGCCCTTCCGCGCCTGCTGCAAAGCCTGGTACAGGGGCTGGGTCTTGATCTGCTGCTGCACCTCGTCCAGGTCGCGGGTCAGGGAACCGATCTTGTCAAAGTCCGGTTCGTTCTTGAGGGTCGCGTCCTCGATGTCCCGATGGATGCTGTCGTACTGCTTAAAGAGTTCCTGCAACCCCTCGTCCTGCCCGGCGGCGTCCTCGGTGGCGCGCATGGTGATGTATTCGGGGGACTGGGCGATGATGGATGCCAATTCCTTGGCCTTTTCGATAACGGCTTGGCTCATTTTTTCGTTGCTCCTTCTAAAATGATTGTTGGGGTGAGAGTTCAGAGTACAGAGTGAAGATGTTTTAGTGTGTCCGCTTGTCGGTCTGTGATTGTGATAAACGATATAAATCTGAAGTCTGTACTCTGAACTCTGCGCTCTGTTAGATTTTGCCTTTCAGCGTCGTTTTGCTGGCCGCGGTGATTTTGACTGGTACGATCCTGCCGATCATGTCCGCGCTGCCCTCAAAGTTGACGCTGATATTGCGGGAGGTTTTGCCGGTGAACTGGCTTTCGTCGCGCTTGCTCTGGCCCGTCACCAGCACGCTTTCGGTTCTGCCGATCATCTCCGCAAAGCGCATTTGGGTCATTTCCTCCTGGAGGGCGATCAGGCGCTCGATGCGTTCCGTGGCCAGGGCGGGGTCGATGCGGCCCGACATCTCGGCGGCGCGGGTGCCCACCCGGGGAGAATAGATGAAGGTAAAGGCGCTGTCGTAACCCACCTGCCGCACCAAGTCCATGGTATCCTCAAAGTCCCGGTCCGTTTCGCCGGGGAAGGCCACGATGATGTCCGTGGTCAGGCCCACATCCGGGGCCGCCTTGCGGATCTTTTCCACCTTCTCCAGGTAGCTTTCCCGGGTGTATTTCCGGTTCATGGCCTGCAAAATGGCGTTGCTGCCGCTTTGCACGGGCAAATGCAGATGGCGGCACAGGGCGGGGTTTTCCGCCATTTCCGCAATCAGCTCGTCGGATAAATCCTTGGGGTGACTGGTCATGAACCGCACCCGGGGAATGCCCGTTTCGGTCACGCGGCGAAGCAGCTGCGGGAAGGTGACGCCGCCCGGCACGTCGTTGCCGTAGGAATTCACGTTCTGCCCCAGCAGCATGATTTCCTGAACGCCCTGTTTTTTCAGCGCTTCCACCTCGCGCACGATGTCGTCCGCCGTGCGGCTGCGCTCCCGGCCCCGTACGTAAGGCACGATGCAGTAGGAGCAGAAGTTGTTGCAGCCGTACATGATGGTCACATAGGACTGGAAGAGGCTTTCCCTGCGGATGGGCAGGTCCTCGGCGATGGTGCTCTGCTCCTCCGGCACGGCCACCACCCGGCGGCGGGTTTCCGCGGCGCGGTACAAAAGCTCCGGCAGCTGGTGAATGTTGCCGGTGCCGAAGGCCACGTCCACGAAGGGGTACTGCCGCAGCAGCTTTTCCGCCATGCCCGGCTCCTGCACCATGCAGCCGCATACGCCGATGAGCATGTGGGGCCGCTCCTTTTTGACCTCCTTGAGCCAGGTCACGTTGCCCAGGGCCTTGCGCTCGGCGTTGTCCCGGATGCAGCAAGTGTTGTGCAGCACGAAGTCCGCTTCTTCCTTCCGGGGGGCGGGCGTCATCCCCATGCCGTCCAGCATCCCCGCCAGCTTTTCGGAATCGTGGGCGTTCATCTGGCAGCCGTAGGTGACGATAAAGTAGGTTTGGGGGCGTTCGGGAAGCTGTTTGAATTCCTCCGCGAACTGCCGCTGGGACAGGAGTTCTTCTTCTGGAATGTGGATGATTTCATCGCGCTTGTTCATCGTTTACCTCAATTATCATGCTTTTCCCGTAGGGGCGGATATCATCCGCCCGCCCAAGTCGGACAGCTGACTGTCAATTGTCATCCATAAAATCTACAGGTTTTCGGGCGGATAATATCCGCCCCTACATTACTGCCCTTTTTTCCTGGTCATCTCGACAAGCCCCAGGCTGGTGAAGCCATGCACAACGGCCTTGACCGGGTCGTCCTTCAACGCTTCTTCCAGGGCATTCTTGACCGCTTCCCGGCTTTCCTCGTTCTGCATGTCCACAAAGTCGATGATGACGATGCCGCCGATATTGCGAAGCCGGAGCAGCCTGGCGATTTCCTTTGCCGCTTCCAGGTTCAGCTTTAAAAAGGTGTTTTCGGTGCCAGTTTTGCTGCCGGTGAATTTGCCGCTGTTCACATCGATTACGGTCATGGCCTCGGTGGGATCGATGATCAGGTACCCGCCGCAGTCCAGCCAGACCTTGCGGTTCAGGGATTTTTCCAGCTTGGCGGAAACATTGTACAGGTCAAAGGGGTTGGGGCAGCTTTGAACCGGCACGCTGACCCCGGGGATTTCCTCCGGCTGGTCGGTCAGGATGGTTTCGATTTGTCCGTGCTCGTCCCGCAGGAGGCGAAGCAGCGCGTCCTCCCGGCCCTTCAATAGCCCCGGCTCGGTGGTTTCCGCGCGCCGCCGCAGCACTTCTTCCCAGGAGCCTTTCAGCGCTTCCACGTCTTCGGCGATGGCCGCTTCCTCCGCCTCCGCGCTTTCTGTGCGCATCACCAAGCCCATGCCCTCCGGCGCGACGCGGGCAGCCAAGTCACTTAGGCGGCTTCGCGTTTCCTCGTCCTCAATTTTCTTGGACACCGCGAACCGGCGGGTGAAGGGCGTCAGCAGAACGAACCGCCCGGCCAGGGCAATGTCCTCCGTCAGGTACGCGGCCTTTTCTCCCACGGGCGGCTTTTTCACCTGCACGAGGATCTTGTTGCCCGAGCGCGGCTTTTCCCTGCATTCGCTGAAGGGCAGGAAACCGATCACATCCCCGCCCAGCCTGACGAACGCCGCCTCCATGCCCTTGACGATGCGGTCCACCCGGCCCAGATAGATCTGCTCCGCCGCGATGCTGCCGCCCTCGTCCCGCCCAAAATGCAGCAGCCGCTTCCCGTCCATCAGGGCGAATTCACGCTGGCCTTTTTCATGCCGAATCAAGATCGTTTTACTCATAGTCCACCCCACAAAATGCGTTCAGAGCACAGACCATATCGTTCATTCCAATTTTATAGAGTATAAAAATCTGAACTCTGTACTCTGAACTCTGCACTCTGTTTTTACATTTCCTCCAGCGGATAGAACACGCCGTCCTTTTCGCCCAGCATTTGGGTGCGGGTAACGATCATGTGGGGGCGCTCCAGCTTGGCGAATTCAAACAGGGTGGAGAGCAGCAGTTCGGGCTTGCAGGTGGCCTTTTCGCAAAGGGCCAGGGTCATGCGCAGGGTATCGCCGGCCAGAGCAAGATCGTAGATCATAGGCCGGATGTCGCAGGGCTTCATGCCGGTTTTGGTCTTGCGGATGGCGGGGATTTCGGTTTGCGCCAGAAACGCGGGAATCGCTTCCGCCAGTCCCTCCGGCGCCTCGTCCAGCTTCGCTTCGTACATGGCGGCGGCCAACTGGGCCATGGGGGCGGGGTGGCGGTCGTCCACCGCCCGGGCGGAAATACAGGGCAGCTCCGGCGGCAGGGCGGGCCGCAGCCTGTCCAGAAACGCCTGAGCCGTCATTTCCCCCTCGATGGGCACCTCCATGATTTCCCTGCGTCCCGGCATCCCCACGGACAGAGGCGCGGCGAAGGTCAACAGGATATGGGGATTGAACCCCTGGGAATACCGCAGCGGCAGTCCGCTCCGGCGCAAAGCCCGCTGCATGGCCCGCATCAGGTCCAGATGCCCGATGTGGCGCAGGCGGGGAGTTTTTTCAAAAACAACAATCAACTTCATAATCCATTGCCTTTCGGTTGTTTGAAAAGAGAGTGCAGAGTACAGATCATATAGTGTAACCAAGAAACAAAACCGCTGATTGGTTGAGAAATCAATCTGTACTCTGCACACTGTACTCTGTACTCTTAATCAGCAAGCGGCGCGGCGGTCTGTGCTTTTCCCTTGAGCGGCGGGTTCTTCACCCAGTCGCACACGCCCCAGGTGTTCAGGCCGCAGCCGTTGCAGCCGTGGCGGCAGTCGGGGGTGGTTTGGGTCTGCTTGGCTTTTTCGTTTTCGCGCTTTAAATAAGCCATGCTCACGCCCGCGTCAATGAATTCCCAGGGCAAAAGCTCGTCATAGGGGCGTTCCCGGTGGGCGTAGAAGGCGGGGTCAAGGCCGCAGTCCTGGAACGCGCCCAGCCACTGGTCAAACTTGAAATGTTCGTTCCAGCTGTCCAGGCGGCAGCCCCGCTTCCAGGCGGCGTAAATCACCTCGCCGATGCGCCGATCGCCCCGGGAGATGCAGGCTTCCAGCATGCTCAGCTCGCTTTCGTGCCAGTTGAAATGCACGTTCTTGAGCTTTAAATACTGCCGCAGGGCCGCCTGCTTTTCGTGCACGGTGTCGATGGTATCCTGGGCGGCCCACTGGAAGGGGGTGAAGGGCTTGGGCACGAACACGCTGGCTGAGGCCGTCACGCGCACGCCGCTCTTGGCCCGCTGCTCCTTGGGCACACGGTAGAAGGCGTCCACCACCTTCTTCGCCAGGTCGCCGATGCCGCGCAGGTCTTCGTCCGTCTCGGTGGGCAGGCCCATCATGAAGTACAGCTTCACCGTGCTCCAGCCACATTCAAAGGCGTCGGTGACGGAGCGGATCAAATCCTCCTCCGTCACGCCCTTGTTGATCACGTCGCGCAGGCGCTGGGTGCCCGCTTCGGGGGCCAGGGTCAGGCCGGATTTTTTCACCTGCTGGGTTTCTTCCAGGGATTGCTTCACGATGTTGTCGATGCGCATGCTGGGCAGGGACACGCTGACGCGCTTGTCCTTATACCTGTCCATCAATGCCTGAATCAACTGGGGCAGACAGGGATAGTCGCCGCTGGAGAGGGAGGAGAGGCTCATTTCCTCATAGCCTGTGGACTGCTGTAATTTATCCGCCAACTCCAACAAACGCTCCATGCTGCGCTCCCGCACCGGGCGGTACAGCATGCCCGCCTGGCAGAAGCGGCAGCCCCGGGTGCAGCCCCGCATGATTTCCAGCACCATCCGGTCGTGGACGATTTCGGTGTAGGGCACGGGGATGGATTCAGGATAGACCGCGTTGGTCAGATCCTTCACCACCCGCTTTTTCACCTTGGCGGGGGCGGCGGGGTCGTTGGGCGCAAAGGATTTGAGCGTGCCGTCCTCGTTGTAGGCTACGTCATAAAACGCCGGAACGTACACTCCTTCCAGCTTCGCCAGGTTCCGCAGGATATCCATGCGCGGAAGGCCCGCCTCCCGCCCGTCCCGGATCACGTCGATCAATTCGTGCATCACGTCCTCGCCGTCACCGATCATAAAGGCGTCGATGAAGGGGGCCAGGGGTTCGGGGTTAAAGGCGCAGGGGCCGCCCGCCACCACGATGGTGTCTTTTTCGGCGCGGTCCTCCCGGCGGATGGGCACCCGGCCCAGGTCCAGCATCTCCAGGATGTTGGTATAGCTCATTTCGTATTGCAGGGTGAAGCCGATGATATCAAATTCGTTCAGCGCCGCCCGGCTTTCCAGGGAAAAGAGGGGCACCCCGGTTTCCCGCATCTTGTCCGCCATGTCGGCGTCGGGCATGAACAGGCGCTCGCAAAGGGCGTCCTCCCGCTGATTGATGAGATAATACAATATTTTCATGCCAAGGTGGCTCATGCCGATTTCATAGGTGTCGGCAAAGCAGAAGCCAAAGGTGCAGCGCACGCTGTTCCAATCCTTGCACACGGCGTTCATTTCCCCGCCGGTATAGCGCGCGGGGCGCTGAACCGTTTCCAGCAGTTCTTCCAGCTTCCTGTTTTCCAGGTCGTTCAAAGGTCGTTCCCTCCCAATAAGAATCCATACAAAGCCAAGTTACAGTATAGCATTTTTCCTGCCGTTTGTCCATGTTTTCAGCGGAAAAACGAAAGCGGATTTCATGATTGAACATTTGGCCCGGGAATGGTATAATTGATCTGATTGATACAGAAAGCAGGGATGCTTGCGATGCCAAAGGCGGCAGTGAACAAAAAAGAAATGTTTGAAACCATGCCGGTGCCCAAAGCCCTTCTGTCCATGGCGGTGCCGACCATCATCAGCCAGTTGATCACCTTGATCTACAACATGGTGGACGCCTTCTTTATCGGCCAGACGGGCAACTCCTTCATGGTGGCAGCGATTTCGCTGACGCTGACGCTGGTGATCATGCTGACGTCGCTTTCCAATCTCTTCGGCGTGGGCGGCGGCAGCCTGACCGCCCGGCTGATGGGCGTGAGCCAGGAGGAGGAAGCCCGGCGGGTCAGCGCCTTCAGCGTGTACGGGGCCATCGCCGTGGTGCTGAGCTATTCCCTGCTGATCGGCCTATTCATGAATCCGCTGCTGCGGTTCCTGGGCGCGTCGGAGCAGACGATCGAATATGCCCGGCAGTACACCTTCCTCGTGATCGTGCTGGGTGGCGGGTTCAGCATGGTGAGCATGACGCTGGCGCACCTGCTTCGCAACGCGGGCTATTCCGGCAAGGCCAGCATGGGGCTGAGCCTGGGCGGTGTGCTGAACATGGCGCTGGACCCCCTGTTCATGTTCGTGCTGCTGCCCCGGGGCAGCGAGGTCGTGGGCGCGGCGCTGGCGACGCTGCTGTCCAATATCGTTTCCTGCGGGTTTCTGCTGCTTGCTTATCAGAAGGCGACCCGTACCGCCTCCCTCAGCCTGAGTCTGAATCAAGCGCGGAAGATCAAAAGGGACAGCGTGAAAAAGGTATTCGCCGTGGGCGTGCCCTCCGCCATTCTGACGGGGCTGTTCGACCTGGCGAACGTGTGCGTGAACATGCTGGCCTCGGCCCACAGCGATCTGGCGCTGGCGGGCATGGGTATCGTGATGAAGGTGGAGCGGGTGCCCAACGCCGTCAACATCGGCATCTGCCAGGGGGCCATGCCCATCATCGCCTACAACTATTCCGCCGGCAATATCGGCCGCATGAAAAAGACCGTGAACACCGCGCGGCTGTGGGGGCTGATCGTCTCCTTCGTTTCCATCGCGCTGTTTGAGCTCTTCGCCGGGGACGTGACGCGTTTGTTTATGAGCACCTCCCGGGGCGACGCGGAAAACGCCCTGCGCACCGTGTCCTACGCCACGCTGTTCCTGAGCATCCGGTGTCTGGCCTCCCCCTTCCAGTTCCTCAACTACCACACCTCCTTCTCCATGCAGGCCATGGGCAACGGCAAGGCCACCATGCTTCACGCCTTCGTGCGGGAGATCTTGTTCTATATCCCCTTCATGTTCCTGCTGGACAGGCTGTTTGGCGAAACCGGCCTGGCCTGGGCCTTGGTGGCGGGTGAAGGCTGCGGGGCCATGTTCGCGCTGTGGCTGATGCGCCGGGCCATGAAGCAGGCGGAAGAACGAAAGGCGGCCCCATGAAAAAGCGCGTGATCGGCATCGTCGGCCCCACGGCCAGCGGAAAAACCGCGCTGTCGCTGCTGGTGGGCAAGCGGCTGGGCGGGGACATCCTGTGCATGGATTCCATGCAGATTTATAAGGGGATGGACATCGGCACCGCCAAGCCAACAAAGGAAGAACAAGCAGTGGTTCCCCATCACCTGCACAGCTTCCTGGCGCCGACGGAGAGCTTTTCGGTATCCCAGTACGCGGAAAAAGCCAGAGAAGTGATTGACCGGGTGAATGTGCCCATCCTGGTGGGCGGCACGGGGATGTATCTGCAATCGCTGTCCCTGCCGATGGATTACGGCGCGGTGGGCGGGGATGAAGGTATCCGGAAGCATTACCATGAAATCGCCGACACCCAGGGAGCCGAAGCGCTGCACCGGATTTTGGAGCGGGTTGACCCCGCGTCGGCGGCACGGCTGCACCCCAACGACATCCGCCGGGTGGTGCGGGCGCTGGAGGTGTACGACCTGACGGGTACGCCGCTCTCCGCCCAGAGGATGCCGGGGCCGGAGGATGCGCCTTATGATTTCCAGCTCTACGCGCTGGACATGCCAAGGGAGATACTGTACAGCCGGGTCGATCAGCGGGTGGATCAGATGATGCGGGACGGGCTGCTGGACGAGGTGAAACGGTTAAAGGACAGCGGCGTACCTGCCGACGCCCAGTCCATGCAGGGCCTGGAGTACAAAGAACTGCTGCCCGTGCTGGACGGGAAAGCGTCCTTGGAGGAAGCTGTGTCCCTAATCAAGCTCCGCACCCGGCACTACGCTAAGCGGCAGCTGACCTGGTTCAAGCGGGATGAGCGAATTCGGTGGATACCCTTCAAGCCCGGGGACGCGCTTGGGCCGATTGCGGAATTGATATGCAAATCGTTTTCCGGATGAATGATCCACAGACTAATGAAAGGTGACTCCAAAAGCCTTCCCCTCGCAGGGGAAGGTGGGCCGCGCGGAACCAAGAGCTGGAGAGGGAAATCAAGCAATTTCGCGCGGCTCGGATGAGGTGAACTCACCCGATAATATGTGAACATGCGGCCGGGAGTAGCACCTCATTCGTCAGGCGCGAATTGACTTGATCACACTTTCTGTCTTGATTCCGCGCCTGACACCATCCGGGGCTGCCGCCCGGCCTTCGCTGAAAACAGTCCACGGGTGAATGGTGATAAAGAACCTTCTGAGAGAACTTCAACAATAAGCCGACAGGCCGTAGTGCTGAACCCAAGGAAAATCAAGCATTTACAGGAAGATCAGCAATTGAAGGAGGAACAGAAGATGAATATCACCTATCACGAAGAGAACGGTTACCTGCTCCCCAACATCGTAGTTGGCTGCGATACCAGCCGTCCCATTGGGAAATATGGCCGGATGCGGCGGAAATACCTACAGGAACACCGCCTAATTTTGTTCAGCGTCATGGTCCAAGACGGCACGCTCTTTGAGCATCTGGCCGAGGTCGAGGATGCCGCGCAAACCAGGCTGGAAACCATCGTCCCTGCCTTAGCCAAGGCAGCGGGAGCTACCGAAGCGCTCAAGGCTGCTGATCCGATGAAATGGGTCGGCATCATGAACGCCTGCAAAGCCCAGGCGGAGGAGATCATCTTCCAGGAAATTGTTTACGCATAAAGCATAGCAGTTGGTAGTGTATCTGTCAAGCCGTTGGGATAGCGTATGCGCCTGACGGCTTTTTTGACTTTATTTCATCACCTTATCCATCAAATCCTGATAGTTCTTCACCCCGCTGAACTTCACCAGCCCATTTGACAGCTTACAAAACAGCTTTTCCGCGCAATCAATTTTCGCTTTTTCAATGTGGCGCAAATCCATTGTCTGCATTGAACCTTTCGTTTCCGCCACGAAGTAAATATGCTTGATATGCCCTTCGTGGAACACGATAGCCCAGTCCGGTGAATAGTGTCCCACCGGCGTGGGAATAGCAAACCCCTTGGGCAGCTTGGCATAGATGTTCACATCCTGCGAACCATCAAGCGCTTTCACAAATCTGCGTTCCACGCTGTCCTCCGCGGTGCCGTCGGTAAACACATATTCCTGAATCGCTTTTGTGGCATGGAATGCCTGGGCAAAGGTTTTCCCATGCTTCTCTGCTGTGAAGATGCTGCTGTCGTAGATTCCCTCAATCGTGTCATAGGTAATATGATCCACGATGATGGTCGCTTTCTGTTCCCTGATCAGGCGGATTACTTTGGTAATAAATTCCTCTGGGTTGTTCTGGAACTTGGCAAAAGTATTGGGTTTGATGCCTTTCAGGATTGCAGCGGCAGTCCTTCGGGTCAGCACGGTTCCGTCGGCGATTTTTCCAACCAAATCATATTTGATTTGGCTGACCTCCGTGTGCCTCAGCGTATTGGTTTTCGTCTTAACCGCTTCAAAGCTATCGCCACCTCGCATCATGTCCGCGTCAATGGTTTTCCGCTGGCTGGCGACAGATACCGTATATTGAAGCTGGCTCACATCCAGGTGCTTGTCAATCTCATCAATTGCCTTCCGAATCAATTCATCGGAATCGAAGTCCACCGTATAGGCATATTTGTGATTGATCGTATTCCACAGCGTTTGAAACGCTTCCTTATAGAACCGTTCATTCAGCGGGTTCTCCGGCGCGGGCGTGCGGTTGCCGTCCTCAAACATGTCAGCCAGCACGCTGTCATCGAAGATGGCCTGCACCAGTTTATGAACGCTGTCCCGCATCGGCTGCAACGCGGCGGACACAGGCCGCAGTGTATTCATGCGGGCGTCATCCCGGTATTCCTGCGTAACGTTTTCGTTCTCGTCGATATAGCCATTAAGCAGCAGATATTGATAGATCTGCACCGCCTGGGTGCGGCTGATCTTCGCCCGCGTACCGTCGGCCAGAACGACATTCTTCCCTTCAAAGTATTCAATCGAAGCCTTCCGGGGCCGGTCATACAGCACAGCCCTGGTCTGATCCTGCAAATCCTTCACAAAGGAAGCATATCCTTCGCTGGCAATTACGGTCAGTGTGTTCAGTTCCTGCACCCGCTGCTCGCCCACGGTTTCCGCATCCATGCGGTCGCCCGCCTGGTTGACGCACAGGCGCAGCCCGCGTCCCACTTCCTGCCGCTTCTGCGTGGTGCTGTCGCCGCCGTGTTTGAGCGTGCAAATCTGGAACACGTTCGGGTTGTCCCAGCCTTCCCGCAGGGCGGAGTGCGAGAAAATGAACCGTGTCGGCTCCTCAAAGCTGAGCAGCCGTTCCTTGTTTTTCAGAATCAGATCGTAAGCCGAAATATCATCGCTGAACTCGCTGCCCCGTTTTAGGGTGGAGTCCACGGCGCGGCCTGTCTTCTTGTCGATGCTGAAATACCCGCGGTGGGTTTCGTGGGCGGTGATGCTGTCCAGATAAGCCAGATAATCCGCGTCCAGGAACGTGCGGTAGTCTTTCAGCACGCTTTCATATTCTTCTTCAAACACCCGGCCATATTCGCCCAGGGCTTCGTTGCCGTCTTCATCGTATTGGCGGTATTTCGCCACTTCATCAATAAAGAACAGGGACAGCGTTTTGATTCCCTGGCTGAACAGCTCAGCTTCCTTTTGCAGATGGGAGATAATGGTTTCCCGAATCTGCACCCGGCGCATATGGGCTTCCGAAACGTCGCCCACCACGTCGCCCTTGTGGATCACATCGCCGTTCAGGAACGTGACGGTTGCCGCGATGGGGTCGATTTGGGCGATGGTGTAGCCGTCCTTGTATTGCTCCATCTCATTCGACACAAAGAACAGATTGTCGCCCACGCCGAGCTTATGGGTTTCCCGCTTGATCGGCTGGGTCTTGTGCTGCACCTCCAATTCCAGCCGCGCCATGGGCGGTTTGTTGGGAGACAGCACGATGGATTCCAGATACAGATAACTGTTCGTTCCCTTGAAATTCTTCACTTCAAAGCCCTTGACCTCAATGCGCTTGACCAGCCGCTTGTTATAGGCGTCCAGCGCGTCCAGCACATACACCAGGTTATGCTGTTTCACATGGGTAGCGGAGTAATTCAGCACGAACAGCGGATGAAACTTTGCCAGCGTTTTCTGGGTCACTTCGCCGCCCATCTTCTGCGGCTCGTCCATGATGATGATCGGCCGGTTGGCGGCGATCACGTCAATGGGACGGCGGCTGCCGAACTCATCCCGCTTGGAGAAGATGATGCGCGCGGCGGCGTCCCCCTTGCGGCCCTCTACGTTCTTGTCCTCGTTCATGGAGGCGGCGAACGCCTGGGTATTGATAATCATGACATTGATGCCGCTGTCGGAAGAAAAACTGTCCAGTTGGTTCAGGTTGCTGCTGGAATAGATGAAGAACCGGGCCTTCTTACCATACAGCTCCATGAAATGATCCTGGGTGATTTCAAAGGATTTCTTCACGCCCTCGCGGATGGCGATGGAGGGCACCACCACGATGAATTTGCTCCATCCATACCGCTTGTTCAGCTCAAACATGGTTTTGATGTATACGTAGGTTTTGCCCGTGCCCGTTTCCATCTCCACGTCCAGACTGCACCGCCCCTGCGCCTTCACCAGCCCGTCGGACAGCCTGATATTGTTTTCCTGCTGAATGGCGCGGATATTCTCCAACAGTTGCGCATCCGTCAGCATCAGGTTTTCATTCAGAAAACCCGTATCGTCCGGCTCGTCAAACACGCTCGTCTGCGGATTAGGCAGCAGCGACATTTGCTGCGGCGCAAAACTGGCCTGAACAGCAGGCGCCACGCCCACATCCCGCCGATAACTGTTTTCGCGGGCATAGGGCTGCCCCGCGAACACCCGCACGACGCTTTCCACTGCGTCCGTTTGATACTGTTGGATTTTGAAGCGGAATTTCATCTCATATTCTCCCTGCTCATTCTCTTACTTTTATGCTTATTATGTTTTAAGGAATCATTTGCTCTTTTCAGAATATGTATCCCATAAGAATCTAACAAGAGTAATACTTGATCCAACTGCAAGCCTGGCATATCTAACAGGCAAGCTTTTGAATGAGGCGCTTTTTCCATGCCCGCTTCCATAAGGATTCCTCAACTCGGCCATTCGTAATGCAACTTGTTGTAGATTCCCAAGAAGCGCTTTTGCAATGATATCAACACTATTCGTTCCTTTGATATTGTCCGGCATCAAACCCAGTTGAAGCATCGTCTGTCCTGAGAGTTTATTCAAATCCCAATTCTTGTCATATTGAATGCCAGATGATTCAAGTATTGTTTTACAGCAGCTTTCAATTAATTCTTTGGCTTTTCCTATTGCTTCCGTTGGATTCTTTTCCTGCATATCCAGCATTAGATCAATTTGACTCGATAAGTAATCGCTTGAAAACTGTTGCTTTACTTCATTTGCGGCATCCACGAGAGGCATTGTCTTGTTCTTTTCTCGATTAATAATCTCTTTGCACTTTTTATAAAGATTACAATACTTTGAATCAAAAACAGGCGAGAAAGCACCATTATCTTCTGCATCTTTATCATACTCTGTTTGATATGTCATCTCATAGTATTCGAACAAGTCGGAAAGAAGCTTTACTCTATCATCCTCGCTCGCTTCTTCAAGAAAAGCCATCAACGATCTTCCTTTTGATAATCCATATTTGGAACACACTGCAACGCCTACACTCTGCAATGTAAACGTGTCAAAACCAGTTGTGGAAAAGTCTAAAACATATCCTCCACGATTGAAAAGGGCTACAAATTGCCCGCGCTCAATTGCAGTCATCATTTTGTATTTACCCCCACATGGATGGTCATTATATTAATGCCTTAATCCATTTTGAAAGCTTAAGAGTTAGGTCCTCATAATCTTTCCATAGAAGGATTTGCTTCTGTAGTATATCAAAATGAGGTTTGAGATACTTTGCATATTTCTTTTCTTCTTCTGTTTTAAACTCTCTGTAGAACGCTTTCTCGCTACAGGTGATAATTACTTCTTTTCCGAGGCCCAACGCATATCCAGCCTCATAATATGCTCCATAATTTGGTTCGGAAATATCCATGATCAAGAAACGACATTCTCGAATTAGTCGAAACATTTCAGGAACAATTTGTTTATTATGTATGATCTCATCCATAAATTCAGGCGAAAACTGAGCTTCTATAATTCCTTTCCTTATTGCTTCGCGTATTGGCATTAATTCATCGGAGAAGGACATTGAAACAAAGACATCCTTATTCTGTGTATCAGCTAATTGCAGTTGCTCAATCTGTTTCCATCCTTCTGCTGTAAGCTGGATTTTTGTTGATCCTGTATTTGCACGCCCATGTATATATCCTTGGTTTTCAAAATATCTGAGTATACTTTTATACTGTAAACTAATTTGATCCTGGGGTAATGAATCGCCTTTTTCATCAAATCTGCGTATAAAGAGTAAGCTTTTTATCTCTTCATCCGTGATATTTATGATATTCCCAAAATAATCGCTTTTCTTTGCAATGGCAAGAAGACTCATATCTACCTTATCAGAAAACTTGGTGGGAAAAAATGACTTAATTTCACTTGTGGAAACAGTACGCATAGGTAAATTCATATTATGAAGTTTTTCATTGAAATCGCCTTTTTCACCAAGAAAATAGAAAAACAAATCACTGTTTTCACGTTTTTCTTTTTCATGATGATAAAGATATGCAGCTACCATATCTTTGGGACTGGAATCTATGAACTTGCTTGTCGCTTCGTATCGCCCACAGACAGGACACTTGACAAAGTATGTATTCTTTATCGCATCCATTAACTGTACTTCAGAATCAGCCTCACAAAAGAAACACTTTCTATTTTGTAGCATCACAGCACCCTCCTCACAGTCTGCGGCGAATAGGTTTCAAAAATCTGGTCAAAGTTGGTGGCGACGCTATCGTTGGCCATGGAGCTATCGCGGAACACGGCGTAGTAGGGGCGTTGTTTGGCGATAGCCGTGACGGTTTCGGTGGTGACGCCGGGATCGAAGCAGGCCAGCAGGTAGGTGCCCGCCACGGCGTACACCTTTTTGCCGTCGATGGTGGTTTCCCGGATGGGGCTGGAAAGCTCCACGCCCAAATCCAGCATCACCTGGAAGAGCAGATCCTCCGGGGAGCGGTCGGGCTTGATGTTGTCGGTGGTCGTATCCAGCAGGGACTGGGTCATGGCGGCAGGGTTATAGTACACATCCTGCATGTTGCTGCTGTCCAGGCGGAGGACGCGGAAACCGATGTCCAAATCCTGAGCGGTCATGCCCGCTTCGTCTTTGATTTTCCGACCTGCCCGACGGATACGTTCTTTACCGATTTCACAGATGTTTTTGTAGCCTGCCTTATAGGCTTCGCTCTTTTCATCAGTGAGTTCGGGCAACTGTACCATGATGAATTTGCGATGACCGCCATCTTCTGCATTGAGTTGCATAACGGCATGGGCAGTAGTTGCAGAACCAGAAAAGAAATCAAGGATAACATCATCAGGCTTTGTTGTTATGTCAAGGATCCTTTTTATCAACTTCACTGGTTTTGGTGTATCAAATACAGTTTTCCCATTAAATAGTGTTTTAACTTCATTTGTTGCTTGTCTTGTATTACCTGCTTCTTCTGCACTCCAAAAGTCGGTAGGAACTTTTCCTTCAAGATCGTTTAAAAACAATTTGTGGATAATTCCGGTTTCATCATCGTTAAATATAATTTCACCAGAAGCTATTTTCCCTAATAGGGTTTCTTTGCTCCAACGCCAACCTTTATCTGGTGGCATAATTTTATTTCCAGAGGGAGTATTTATTTCATAGCGCAAATTTGGTCTGAATAATCCATTAACACAGTAGCCGCTTCTCCAAGGGCCACGTGGATCATTATCAGGATTCTTATATAGTTTGTTATCTTCATCTGTTCGTGGAAGATTCTGTAAATTATATGAAGCGCTTTTTGAAAATACAAGTATATGATTGTGTTGCGAAACAAATTTTCCACCATACCCATTTGACTGTACACTGTGTTGCCAAATAACATCAGCCAAGCGATTTACTTCTCCAAATACTTCACAGCATACTTTCATTAAATTTTCACATTCGTTGTCATCAATACTGATAAAAATAAGTCCATCGTCAGACAATAAATTTTTTGCTAATTTTATCCGTGGATAAATCATATTCAACCAATCCGTATGAAACCGCCCATTGCTTTCCGTATTCTGCTCCAGGCGGTTGCCTTGATCGTCAAATTGACCGCTGCGTTCCAGATAGCTTTCAGCATCCTCTGCAAAATCATCTTCATACACAAAATCATTGCCCGTGTTGTATGGTGGGTCAATGTAAATCATCTTCACTTTTCCCAGATACGTTTCCTGCAGCAGTTTCAGCACGTCCAGGTTGTCGCCCTCGATGTACAGGTTTTCGCTGTCCCACCCGCCGGGCGTGCCGTCCTTGCCCACGCTCTCCGCCCGCACAGGCCGCAGCGTCGCCGCGATGGGCGCGTTTGCCGCCAGCATCGCCTTCTTCTTGTCCGGCCAGGTGAATTGATACCGCTCATCCCGGCCTTCCACCACCCGCGCGGAAATCTCCTGCATCAGCACGTCTTTGTCAATCGCCCGCACCACCTCGCCCGTCTCCGGGTCAATCGTCTCCGTCACCGCGTTCGGAAACAAAGCCGCCAGCTTTTTATAGTTTTCATCCGCCAAATTAGGAGTTTTCATTTTTAACCTGTCCATTATCTTTTTTTCCCTTCTTGTATTCATAGATGTCAATCATTCTGGTAGCGATATCTAAATGATTAATAAAAGATGCCTTTTTCACAATATATTCATTTATTTTGCACAGACGATGTTCTTTGTATGCTGCACATGAAAGAATAACAATAAAAGCAAATAGTGTCAACAAATCTTGCCATGGTAGTAAAAAAGAATATATTCCACGAAATATTAAAATGCAAAGAAAAACAACGAATCCAATAATATCAAAAATAAAACTCCTTTTGTCTTGCGAAGAATTATTATTGTTATCTCGAAATAGAGATTCTTTTAGCTTGCTTCTTAGGTCATCCGATTCGTTTTCACTGGTGTCTATACCTTCATTAATTAGCATATTTCCCAAGTGATTAAGTATTTCTTCTGCCAAACTAATGGTTTTTTCTTCTAGTGCTATTAGCTGAATGCTCTTATACTGTTTGATGTCCTTTATTTGTTCAAAAATATCAGAAATGCAGAAAAAACAGGTTGACACAGTAGCAGCTACTATGATTTGATTCCATAATTCAAATTCAAAATTCCTAAATATACAACAAATCTTGTATAGAAAACATAAGCACAACACAATTATATATCCATAGTAAAATGCATGTTCCTTTGATCTCATTTTGAGTTCTCCTTTATATCGCTTATTCTCTGCATCAGTTCAAACTTCCGCCTCGGCTGTTTCTCCGCCCACGCCATCTTTTCCAGCTTGGCAATTTCCTTTTGCAGCTTTTCCCGCTGTTTGGCTCTGGCAATCTGTTCATCCAGGGTGCTGCCCTGCTGCACCTGTACGCCCGCCAGCTCCGCTACAATGTTTTCCCATACGCTGTCCAGGTTCAGGCCGTTCAGTTCTACCCGCAGGGCGTCGGGCTCCGTCCAGGGGGAAAGAATCAGACGGGTCTGCCATACGGCGAGGGCCTGTGTTCCTTCATATTCTAACACAAACAACAGCTTTTGACCAAGCATTTTCGCTAAAAAAATCACATTTTGCTTGTCAAAATTTATTTAAATATAAACCATATTTTATATTTGATGATTTTTCTTGTATGTACACAGTTATTGTTGCTGTTCTTCCACCAACCGGTTCAGGTATTCCTTCCGCTTTTGGATTCGTTCCGCCGTGGGCAGGTCTTGCGGTTCTATGCAGTCAACGAGCGTGGAAGCATAGTAATCCAGCGTCTTTTCCTTCCACTTCCGATACTCCGATTGAGAGAGGCCGTAGGAGCGAACATCATCCCGCCGGGATTCCCATTCCTCCAGGAACAGGCACATATCCGCGTTGAACTGCGCTTCCTTCGATTTGCCGTTGAAAGTCAGCGCACAGGACCACTCCTTATTGCGTGGGGGACGCTTCACGTCCACGGTGAACTCCAGGCCGCTCACTTGCTCCATGTTGAACAGATAGTTCATAATGTCCGCCATGCTGTGAACAGTCGGCGGTTCTCCGTCAAAGCCAAGGATGTAGCTGTTTGTCGTGCCTAAAACATCCGCCAGCTGGCTGATGACGGACAGGGGGATTTCGATTTCTCCTGTCTCATACTTCTGGATGGTCCGCAGGGATTTGTCCATGATTTCCCCAAGCTCGGTTTGGTTGTAGCCCATCTTCTTTCGCAATGCCCGGATGCGGGCTCCGATGGCCGGAAGATCGAATCGATTCATTCTCTATTCACC
>ONRC01000028.1 GCA_900320085.1 uncultured Eubacteriales bacterium
CCACACCCACTTCTTTGGCCAGGTGTACGTGCTGAAGAAGGAAGAGGGCGGCCGTCATACCCCCTTCTTCAACGGCTATCGTCCCCAGTTCTTCTTCCGCACCACCGACGTGACCGGCTCCATCAAGCTGCCCGAGGGCGTTGAAATGGTTATGCCCGGCGACAACGTGGAAATGGAAGTTGAACTGATCACCCCCATCGCCATTGAAGCCGGTCTGCGCTTCGCTATCCGCGAAGGCGGCCACACCGTCGGCGCTGGCGCCGTGGTGCGCATGGTGGAATAATCCAAACGATGAGGAATTCAGCCGCAGGCTGATTCCGTCCAGCCGGGCCACATATGTGAGCACGGCTGGCATCATAATATACGGCTTCTTACGCTCAGAAGCTCACCCCGGCAGGAATCTTTTCCTGCCGGGTTTTTGCTTGTAAAGTTTTGTGCCGAACATCGCTCCGGGCTTGCAATCCGGATCAATCTATGCGATAATACCTTTGATTATGAAAACGGGAGTTGAAGGCTTATGGCAGCCGGAATCTGGGTGCGCCTGATGCACAAAACCCGCATTGAACGGGATACAACGGTAGAGTGTACACATGAAGATTGGATTGACGCACTGGAAAAAGCCTGTCATCAGCTGGATGTGAGCCGCCCCATGGTGCTGCCCCGGCATGAACGGGACTGGGAGCAATTCTCACAAGCGCGTTTTTTAAAGGAGCACTTTGTGGAAGACATTCCGTTTGACCGGATGGAGGTTGAATTTATCGACCCCGACAAGAAGAAAAAGAAGCAGAATCCCTACGCTTCTTTTTTATAAAGATTAGAAAAGAGATTCATTCGTTGGAGGAAAAACAATCCATTGAAAAGATTATTGCTTTGCATCTTTTTCCTGTTGCTCTGCACTGCGCCTGCGCTGGCTGAAATTGAAATCAGTGAAGTGATGGCGTCCAACGGTGTGTATATCAACGGCGAAGCCTACGATTGGGTGGAGCTGCACAATACCGGGAAAAAGAGCGTTGATCTAAGCGGGTGTTACCTGTCCGACAGCAAAAAGAAGCCCACCAAATGGGCGTTCCCGAAGAATACCACCATCAAGGCGGACGGGTATATTCTGGTGTACTGCACGGGTGAGGAATTAAGTCCGGGAAAAAACGGCACCTATTACGCCAACTTTAAAATCTCCGCTTCGGGCGACGATCTCTGTCTGACCGGTCAGGACGGGGAAACGCTGATCACATCCCTGTCTATTCCCGCACAGTATGGCAACGTATCCTGGGGCCTTCCGGAGAGCGGCACCGAATACCTGTATTTCAGCGAAGCCACGCCGGGCAAGATGAATCCGAAAACGGGCTGCGTTTCCCGCGCTGCTCTGCCGGAAATCCTAACGCCGGGCGGATTCTATGACAGCGCTGTGACGGTCGGCGCTCAGGCGGATGGCGAACTGCGGTATACATTGGACGGCTCTACCCCCACAGAAAAATCCAAGGTCTTTCCGGCGGACGGGTTATCTGTCACTAAAACCACAGTGCTGCGCGTGCGGGCGTTCGGGGAAAACCAGGTGCCGTCAGAAACAGTTTCAGCATCTTATTTTATCGGGTTGGATGAGCCGGTTCCGGTGATTTCACTGATCAGCGACGACAAATATCTGTTCGACAAAAAGACGGGTTTATTGGTAAAAGGAAATAACGCCAATTATCCCAACTATGAGCACGACTGGGAATACCCCATGAACGTGGAGTATTTCAACCTGAACGGGGAATGCGAAATCAACCAGCTGGGCACCTTCACCACAGCGGGCCATTCCGCCCGGCAGAACGCCCAGAAGTCCATCGCCGTGTTCGCCCGGAAAGCCTATGGCCCAGACCGCTTTTATTTTAACCCCTTCCCGCACCGGGACTATGACAGCTACAAATCCCTGCTGCTGCGCTCCGCAAACTCCGACGCCTTTTCCACCCGCCTGCGCGACCCGGTAATATCCTCCCTGGCCGAACCCTTGAACATCATCTATCAGGACGCGCTGGCCATCGAGGTCTATATCAACGGCGAATACTGGGGGCATTACAACCTGCGGGAAAAGATCAACAAACACTTCGTCGCCCAGTGGGAGGGCGTGACGGACGAGGACGACATCGACAACATTGATATCCTGGCCCGTACCGGGCGCGACGAGTTCGTCAACAACGGCAGCAACGAGGACTGGCTGGCCTTGTGCGATTTCTGCAAAAAGAAGGATCTGAACGACCCGGAAAATTTGCAGTACGTGCTGGACAATCTGGACATCGACAGCCTGTTCACCCATGCCGCCTTTGAAATCATCATTGGCAACAACGACTTTACCAACGTGCGGGTGTATCGCGTGCCAGGTGGGAAATGGAAGTATCTGCTGTTTGACGTGGAGGCGGGCTTCCTGTCCATGGAGTCCGGGCCGATGAATTACTACATCAAAAAGGTCAACGATAAAATCCAGGGCTTCCGCCATGAGCCTTTGGCCGCGCTGCTGAACGTGCCGGAGATGAAGGCGAAATTCCTGACGCGGTTTGCGGAGGTATTGGAGCTTTCCTTCCAATGGCCTTATGTCAAAGCGCATTTCCAGCCCTGGGAGGAAACGATTGAAGCGCTCCTGCCGCGCCACCTGGAGCGCTGGCCGCACTTTACCATGAAGGCCTGGCGGCAGAACGTGGACGCGGTGAAATACTACGCCCGGATGCGCCCGGTCAAAATTGTCGCGCTACTGCAAAAGCACATGAAGCTGACCAACGCCGAGGTGGAGCAGTATTTCGGCGCGGTGCAGCAGACATTGCAGGAAACAAATATACTCAAATAGAATCAGTTCAGATAGGATGATGGAAGTGCCAAGCCGCAGAAGCCAGGAGATGCTGGGAATCATCCGTTCCCACAAAAAGCTCGCCAGCAATGTGAGCAACGGGATGCTGATGAAGGTAGACATGCCCGTGGAACGTGCCGCGAAATTCCGCGTGGACGGTACCTCTGCCTTGCCTATGAACGGATTGGACATGCCCGCCATGCGGATCAAGCCCGCTAAAGTATCGGTGGAGGACGCGGTGCTGCTGCACCTGCACGGCGGCGCTTACGTGTCCGGCGGGCTATTGCAGTGCCGGGCGCTGATTTCGCCCATCTGCGCAGAAGCGGGCATCCGGGCTGTCACGTTTTCCTACCGCCTGGCGCCGCAGCATCCTTATCCCGCACAGCTGAATGACGCGTACAAGGTCTATCAGTTTCTGCGCAGCGCGGGCTTTGAAGCAAAAAAGATCGGCCTGGTGGGGGAGAGCGCCGGGGGAAACCTGGCCTTGGCTTTGGCCCTGCGTCTGCGGGAGGAAGGACAGGAACTGCCCGGCGCGCTGGCGCTGCTTTCTCCCTGGGTGGACTTGGCCCAGACGGGGGAGAGCTACCAAAGGCTCAAGGACGTGGACGCCACGCTGAACGCGGAAGAGCTACTGCAAAGCGCCATCGCTTTCGCGGGCGGCGCAGAGAGCCTAAGCAAGCCGGAGATTTCTCCCATCTACGCCGATTTTCATGGCTTCCCGCCTACGCTCATCCATTGCGGAACCAGCGAAATCCTGCTGAGCGATTCGGAACAATTGGAGAATAAGATGCTGCGGGATGGCGTGGATGCCCATCTGGTGCGCTGGGATGGCATGTGCCACGTATTCCAGGCCTTCGGCTTTGAGGAAAGCAAGGCCGCCAATCACCAGCTTGGGGTATTTTTGTATGAAAATTTGCGGGATCACTGACGATCGGGAGGATACGTTTTTGCGAAAAAACTTGATATGGGCCCTGGCGATGTGTCTGCTTTTCAGCCTTTGCGCAAACAGCTTGGGCGAAGAAAGCTATGTCGTGATCGATGACGACGGGGAAAACACCGCGCCGGACCCGATTTTTCAGGCGACGGTGATGATGCGGCGCATGAGCGATCTGGAGAAAATCTGCCAGCTGTTCATCGTCGCGCCGGAAGCGCTGACGGGGGAAACACGCACAGCAGCGTTATCCTCTGATAGCGTTATTTCCCAATACCCCGTAGGCGGGGTGATGCTGTTCGGCCAGAACATCGAGTCGGAACAGCAGCTGCGGAATCTGACAGGACAGTTTCGCAGTCAGGCGGCGTCCGCCCGAATGTATCCCTTGTTCATCGCAGTGGACGAGGAAGGCGGACTGGTGTCGCGGGTCGCCAATAAGCTAGGATACGATTTGGCTCCTTCTCCGAATGAAATCGGAAAAAGCGGCGATGAAGCCCAGGCGTATGCCGCCGGGCAGTACATCGCCGGGTATCTTGCGCCGCTGGGAATCAATCTTTGCTTTGCGCCGCCCGCCGATACCGCCCTGGACAATTACATCGACGGGATGCAGTATTACGGCGAGGACCCTTCTCTTGTGTCCCGTCTGGCTTCCGCTATGTCGAAGGGGCTGCGGGAGGGCGGCGTGGTTCCCTGCTACACACATTTTCCGGGCCGGGGCTCCTTTGAGGGCGTGACGCTGAAAAAGCTGTCCATCAAGCGCACAGCGGAGGAAATGCGTTCTTCGGAATGGATTCCTTTCCGGGAAGGTATTCAGAATGATATTGAAATGATCCTGGTGTCCCATGGGCTGTTCCGCCTGATCGAGGATGACATGCCCGCCTCCACCTCCAATCGCGTGATCAATGGTTTGCTGCGCGGGGAACTGGGCTATCAGGGCGTTGTGGTGACAGACGCGCTGCGGATGAACGCCATTACCTCCAATTATAGAACGGGTCAGGAATGTGTGGCTGCGCTGAAAGCTGGCGCGGACATCCTGCTGCTGCCGCCTGATCTGGGCCGTGCCGTCCGCGCAATTCAGACCGCCATCAGCCAGGGAGAATTGTCCATGCGGCGGATCGAGGAAAGCGTGATCCGCATTCTGGCGGTCAAAATCCGCATGAACGTGGGCAGCTTTTAATAAAATTGTCCTGTAAAAGTCAAAAAAGGGATAAAAACCCTTGACATATCTGATATAATAAAAAATGCGGCAGAAAGATGGAAAATGTTCTGTACCGCAAAGGAGAGAAAAATTTATGGTAAAGGTCAACATTATTTCTGGTTTTCTCGGCGCTGGCAAAACCACGCTGATTAAAAAGCTCCTGGGCGGCAAAATCGCCAAGGAAAAAGTGATTCTGCTGGAAAACGAATACGGCGAAATCGGCATTGACGGCAGCTTTATGAAGGACGCCGGCATCACAGTGACCGAGCTCAATTCCGGCTGCATCTGCTGCACCTTGGCAGGCGACTTCCAGAAGTCCATCGACGCGCTGATCGACACCTATCATCCCGACCGCATCCTGGTGGAGCCCACCGGCGTTGGCAAGCTGAGCGAAATCATCGCCGCCGTGGAAAAGGCCAAGACCCGCCATGACGATCTCCTGATCGCGGGCTGCGCCACAGTGGTGGACGCCAGCAAGTGCCGCATGTATATGAAGAACTTCGGCGAATTCTTCATCGACCAGGTGAAGTCCGCCGCCACCATCATTTTCAGCCGCACACAGCTGCTCTCCGCCGATCGGGTGGAAAAGAGCCGGGGCCTGATCCTGGAGCAGCATCCCGACGCCCGCATCATCACCACCCCCTGGGATGATCTCGACCCCGATACCATCCTGGAAGTGATCGAGAGCGGCAAGCCCATCGAAATCCATGTGGAGCTGGACGACGATGACGACGACGAGGACGAGCACGAACACCATCATCATCATGACCATGACGAGGACGAGCATCATCATCACGATCACGACGAGGATGAGCACGAGCATCATCATCATGACCATGACGAGGACGAGCACGAGCATCATCACCATGACCACGATGAAGATGAACACGAGCATCATCATCATGACCATGACGAGGATGAACACGAGCATCATCACGATCATGACCACCATCACCATCACCACCACCATCATCCCGGCGAGCACGACGCGGACGAAGTGTTCGAGAACATTGGCGTGGAAACCGCTCGCCGCTTCACCGAGGATGAAATCCGCAGCATGACGGCGGCGCTGTCCGATCAGGAAGAATACGGCCTGATCCTGCGCGCCAAGGGCATCCTGCAAAAACCCGAGGGCGAATGGTTCCAGTTTGACTATGTGCCCGGCGAATTGCAGATTCGTCCCAGCACGCCGGACTACGCGGGCCGCCTGGTGGTCATCGGCACCAACATCGACGAGAAAGCGCTCAAGGCGCTGTTCCAGATTTAAGGACATCATATGAAAACGACACAGAAAATCGCCGGGGTCTACATCGTGACCGGCTTCATCGAAAGCGGAAAGACCACCCTCATCCACTCCATGCTGGAGGACAAGGGCTTTTCCCGGGGAGAAAAAACCCTGATCATCAGCTGCGAGGAGGGCATCGAGGAATACGATGAGGCCCTGCTCAAGGAAAACAATTGCACCCTGGTGACCATGGACGACAAGGACCAATGGACGGAAGAAAGCCTGCGCCGCATCGACGCCCAGGTACAGCCCGAGCGGGTCATCATTGAATACAACAATATGTGGACCATCGACTACATGGGCAAGGTGGAAATGCCGGCCTTGTGGCGGGTGGTGCAGGTGATCACCACGGTGGACGCTACCACCTTTGACAACTACATGGCCAACGTGCGCACCATTTTGACCGACCCCATGAAGGAAGCCGACCTGGTGCTGTTCAACCGCTGCACGGAGGACATGCCCAAGTCCCAGTGGCGGCGGGCCATCCGCGCCCTGAACCCTAACACAAACATCCTCTTTGAAAACAAGGACGGTTCCTCCGAGGACGGCATCGCCGATGAGGATTTGCCCTACGATATGAAGGCTGAGATCATCGACATTGCCGACGATCAGCTGGGCATTTTCTACATCGACTCTCTCGACCATCCCGAGCGCTACGACGGCAAGACCGTCCGCTTCGTGGGCCAGCCCTTCCCGGATAAGGCCATTCCCCAGGGCTACTATTACTTCGGCCGCCTGGCCATGACCTGCTGCGCCAACGATATTCAGCAGATGGGCTGGGTGACCCAGGGCAATTTAAAGCCCTCCACCCGCCATTTCTATCGGCTCACTGCCAAGTGCAGCAAGATGACCGGCGGTGACGGCCGGGCCATTCTGACCTTCAGCGAAGTCAGCGCCGAGCCCGCCGCCCGGCCTCGGGAAAAATATATCACGTTCAATTAACGCGTAGCCCCTGCCTTTTCCGACAGGGGCTTTCCTGTTTTTTATGAAGGAGGCGAAACAATTGTCCTTTTCAACCTATCTGAACGAAAAGCGCCAGGACTGCCGGGAGCTGGTGGAAGCGCTCGGCAAGCATTTCCAGTACGTCAGCATCCTGGGCACGGACGTAAGCGCCACGGTGATCCGCGCGGACAGAAAGATGTCCATGGTGCAGGACGGCCGCGGGGAGTGCGGATTCGTGCTGAAAATGCACAACGGGCGCTCTTTTATTGAATATTCCCTGGATGACATTTCCGGCGACAAGCAGGCGCTGGCGGAAAGAATCCTCCGCGAAACCCAGGTGGACAGCAAATTGCAAAGCAAAATGATCGAAGCGCCTGTGCCCGCGGACGAACCGATGAAACAGGATTTCAGCCGGGAAAACGATTTTGCGGGTTACGATGACGCTTCCCTGCTGGATACCTGCAAGAAGCTTTCCGCCGATTTGGTTTCCAGGGATGATAAGGTGCTGAATGCCTTTGTCATCATCCAGCCCTACCATGTGTCCAAGCTGTTCATCACCCAAAACCGCGAGCTGTCGCAGGATTACGGCTGGGCCAACGGCACCATGATGGTGATTTACAACGGCGAAAAAATGTCCCAGGCCCGGTTCGGGGATGGCGCGCCGAGCATCAAAGAGATTATGGAGATTCTGAACAGCGGCATGGATCAGGTCATCGACCTGGCCAGGCACCTGGCGAAAGCAAAACCCATCGAGCCAGGCGTGTACGACGTGATTACCGACCCGTCCATCTCCGGCCTGATCGCCCATGAAGCCTTCGGCCATGGGGTGGAGATGGATCAGTTCGTGAAGGACCGGGCCATGGCCAAGCACTGCATGGGCCAGTATGTGGCTTCGCCCATCACCAACATGCACGACGGCGCGGCGGCGACTCATTCCGTGGCTTCCTATTTCTTTGATGACGACGGCGTGCTGGCCCACGATACCCAGATCATCAAGGACGGCATTCTGGTGGCGGGCCTGAGCGACCTGGCCTCCGCCGCGCAGTTGGGAACCACGCCGACCGGCAACGGCCGCCGCGATTCCTACAAGCGCAAGGCTTATGCCCGCATGACCAACACCTTCTTTGAGGCGGGAAAAGATAAGCTGGAGGATATGATCGCTTCCGTGAAACACGGCTATATGCTTTTCCAGACCAACAACGGCATGGAAGACCCCAAGAACTGGCAGATTCAGTGCACCGCCGAATACGGCATCGAAATCGTGGACGGCAAGCTGACGGACAACTACGTGTCGCCCGTGGTGATGAGCGGCTCTGTACCCGAACTGCTCAAATCCATTTCCATGGTGTCGGACAACTTCAAGGTCATCGGCGCGGGC
Source organism: uncultured Eubacteriales bacterium (assembly GCA_900320085.1). Classification (GTDB taxonomy): domain Bacteria; phylum Bacillota; class Clostridia; order Christensenellales; family Aristaeellaceae; genus RUG563. The sequence goes on from ONRC01000028.1 coordinate 8,553, forward strand.
ATGTGCGGCAAGGGCTACAAGGAATGGGTGCGTGTCTCCGACGGCGGGCCCAATCTGAAAGTGAGGGTGAAGCTGGGATGAGCAGGGTCATTGAATTGCTGAAGCAGAACAGCCAGCTCAGCGGCTGGCGCGTCAATGAAACAGCCACCAAATCCTACGAGCTGTTTTTCGTTCACAAAAACCTGGAAACCGTTCGGGATACCGATACCGTGACCACGGGCGTGACCGTGTATGTGGATCACGACGGCAAGAAGGGCGAATCTTCTTTTGAACTTTCCGCCGCTATGGGAGAAGCTGAGATTCAAAAAAAGATCGACGCTGCCGTTCAGCGGGCCAGACTGGTATTCAATGAGCCGTATGAACTGCCGGACGGGGGAGTTCTGGACAAGAATTTGCCCTCCAACATCTGGGATGCAGACCCGCAAGCCCTGGGCCGTGAGATTGCCGATGCGGTGTTCGCGGCGGACACGGTGCCAGGAGGCTCCATCAACGCCTGTGAAATCTTCCTGTACAAGGACACGGTTCGTGTGCGGAACAGCCGGGGCGTAGACAAAACCCAGCGGATCGGCCGGGTGATGATCGAAGCGATTCCTACCTTCACGAAGGGAACCGAATCCGTGGAGCTGTACGAGGATTACCGCTTTACGGAATTTGACGCAGCCAAAGTGACCGCCGAGATTGCCCGCCGCATGGCGGAGGTACGGGATCGCTTCCAGGCGAAAAAGCCTCAAACGCCTATGGAAATCAGCGTACTGCTGCGGCCCATGGAAATCCGGAATCTTCTGTGGGAATTGGCGGACGACCTCAATTACAGCGCCGTGTACAGTCATGGCAACCTGCATAAAACGGGCGACGACCTCCAGGAAAACGGGACGGGTGACAAGTTGACCGTGACCCTGAAAGCCCAGGTGCCTGGCAGTGAAAAATCCTCCTGGTTCGATACGGACGGCGCTTCCTTCCGGGAAACCCGAGTCATTGAAAATGGCGTTGTGGGTTCTTATTACGGCAGCAGCCGTTTTGGTCAATATCTGAAAATTCAAGAGCCCACCGGCAATCTTCCCTGCCTGAAAGCGGAAGCAGGCTCCATGACCAAAGCGGATATGAAAGCGAAGCCCTACCTGGAATGCGCGTCCCTGTCGGGTATTCAGGTGGATTTGTTCAACGATTATATCGGCGGCGAGATCCGTTTGGCGTATTACTTTGACGGGGAAAAGACAGTGCCCGTCACCGGCATTTCCATGAGCGGCAAGCTGAGCGATGTACTGAAAGCCCTGCGCTTATCCAGCGAAACCGTCATAGAAGGCGCTTATGAAGGGCCGGCGCTGCTACTGATGCCTGGCATGAAAGTTCTTTAATCAGTTGAGTCCGTAAACTCCTGGCCGCTTCCTGCGGTCAGGAGTTTTTCGTTTTGTCAGAAAACCAACCAAATGATGCTTGTCTTTCGATGAAAACTGTGGTAAACTGGTCGGGTACAGAAATTGAAAATGAGGGGGACTGGAACATATGAGTCAAAAGAAAAAGCTGACCACGGGAAAGGTTTGGTGTTTCGCCATCGGCCAGCTGGGATGGAGCATCCTGAGCGCGCTGATTTCCAATTTTATGGCGCAGTATTACGCGCCTGACCCCGCCACCATCGAAGCGGGCCAGCCGATTTTCATTCCTCAGGGGCTGGTCATTTTCGGAGTACTGACCATCCTGGCCTTCATCACCGGCTTTGGTCGGGTATTTGACGCCATCACTGATCCGCTGATCGGCTCCATGTCTGACCGATGCACCGCCAAGTCCGGCCGCCGCATTCCTTTTATGAAGGCTGCTGCCATTCCCTTCGCTGTCGTGACCGTGCTCACCTTCTGGTCTCCGGTGAACGGGGAAAGCTGGATCAACGCCGGGTTCCTATTCCTGATGCTGACGCTGTTCTACCTGTTCATGACTATGTATTGCACGCCCTACAACGCCCTGATCCCAGAGCTGGGCACCGACCAGAAAACCCGTATGGCCATTTCCACCACCATTTCCTTCACGTTTATCGCCGGTATGGCCGTGGCCTACGCCGCGCCGATCCTGTGGGGCATGGTACAGGGCGCGCTGAACGTGGACCGGGTGACGGCCATTCGCATCGTGTTTACGGTGATGAGCCTGATCGCCCTGGTGTGCATGTTCGTGCCGGTGTTCACCATCAAGGAAAAGGATTACGTCACCGCCCAGCCCAGCCAGTCCACCGCCCTCAAATCCCTGGGCGCCACCTTCCGCAACAAGGATTTCCGCATTTTTGTGGCCTCCGACATCGTGTATTTCCTGGGCATCACCATGTTCCAAAGCGCTATGCTGTACTTCGTCACCTCGCTGCTGAAGCTGGATGAAAGCATTTCCACCATTTACTTTGTGCTCATGACCGCCCTGTCCGTGCTGTTCTACCCGCTGGTGAGCAAGCTGACCCCCAAACTGGGCAAGAAGAAGCTGATCCTGATCGCCTTCTGCATCTTCACCGTGGCCTTCATTTACACCTCCTGCCTGGGCATCCTGCCCATTCCTGCGGAGATTCAGGGTTACATCCTGTGCGTCATCGCCGCGCCTGCCATGGCCATCTTCGGCATCCTGCCTCAGGCCGTGGTGGCGGACATTGCGGAAAGCGACGAGATCGACACCCACGAAAACCGCAGCGGCATGTTCTACGCCGCCCGGACCTTCGCCATGAAGATGGGTCAGGCCGTCGCCATTATGCTGGTGACCACCCTGGGCACCATCCAGCAGGAAACCGGCTTCGGCTACCGCCTGATTGCCATTATCGCCGCTATTGTGTGCGCCTTGGGCGGCTTCCTGTTCTTGATGTACAACGAAAAGAAAATTTACAGTAAGATCATGAAGTAACACGGGAGGTTTCATCATGGGGGAAGCTTTCAATTCAGACGGTTTAGCGCTTTCCGCCGCTTATACGGACACCATGGAGCGCCAGGTACTTCCGTATCTCAAAATGCGCCAAAGGGATATGACGATTTCTGGCGCGGATGAAAAGCCGCTGTTCTGTTCTCAGTATGCCGCCGACCAGCCAAAGGGCACCGTCCTGGTGGTGCATGGCTTTACGGAGAACGCCTTCAAGTTTTCCGAGCTGATTTATTCCCTGCTGCAAAATGGGTATAACGTGGTAGCTTATGACCAGCGGGGCCACGGCCATTCCTGGCGATCTGAAAAGGTGAAAGATATTTCCCTGGTGCACGTGGATCATTTCAGCGATTACGTGCGCGATATGGAAATCATCGTGGATACGGTTGTTTCCAAGCTGCCCAAGCCCTGGCTGCTGTTTTCCCATTCCATGGGCGGCGCGGTGTCCGGCCTGTACCTGGAAAAGCATCCTGACACGTTTGCCCGCGCCGCGTTCTGCTCCCCAATGATTCAGGCGAACACGGGTATATCCACCATTGTGGTCAAACTGCTCTGTCATGGCGCAAAGCTGATTGGCAAAGGTGGAAGCCGTGTATTCATTTCCAAGCCCTACACGCAAAAAGAAACCTTCGAGGAATCTGTCGCTACGGGACGGGAGAGATTTGAATGGTATGAAAACATCCGCTTTATCACAAAGGAATATCAGACGAACGGTCCGTCCTATGCCTGGACGCTGGAATCCGTGCGGGTAACAGCGAAGCTGCTGGCTCCCGGCGCACCGGAAAGAATCGCCTGTCCCGTGCGGCTGTATACCGCGGAACTGGACAATACCGTGATGCCGGACCCGCAGAAGCGGTTTATCTCCCGCATCAAAAACGGTTCCCATGTCATCGTGAAAGGAGCCAAGCACGAAATCTACCGTTCCAACGACGAGGTGCTGTTCCCCTGGTGGCACGACGTGCTGACGTTCCTGAAAGGCAGCTGAATAAAACAAAAGATTGCCGGGTCGAATGCCTGGCAATCTTTTTTGATGTACTGTTTATTTTTTCATCGCGGCTTTCAGCGCGTCCACCATGTCCAGATGCTCCCAGGGCAGGTCCACGTCCGTGCGGCCAAAGTGGCCGTAAGCGGCGGTCTGGCGGTAGATGGGGCGGCGCAGGTTCAGCCGTTCAATGATGGCGTCGGGCCGCATGTCAAACACCTGCTCCACCAGCTTGGCGATTTCCTCGTCAGGCAGGATGCCGGTGCCCCGGGTGTTCACCTGGAAGGAAACGGGCTTCGCCACGCCGATGGCGTAGGCCAGGGCGATTTCGCACTGCTTGGCCAGTCCGGCGGCCACCACATTCTTGGCCGCGTGGCGGGCGGCGTAGGCGGCGGAACGGTCCACTTTGGTGGGGTCTTTGCCGGAGAAAGCGCCTCCGCCGTGGGGGGCGTAACCGCCGTAGGTGTCTACGATGATCTTGCGCCCTGTCAGGCCGCTGTCACCCGCAGGGCCGCCGATGACGAAGCGCCCGGTGGGGTTGATGAAATACTTGGTTTCATCAGTCAGCAATTCGGCGGGGATGACCGCTTTGATCACATACTCTTTCATAGCCCGCTCGATTTCATCATGGCTCACCTGGTCATCGTGCTGGGTAGAAATGACGATGGTGTCTACCGCCACGGGTTTTCCGTCCTCATACACAACGGTCACCTGCGCCTTGCCGTCGGGCCGCATCCAGGGGCAGGTGCCGTCCTTGCGCACCTGGGCCATACGGCGGGTCAGGCGGTGCGCCAAGGCGATAGGCATGGGCATCATTTCAGGGGTTTCATCGCAGGCAAAGCCGAACATCATGCCCTGGTCGCCCGCGCCGGTTTCGTTCTGTTCGTCCTGGCGGGTTTCCAGCGCCGCGTCCACGCCCTGGGCGATGTCGGGGGACTGGTCGTGCAGGGCGGTCAGCACGGCGCAGGATTCGCCGTCAAAGCCTTTCTTGGCCCGGTCGTAGCCGATTTCGTTGACCACCTTACGCACGATGTCCGCCACGGGCACATAGCCTTCCGTGGTCACTTCGCCCATTACCAGGATCAGTCCGGTGGTGGCGCAGGTTTCACAGGCCACGCGGGAATAGGGGTCCTGCTCCAGCAGCGCGTCCAGGATGGCGTCGGAAATCTGGTCGCAGATTTTGTCCGGATGCCCTTCGGTGACGGATTCAGAGGTAAACAGTTTTCTCATGGGGGTTTCTCCTTTGGTAAAAATATTCTGAACACCGTCCGGGCCGCAAAAAGCCGCTTGTCTTAAGACAGACAAGCGGCTTGAAATAAGCTTTCGATTGCGCCTTATCTGCCAGCGCGTCACCGCGCTGCTGGAATTAGCACCTTGCGGTTTCCCGCCGGTTGCCGGGCTTCATTGGGCCAGTCCCTCAGCCGCTCTGGATAAGGTATTCAGTTGAATATAGTATATATGAAATTGCCTTTTTCGTCAAGGGGGTGTTTATCGGTTCATCTCTGCCCAATGCAGCGCGCCGTCCACGGCCCGGTGCCAGCCGGTGAGCAGCTCCTCCCGGCGGGCGTCCTTCATGTGGGGCTTGAAGGAATCCGCCACGTGCCAGCCGGAAGCGGTTTCATTCAGGTCTTTATAAATTCCCACAGCCAGCCCCGCCAGCAGTGCAGCGCCCAAAGCTGTGGTTTCCAACACGGCGGGCCGCTGGACAGGCACGCCCAGCAAATCCGCCTGGAACTGCATCAGCAATTGATTGGCGCTGGCCCCGCCGTCCACCCGCAGAGCGGCGCTGGGCTTGCCGCAATCCTGAGCCATGGCGGAAAACAGGTCGCGGCTTTGATAAGCGATGCTTTCCAGCGCGGCGCGGACGATATGGGCCCGGCCCGTGCCACGGGTCATGCCGACCAGGGTGCCTCGTGTGTACATGTTCCAGTACGGCGCGCCCAGGCCCGTAAAGGCAGGCACCAGGTATACCCCGCCGGTATCGCTGACCTGGGAAGCTACGGCCTCGCTCTCGGCGGCGCTGGAAATCATGTGCATTTCATCCCGCAGCCATTGAATTGTGGCTCCGGCCATGAACACGCTGCCTTCAAAAGCATAAGTAGCCTTGCCGTTCAGCCGCCAGGCCATGGTGGTGAGCAAGCCGCATTGGGACAGGCGGAACTGATTGCCCGCGTTCATCAGCATGAAGCAGCCGGTGCCATAGGTGTTTTTCACATCGCCCTCTTTGAAGCAGGCCTGACCGAACAGCGCCGCATGCTGGTCGCCCACCAGGGCGGCCACCGGAATCCGTTCGCCCAGCAGATCCTCCCGCAGCATCCCGACTACATGGGCGGTGTCCACCACTTCGGGCAGGATCTCCCGGGGAATATCCAAAATAGAAAGAAGCTCGTCGTCCCACTCCTGGGTGTGCAGATTAAACAGCATGGTACGGCCCGCGTTGGTGGCGTCGGTGACGTGAGGATGCCCCTCCACCAGATGCCAGGCCAGGAAGCTGTCTACCGTGCCAAAGCAGATTTCGCCTTTCTTCGCCCGCTCCCGCAGGTTCAGCTCATCCAGCAGCCATTTGATTTTGCTGCCCGCGAAGTAGGCGTCCGGCACCAGGCCGGTCTTTTCCCGGATCACGCTGTCATACCCGTCGGCCACCAGCTGCTCGATGATCGGTGCGGTGCGGCGGCACTGCCACACGATGGCGTTATACAGGCACGCGCCGGTTTCCCGTTCCCAAAGAAAGGTGGTTTCCCGCTGATTGGTAATGCCGATGGCGGCGATTTCCTTGGGATCGATTTCCGCTTTTCGCACTGCGGCGCGCAGCGCTTCGATCTGGGTGGACAAAATATCGGCGGGGTCATGCTCCACCCAGCCGGGATGGGGGTAATGCTGGGGGAACTCCTGGGCCGCAGCGGATACCATATGTCCCTCCAGCGTGAAAACCACCGCGCGGGAACTGGTGGTGCCTTGATCCAAAGCAACCAAATAACGCTTGTTCATCATGGAGATAAAGCCTCCTCAGTTAAAATCTATAACCATACAGGCAGTGTATCATATTTCAAAGCAAAATTCAATAAAAACGGAAAAATATATACCGATCATTACAAGAAAGCAACAAAGAAAACCCCCCGGAATGTCTCCGGGAGGCGTGTATCCAATTGGCAATGCTCAAAATCAGGCTTTGCCGTTGCAGCCCAGCACGTCCACGATCTTGTGGCGCACCATGTCGCGCAGCGCGGCGCGGGCGTCGGTGAGATACTGACGGGGGTCGAAGTGATCGGGATGCTCAACGAAGTGCTTGCGGATCATGGCGGTGAAGGCCAGACGCAGGTCGCTGTCGATGTTGATCTTGCAAACGGACATGGTGGCAGCCTTGCGCAGCTGTTCTTCGGGGATACCCACGGCGTCGGGCATCTTTCCGCCGTATTCGTTGATGATCTTCACGAATTCCTGGGGCACGCTGGAGGAGCCGTGCAGCACGATGGGGAAGCCGGGCAGACGCTTGCTCACTTCTTCCAGCACGTCGAAGCGCAGGGGCGGGGGCACCAGGATGCCGTCGGCGTTGCGGGTGCACTGGGCGGGGGTGAACTTGTAAGCGCCGTGGCTGGTGCCGATGGCGATGGCCAGGGAGTCGCACCCGGTGCGGTTCACGAATTCTTCCACTTCTTCGGGACGGGTGTAGGAGGAATCCTCAGCGGACACCTTCACTTCGTCTTCCACGCCGGCCAGGGTGCCCAGCTCGGCTTCGACGACCACGCCGTGATCGTGGGCGTATTCCACCACGCGGCGGGTTTCCTTGATGTTCTCTTCAAAGGGCAGGCCGCTCTTATCGATCATGACGGAGGTGAAGCCGCCGTCGATGCAGCTCTTGCAGGTCTCGAAGTCGGGGCCGTGGTCCAGATGCAGCACGATGGGCAGGTCAGTTTCCTTGACGGCGGCTTCCACCAGCTTCACCAGGTAGGTGTGGTTGGCGTAGGCGCGGGCGCCCTTGCTCACCTGCAGGATCACGGGGGCGTTTTCCATCTTGGCCGCTTCGGTGATGCCCTGCACGATCTCCATGTTGTTCACGTTGAACGCGCCGATGGCATAGCCGCCTTCATAAGCCTTTTTGAACATTTCCTTGGAAGTAACCAGAGCCATTGCTAATCATCCTCTCTTTCATTTTTCAGGGGATACCGATCTTCTTTATTATACACGATCTTTCCTTTTTTGACCAGCCCTGGGCGGAAATTATCCCACTCAGGGGAAGATCGACACGTTTTCCCCTTGGGCGGACAGGCGAGTGATGGGATCGACGGAAGCGACAAATTCACTCCAATTCACCTTCGCCGGGTCGGGGAACTGTGCGGGATCGGCATACGCGCATTCCAGAATGTCCAGGCTATCCTGCCGCAGAACACCCACCGCCGCGATAAAACCGTCCTGTTCGTGCAAGCCGCTTTCGTCTATGATGATGTTCAACGTGGCGTCCACAAAATACAGGAGGCCGTCCCGCACGCTGAAAGCGAAATATTCATGACCCGTGACTTCACCGTTCAAAGAGTCGCTGATTTCCATGCGTCCACGTGTCACCGTTTCGGCAAACTCATAGCTGCGCACCCGCTCGAACAGCCCTCCGCCGGATACCTCGTAGTCTCCGTTCAATTGATTGTCCATTGGCGCTTCGTCGCGGGGGTCCGGGGTGACAGCATCGATTTCCGGGGCGTCGTCCACCGTGGTTTCATAGGTATAGTCGCCGCGCTGGGTCCAGGAGAAGCGGTAATAGCCTTCGGTGGGTTCCGCGTTTGCGGACTGCGCGTCCTGAATGAATTGGTTGATCACGTTGCCGGGAATCGTATAGGTCAGGTTGTCCAGACTCCTGACAGCCACCGCGTTCAGTTCATCCGCGTAAACGGACATCACGTTTCTAGCCGTTTCCGCCAAACTGCCTTCGCCCTGAATGATCGGCGCTTCCAGGTGCTCCGGCGTGGGGGAGGGCAATATATCAACAGCTTCTTCTTTCTTTCCGCATGCGGCGAGCAGCAGCGGTATTATTATCAAAAGCAGACATAAAAGCGAAAATTTGCGCATCTTCTGAAACCTCCAGATGAGTTCTGGAAAGATTATACTATATTTTTTCCAAATTAACAAGGAAAACAGCGGGACACGCTTTTTATGACTATTTGCAGGAAAAACGGGATGGACGCAGAATAGTTCATTTGTTATCCATTTCCGAGGATGACAGAAAGGGCGTCAAAATGTACTTTTACGAATTGCACCTGCACACCGCCGAGACCAGCCGCTGCGGCCGTTCGCCCGCCAGGGACATGGTGAAGGAATACGCCGAACGGGGGTTCTCCGGTATCGTGGTGACAGACCACTTCATCAACGGCAATTCCTACGCCGGGGAAAAGGAAACCTGGAAAGAAAAAATGGATGCCTACCTGCTGGGTTATCGAGCCGCGAAAGCCGCCGGTGACGAAATGGGGCTGGAGGTTTTCTTCGGTGTGGAATATACCCACTTGGGCGGCAATGGGGAAGATTACCTGCTGCTGGGCCTCAAACCTGAACACCTGTATAACGAATTGAAGGACTGCGATAAATGGAGCATTGAGTACCTGTGTGACGTGGTGCACGGCCTGGGCGGCATCGTGATCCGCGCCCATCCGTACCGTGAGGCGGGTTATATTGCCCGCTCAGGGATTGAGCGGCCGGGCTTGCCCATCGACGCGATCGAGGTGTTCAACGCAGGCAACCGGGAGGACGCTTTTAACGCGAAGGCGGTGGAACTGGCGCTCCGCGAAGGCAAGCCCTGGACTGCCGGTTCCGATACACACTCCGTCAGCACCGCGGCAACGGGTTACGTGGGCTTCGAGCATAAGCCCAAGGACTACGCTGAACTATGTGAATTCATTCGGAATGGGAAGGCCTTCGTAGTTTACCATCCCAAAATTGAGGAATAAAAAAGAACCTTCGCTTTCCCGGTATCCAAACCGCTCGGAAAACGAAGGCTTTTTTATTTTATTTCACCATATCCCTGGCCAAGTCGTCCATGCTGTATTCCCCCGGCGCTTGCTTTGCGATAAACCGGGCGGCTTTCAGCGCGCCGCGGGCGAAAATGGAGCGATCCTGGGCGAAATGGCTCAGGGTGACCACCTCGGAGGGGCCGTAGAAGCCTACTTCGTGTTCGCCCGGCACGGTTCCGCCCCGGATGGCGTGCACGCCGATTTCCCGCTTTTCCCGCTTCTGGGTGCGTCCGTTGCGGCCAAAGACGGGAATCGTGTCGGAATGGCTTACCGCGTCGTAGAGCATCAGAGCAGTGCCACTGGGGGCGTCGATCTTCTGGTTGTGATGCTTTTCGATGATCTCGATATCAAAGCCTGGCAGCAATTGCGCGGCCTGATGGGCCAGGGTTTTGAGCACGTACACGCCCAGGCTCATATTGGCACTGCGGAAAACGGGGATCTCCTTTGCGGCCTCTGCGATGGCAGCCAGGTCTTCTTCGTTATAGCCGGTCGAGGCCAGCACTACGGGCAGATGGCGCGACTTGGCGTATTCCAGCAAGGTGGGCAGAATCTCCGGACGGGAAAAATCTACGATCACATCCGCTTCCTCCTCCACCAGGGAGAAGGAGGGATAGACCGGAAAATCGCTCCACTGTTCCACGTGCACATCCACGCCGCAGACGATCTTCGCCTGCTCATCCTCGGCCAGCGCCGCCACCTGGCGGCCCATCCGTCCGCAGGCGCCGGACAGCAAAATCTTCAGCATATCAAACCAACCTTCTGCATTTCTTCTTTGAGTTTCTGCTCTTTCGTTTCGCTCATGGGCACCAGCGGCAGCCACAGTTCGTTGTCGCATAGGCCCATCATCGCCGCTGCCGCCTTGACCGGGATGGGGTTCACCTCGGAGAACAGGGCGTTGATGAGGGGCAGGTACTTGAGGTTCAAGGCGACTGCCTGTTCAAGCGTTCCGTGGGTCATGTCCCGCATGACAGTGGGGGCGATATTGGACAGCACGGAAATCGTGCCAGCGCCGCCCACCGCCCGCATAGGCGCGGTGATTTCATCGGAACCGGAATAAAAAGCAATATCGTCACCGCACAGGCGGATCATATCCAGGATCTGCGCCATATTACCGGAGGCTTCCTTCATGCCGATCACGTTTTCTTCCTTCGCGATCACAGCCAGGGTGGCGGGCAGCATATTCAGATTGGTGCGGGACGGCACGTTATACACGATTACCGGCAGCGTGTTGCTGCGGGCTATCGCCTGATAATGGGCAATCAGCCCTGCTTGGGTGGTCTTGTTATAATACGGCGTCACACAAAGCTGGGCGTCCGCGCCAAGCTCTTTGGCTCGGGCAGCCTTGCGGATCACGTCGGCGGTGTTGTTGCCGCCGGTGCCCGCGATGACGGGGACGCGCTCATGCACATGATTCACGATCAAAGAAAGGGTACTTTCCCATTGCTCCGCTGTCATGGCGGCGGGTTCGCTGGTGGTGCCGCAGGCCACGATGGCGTCAATGCCGCTGTCCAGCTGGAAATCCAGCAGGCGGTGCAGCGCGGTTTCATCCACCTGGCCATTCCGGATGGGCGTGATCAGCGCGGTCGCGCAGCCGGTAAACAAAGGCTTCATGGCTTACTCCTTTCGGGTGATATAGCCCTTGGCACAAAGCAATTCTGCGGACAGCACACCGCCGCCGGCCGCGCCGCGAAGCGTGTTGTGGCTCAGGCACACGAAGCGATAGTCAAACAGCGAATCCGCGCGCAGGCGGCCGATGCTCACGCCCATGCCGCGTTCAAAGTCGCGGTCCAGGCGGGTCTGGGGCCGGTCAGGCTCCTGCATATATTGGAGGAAGGGCGTCGGCGCGCTGGGCAAAGACAATTCCTGAGCCGGGGTGCGCCAGTTGGCCCAGCGTTCCAGCATTTCGTCCATGGTGGGCTTGCGCTCAAAGGACACGCTGACCGCCGCCATATGGCCGTCGGACACGGGTACACGCAGACACTGGGCGCTGATGACGGGTGTTTTCGCCATCACGATCTCGGTCTTGTCGGCATTCAGGCTGCCCCAGATTTTGAGGGGCTCCTGTTCGCTCTTTTCTTCCTCGCCGCCGATATAGGGGATCACGTTGTCCAGGATCTCCGGCCAGCGTTCGAAGGTCTTGCCCGCGCCGCTGATGGCCTGGTAAGTGCAGACGGAAATGGCTTTCAGGCCAAAGTCCCGCAGCGGCGTCAGGGCGGGCACGTAGCTCTGGATGGAGCAGTTGGGCTTCACCGCGATGAAACCGCGCTGGGTACCCAGGCGCTTGCGCTGGGCGGCGATGATTTCCGCGTGGTCTGCGTTGATTTCGGGAATCAGCATGGGCACGTCGGGCAGCAGACGGCAAGCGCTGTTGTTGCTGACTACCGGCGTTTCCGCCTTGGCATAGCTTTCTTCCAGGGCGCGGGTGGCTGCTTTGTCCATGGCCACGGCGCAGAACACGAAGTCGCACTTGGCGGCGACCGCTTCCACGTCCGCCGCGTCCAGAACCGGCAGCTTCGCCGCCTTTTCGGGAATGGGCCAGGAAAATGCCCAGCGGCCCGCCACAGCTTCCGCATAAGGCTTGCCCGCGCTGCGTCCGCTGGCAGCCAGAGCGGTGATTTCAAACCAGGGGTGATTTTCCAAAAGAGATACGAACCGTTGACCCACCATGCCGGTAGCGCCGATAATACCCACGCGATACTTTTCCATGCCGCACATCCTTCCTTGCATCAAAAGCGTTTGATAGTATATTATGCGAATATGAGTTCAAAGTTCTAAGCGGTCAGTTCTAAGCGGAATGCGGGGCTGATATGTTCCAGTGGCTTAGAACTTGGAGCTTGGAACTAAAAACTATTCTTAAAAATGCACCCGACGCCGCACTTCCTCCCGCACAGCCCGATTGTAATTGATGAAAAACAGGGCCAGAGAAATGAAAGCGCAGGGCGCTAATACGAAGGGCGACCAGATAAATTCGCCGCGTTTTCCGTTGGCTGCGTTGATGAGCCATTCGATCGCTACACATTCCATTGCAATGGCGGCAAACGAAGCGGCGATCAGCGTCAGACGGTTGAGCGTTTCCCGCCGGTACATCAGGATGATGATGGTCATCATCACTGCGCACAGCGAAATGGCGGGCAGCGCGATGGGAAAAAACCAACTGCCGGAATTGCTCAGCTGTTCTACCAAAAACAGATACGTATTCAGGCACAGAAAACCCGTGCCAACAGTGACATACACCTGATACTTTTCTACCGCCAGCGGTACCGTCACAGCGGCGAACAGCAAAATCAGCGCGCTGGAGGCGTATCCGCTCCACGTGACGCTGCCGGTAATCAGCAGGTCAATGATCAGACACAGCAGGGCAGGCGCTGCCAGCATCAGCCCGGCCATAATGAGCAGGAAATGCTTGTTCTTTTTCAGCTCCTGTTCAGGCGTTCGCACGGGATAAGCACGCGGCGCATTGGAGCGCCCTGGCTCCGCTGGGTCGAACACCGGCGTCAGGCAGAGTGGACAGCGTTTTTCTCCTTCGCTCAGCTTCACGCCGCAATGCACGCAGTAAGACATGGTTCATTCATCCTCCAGATTGCTTTCCACCTCTACCGGGATGCCCTGCTCCACCAGAAACCGCAGCATGTCCCGTGGCAGGGTGGTTTCCCGGATATTGCTGGAAAACACCAGCCGCAGTTCATTCCCATTGGTGATGGATGAACAGTTGCACAGCGGCGCTGAAGGCACACCCAGCTGAAACTCAAACCGGCGGATGAACTTTTCCGCGCCGGTGGGCATTTCTGTTCGGCCCAAATTCGATAGGGTAGAGGTGACCAGTTTATCGCCCGCCTGCCGGAAAATACCGCTGATCACCAGGTTTTTGATCCTGAGCGGCACCAGACGGATCAGCAGGTTTTTTTCATCCGCCACATTGGTGGCGATCGTGGCGGACAGCAGCTTGGGGTTGACCATGTACCGCATGTATCCGCGAACCTCCCGCACGATTTCCTCGAATGTGTACTTGCCCAGGCGCGGGTCGATGCCGGGATTGACGAAGGTGGAAAAGTTCCGCAGCGTCGGAATGGGGTAAAAGGCGCGCATATTCACGGGCACGGATACCCTGACCGGCAGCTTTTTCCGGGGATTCTCGTTTTCCTGTTCCCGGTAGGCCGCCCACAGCATCACGCCCACCAGATATTCCGTCACCGTCGCACCGATTGATTTTGCTTTTGCAAGCACTTGGTCACAGGCGATAGAGGCGGCGATGATGCGCAGCGTATGCGGAATTTCGGGGGTCGCGGGAAAGTGATAGGCGGCGCTTTCCTTTCGGGAGATACGCACCTTGGGCAGCGGCATTTTCAGGAACGCATCCTGGGTTTCTTCTTCCGGGGGGGCGTCCCGCAGGCTCAGCGCTCCGTGGTCAAACTCCACCTTTCTCCCACCCAATCGCAGATACTCCACCGCCAGTGTCTTGATGAACACCAGCCCGCCGGAGCCATCTGTCAGCGAGTGGAAAAACTCAGCGGAGATGCGGTTTCTGAAATAGAATACCCGCAGCAGATAGCCGTTATCCTTTTTGAAGTTGAACGGCATACAGGGATGCCCCACGTCCGGTCTGACCAGCAGCGGCGCGTCGATCTCCTCCAGGTAATACCAGAACAGTCCAGCCCGCATTCGCACCTTCATCGAAGGAAAACGCTTCAGCACATGGTTGACCGCTTTTTGCAGCCTGTCCGGGTCGATTGGTTCGTACAGCTCCGCGGATACGCGGAACGCGCTGCTCCAATGGTCATTGGAAACGGCGGGATACAGCTTGGCCGCGTTATCCAGCTTAAACCACCGCTTTCTCCGCAAACCGCTTTCCACCTCCATGTGTTCTCCAACCGGCTTTGGGCCGATTGTTGCGAACGATTATAACATAATTTCTGCTTTTGTACAAGCAATGATTTCCTTCTTCTTCCATTTTTTGGATTTATTCTGTATTTAAACGGTGAAAAGGAGAGAGGAAAACCTTATTCATCCGTTGTATTTTTGATTTCCGCCTTCGGCAGCGGCACCAGCTTCGATGCTTTTCGCTTATTCGCGTCGCTCATGGCGGCGTAATGGCGGCGGGTGGTGTTCACATCGGCGTGGCCCAGCACGTCGGCCACCAGATAGATGTCGCCGGTTTCCTGATACAGGTTGGTCCCGAAGGTGCTGCGCAGCTTATGGGGACTGATGCGTTTTTTGAGCGGAGCGGCCACCAGCGCGTATTTCTTGACCATATTTTCCACGGCACGCTGGGTCATGCGCCGTTTTTTTAAGGAAAGAAAAAGCGCGTTTTCGTGGCCTTCCAGCGGTTCGATCTCTTCGCGCTCGGCCAGATACGCTTTCAGCGCGTCAGCCACTTGTTCCGGGAAATACAGAATACTTTGATCGCCGCCCTTGCGCGTGACCAGAAACGCATTCAGATCAAAGTCCAGGTCGTCAATGTCCAAGCCTACGCACTCGCTGACGCGGATGCCTGTGCCCAGAAACAGCAGCAGCATGGCCGTGTCCCGGGTGCGGGTGAACTTCAAATACCGCTGTTGGGTCTTGGACAGGCCTTCGCCGGAAGCCACCGTGTCCAGCATCCGCTGCATTTCATCCGGCTCCAGGCGCAAAATGGGCTTGTCGTGTAGCTTTGGCAGCGTCACCAATGTGGCGATATTGGCCTCAATATGACCATTTTTGAACAAATATTCAAACAAAGACCGCAGCGAACACAGCTTCCGCATGATACCCAGCTCGTGGTTCTGAACGACCTTGGATTCGCCGGTTTCTTCATCTGTTACATAATATTGCATCAAATATTCTTGGAATCCGTCAATGTCGCGCATTTTGATCATTCGCAGGTGGCGATCGTCCATAAAGCGCGGTTCCACATCTGCGAAGAAGGGATTCTCATGAATCAGATACTGGAAGAAGATACGCAAGTCGTAAGCGTAGACCAAGCGAGTGAGCGTACTGGTGGTTTGGGTGATAGAGCGGAAGAAGTCCGTGCAGACCAGCGGTAATTCTTTTTCCAATTGCTTGAGCCGATCTAAGCGCTGAATATCGGCTTGGGTGTGGAATCGTACAGGGTCGGACAAGAAAATCGCCTCACAATCGAACGTGTGATTCAGCATTGCAAACCAAATGCTTTTTCAGATGAAAATGAAAAAGAAATTTGATTTGATTGAATCGATCTGGGCCAGGATGATCAGAAACCATCCTGACGGCGATATTATAATATTTCGGCCTTTTTATGTCAATAGACTTCGTAAAAGTTTTCTTTTACGAAGTCTATCGAATTTACATACCACTGCCCCACGATCAAAAAAAGCGCCCTCACCGGGGCGGAGGTTGGTTCTTTTACTGCTCCTTTTCATTTTCATCAATATCATCCAGCTTTTTACGTCTTTTGTTATAGGTAGTTCGATAAACCTCCAAGATAACAAAGCAGCCAATATAGGCAGCTATGGCGAACGCTGCGGCAAGCAGCATGGAGTTTGTTTCCAGTTGATTGTTTTGAATCATTTTGAATGCATTGATCGTTGCGATGATTACAGCGGGAATGATACTTATAACGGCATTCCCTTTTCGGGAAGCTTCGGACGTTCTTGTCCAAAGGCCGTTTTTCAGGGTGGTTACTGAGAGATAAACGCTTGCAATCAAAAACACAATGATTTCTCCAAGAACCTGTTTGATTGTTCCTCCCATCATAAGCTGAATGACAATCGAAGCAAGCAACGCCCAAAACACAATCCAGTAACCATACTCTTCCAGCCTCATTAGTTTTTGATCCTGCATTTCATCAAGACGATGATTGTGTCCTTTCTTCATCCAAGGTGTCCTCCTCCCCAAACAATTCGTCCAGGCTTTTTCCGAGTACCCTGCAAATCGCTCGGCAAAGCCGGATTGTCGGATTGTATTCCCCTTGCTCGATCGCGTTCATCGTCTGCCGGGAAATACCAACTGCCTCAGCAAGCGCTTTCTGCGTCATATCTTTTTCAGCCCTTGCCGCCTTGATTTTGAGGTTCCGTGCGATCTGACTCACCTCCTTGATGGCATAAAGTGTATCATATAGTTTTCTAAATGTCAAGTATATTTTACATATATTATTATTTATACGACATTTCCGTGCTGACAAAATTAATTTGATTTAGGTATTGACTTTAATGCTTTTATGCGTTACACTTTAAAGCAATAAAGAAAACGTTCGGAATGTCATCTTCCCTGCATCCGAACGTTCAGAAAGGATGGGAACGTATGCTGATCAAAGCAATTCTGCTGATCGTATTTTTCGGAGTGATGGTAGGCATCGGGTTATATTGCCGGAAAAACGCCACCAATGTGGACGGGTTTGTGCTGGGCGGCCGGAACGTCGGCCCCTGGCTGACGGCTTTTGCCTACGGCACATCTTATTTTTCCGCTGTTATATTCGTGGGTTATGCCGGGCAGTTCGGTTGGAAGTACGGCATCGCCGCCACCTGGGTGGGCATCGGCAACGCGCTGATCGGGTCGCTGATGGCTTGGGGCGTGTTGGGCCGCCGCACCCGCATCATGACCCAGCATTTGCAGAGCGCCACCATGCCGGAGTTTTTCGGCAAGCGCTTCGGCAGCAAGAGCCTCAAGATTGCCGCTTCCGCTATCATCTTTATTTTCCTGATCCCCTATACCGCCAGCCTGTATAACGGCCTGAGCCGCTTGTTCGGCATGGCGTTCAACATCGACTATTCTGTTTGCGTGATCGTGATGGCCGTTCTGACCGGTATCTACGTCATCGCGGGCGGCTACATGGCCACTGCTATCAACGACTTTATTCAGGGCATTATCATGGTATTCGGCATCGTGGCGGTCATCGCGGCAGTGTTGAACAGCAAGGGCGGCTTCCTGGCCTCGCTGGACGGGCTGGCCCAGGTGACGGATGAAACGGTGTCGGCCTCCCCCGGCGTGTTCAATTCCTTCTTTGGCCCCGACCCGCTGAATCTGCTGGGCGTGGTCATCCTGACCTCCCTGGGCACCTGGGGCCTGCCGCAGATGGTGCAGAAGTTTTACGCTATCAAGAGTGAAGGTGCCATCAATAAGGGCATGATCATTTCCACTGTGTTCGCCTTCATCGTGGCGGGCGGCTGTTACTTCCTGGGCGGCTTTGGTCGGCTGTTCTCCGAAACCATCGGCGTCACTGAAGCGGGCACGCCGGTGGGCGGCTTTGACGCGGTGGTGCCTGGGATGCTGTCCGGGCTGCCGGACCTCCTGATCGCCGTCGTGGTCATTCTGGTGCTGTCCGCCTCCATGAGCACGCTGTCCTCCCTGGTGCTGGCCTCCTCCTCCACGCTGACGCTGGACTTCCTGAAAGGCAACATTGTCAAAGACATGGACGATAAGAAGCAGGTCAAATGGATGCGTGGCCTGATCGTGGTGTTCATCGCCATTTCAGTGGTCATTGCCATCATCCAGTATACCTCCAACGTCACCTTCATCGCCCAACTCATGGGCGTCAGCTGGGGCGCGCTGGCGGGCGCGTTCCTGGCCCCCTTCCTCTATGGCCTCTACTGGAAGCGCACCACGAAGATTGCCTGCTGGGTCAGCTTCGTATTCTCCACGGTGGTGATGATCGCCAACATGCTGGTACGGCCCAGCTTCCCGCTCCTTCTCCAATCCCCCATCAACGCGGGCGCGTTCTGTATGCTGGCCGGGCTGATCATCGTGCCGGTGGTCAGCTTCATCACCAAAGCGCCTGACAGGAACCTGGTGGACGACGCATTCTCCTGCTACAACGTGAAGGTCACCGTGCGCCAGACCGAAGCGCTGGGCGACGAATAATGTATATCAATGAAGAAGCCGCTCCTGGACTGGAGCGGCTTCTTTCAGTTATGTATATTGCTTCGCGGTTTCCCGGTAGAGCTTGGTGATTGCCTGCAGGGTTTCGGTGTGTGGGAAATCTTTGTGGTAAAGAATGTTGATTTGCCGCACCATGCTCAGGTTCTCGATGGGCAGCGCGGTGATTTTTCCTTTGCGCAGCTCGTCCATGCAGGCGCTGTGGGCCAGGATGGAAATGCCCATGTTCTTGCGGATCAGGTCTTTGATCGTGGCGATGTTGTCCACCTCCAGGGCCACGTTGAATTCATCGATGGACATGCCGATGCTTTCCAGATGCGACACAAACAGGTTCTGCGTTCCTGAACCTGGTAGACGCAGGATCATTTTTTCTTTCCGAATGTCGGACAGCGTCACCATGCTTTTCTTTGCCAGTGGGCTTTCGTTGCAGACGACGCAGACCAGGTAGTCCGTGTCCAGCAGCAGACCGTTCATTTCGCCTTCCGGCGGTTTCCCCTCCACGATCGCAAGATCCAGCTCGTACTGGTCCAGCAAGTCATAGAGGTTTTTGATCGTATCGGTGATGATGGTCAGCCGCACGCCCGCGCTGGACGTGCTGTATTTCGCCAGCACCTCCGCCACCAGACTGCTTTCCGCGGTATGGGTAATACCTACGCGGATGGAGGTCATCTGCCGCTGGGCGTCCGCCAGAGAGCGCAGCATCTTTTCGTGCATCCCCTTGATGCGCCGGGCGTAGCTTGCCACGATCTCCCCTTCCGTGGTCAGCTTCAGATCTCCCCGGCTGCGGTAAAACAGCCGCACGCCCAGCTCGGATTCCAGGCCGCGGATATGGTGGCTGATGGCGGGCTGAGTCAGGGAAAGGGCTTCGGCGGCTTTGGTAAAGCTGTTTTTTTCGCAGATCATCAGCAGGCTTTCCATACGCGGGTCCAGCATGGTTTTCACCTCCAGGGACAGCAGGGAGTGAGCACAGCGGTATTCATGATTCTCTCCAATTAAATTATACCACAGCTTAAGCGGGCTTGGCAATGAAGAATCTGTTTGGTTTATTTGTTATTCGTTCAACTGCTCAAAGATTTCATTCATATCACCGCGAAGCACCAGCGTGGCTTTTTCATCGGCGGGAGTCGGCTCCCGGTTGATGATCACCAAATTCTTTCCGCTGAAATAATTCAGGAAGGATGCCGCCGGTTCCACGGACAGCGACGTGCCCGCCACGATCAACGTATCCGCATTGGAGATTTCCCGGCACGCACCGATGGTGACATACTTATCCAGACCTTCGCCGTACAGCACAACCGAAGGCTTGATGACGCCGCCGCAATGGCGGCAGCGCGGGATACCATCCGAATTCAGAATCGCTTCCAAAGGAAAGAAAGCGTTGCATTCCATACAATAGTTTTCGTGAACGCTTCCATGGATTTCGTATACCCGTTTGTTTCCCGCCGCCTTGTGCAGGCCGTCGATGTTCTGGGTCACGATGCCGCGCAGCTTGTCCTTCTGTTCCAGTTTGTACAGATACCGATGTACCGCGTTGGGCCGGGCGTCCGGATAGATCATATATTTTCTGTAAAAGTCAAAGAATACGTCCGGATGAAGATAAAAGAAGGATTTGCTCAGAATCATTTCCGGGGTCAACCCATCGTATTCTTTGGCATACAACCCATCGGACGATCGAAAATCCGGAATCCCGCTGGCAGTGGACACGCCAGCACCACCAAAGAAAACGATTCGTCTGGAGCGATCAAGGATTGATTGCAGCATACTTCGGTTCCTTTCTATTAAAACAAACCGGATTTCGTTTTGCTCGATACGATAACAGCCCCGCTCATTCAAGCAAGCGGGGCTGCATGATATTCTTTTTAATACATCTTCGCGCCGGCGGGAATGTGATCATCCAGCATCAGCAGATGGAGCTTTTCTTCTCCGTTCTCATGGTGTACAGCGCTGATGAGCATACCGCACGATTCAATGCCCATCATGGGCCGGGGCGGCAGATTGGTGATGGCGACGCAGGTCTTGCCGATCAGCTGTTCCGGTTCATAGTACGCGTGGATACCGCTGAGAATCACGCGGTGTTCGTCCGTTCCGTCGTCCAGGGTGAACTTGAGCAGCTTCTTGGACTTGGGCACCGCTTCGCATGCCAGCACCTTCACCGCCCGGAAATCGGACTTGCTGAAGGTTTCAAAGTCCACGGTATCCCGGAACAGGGGCTCGATTTCCACGTTGGAAAAGTCGATCTTTTCGGGCACGGACTTTTCAGCGGGCGCAGCGGGCTTGAGCGCTTCCTTCGCAGCATTGCCCTGGTCGGTGGGCTTCATTGTCGGGAACAGCAGCACGTCCCGGATGGACTGGGCCCCGGTGATGAGCATCACCAGCCGGTCCACGCCCACGCCCAGGCCGCCGGTGGGCGGCATGCCGATTTCCAGCGCGTTCAGGAAGTCTTCGTCCACGCCCTGTGCTTCCTCGTCGCCCTGGGCCTTCAAAGCCGCCTGGGCCTCGAAACGCTGCCGCTGGTCGATGGGGTCGTTCAGCTCGGAGAAGGCGTTGCCGTGCTCCCGGCCCAGGATAAACACCTCGAAGCGCTCCGTATACGCGGGATTCTCGGGCATCTTCTTGGCAAGCGGGGAAATCTCCACGGGGTGACCATAGATGAACGTGGGCTGTACCAAATGCTCTTCCACGTACTCGTCGAAGAACAGGTTCAGGATATCGCCTTTCTTGTGGCGCTGCTCATAGTGAATCTTGCGCTCGTCGGCAATCGCCCGGGCTTCTTCCAGACTGTTGATCTGGTCAAAATCCACGCCGGAATACTTCTTCACGGCTTCCACCATGCTCAGCCGTTCAAAGGGCTTTTCCAGATCGATGGTCACATCGCCGTACTGCACGATGGCGGTGCCGTTGACAGCGCGGGCCACATAGCGGAACATGTCCTCGGTAATGTCCATCATGCCGTGGAAATCGGTGAACGCCTGATACAGCTCCAGCATGGTGAATTCTGGGTTGTGCTTGGTGTCCATGCCCTCATTGCGGAACACGCGGCCGATCTCATACACCCGGTCAAAGCCGCCAACGATCAGGCGCTTCAAATGCAGCTCCAGGGCGATACGCAGGTACATGTCGATATCTAAGGTGTTGTGGTGGGTGATGAAGGGCCGGGCCGCCGCGCCGCCCGCCTGGGTATGGAGCACGGGGGTTTCTACTTCCATGAAGCCCCGGCTTTCCAGGAAGGTGCGGATGGCGGAAATGATCTGGCTGCGCTTGCGGAAGGTGTCCCGCACTTCGGGGTTCACCACCATGTCCAGATACCGCTGGCGATAGCGCAGGTCCATATCCGTCAGGCCGTGGAACTTTTCGGGCAGGGGCTTCAGGCACTTGGCCAGCAGGGTGATTTCCTCGGTATGGATGGAGATTTCCCCCGTCTTTGTCTTGAATACCTTGCCCTTGACGCACACCACGTCGCCGATGTCCATTTTCTTGAACCCGGCGTACACGTCCTCGCCCACGTCATCCCGGCGGATGTAGAACTGCATGTTCCCGTCGGTGTCCAGCAGCCTGGCGAAGGACGCTTTGCCCATGATGTTGCGGGCCATGATGCGGCCTGCCAGGGTGACGGTCTTGCCTTCATAAGCGGCATAATCATCCCGGATCTGGCTGCTCTTGGTGTCCACGTCGGCTTTGGTGAGCAGATAAGGGTCGTGTCCGCTTTCCCGCAGGGCGGTCAGCTTGTCGCGGCGAATCTGTTCCTGTTCGGAATAGGATGGAGTGTTCTGTTCCTGCGCCATCTTATAAAAACCTCACTTCGTTGGTAGAATCAAAATTACAGCTTGATTTCCAGAATCTTTAACTGATACGGGCCGTCGGGCGCTTCCACGGTAACCACTTCCCCGGCCTTATGCCGCAGCATGGCTGAGCCCAGAGGAGATTCGTTGGAAATCTTGTTGTGCATGGGGTCGCTTTCGCGGGCGCCGACGAGGGTGAACTCTTCTTCCTCGTCTTCGTCCAGGTACTGCACACGCACGGTAGTGCCCACGTTGACAAAGTCGGTGGTCACATCCTGGTCGTCAATCACGACCACGTTCCGCAGGGCGGCTTCCAGCTCGATGATGTCGGCTTCCAGCTTGGCCTGCTCGTCCTTGGCTTCGTCGTATTCGGCGTTTTCACTCAAATCACCAAAGCCGCGGGCGATGTTCAGATGCTCGGCCACCTCGGCGCGGCGCACGGTTTTCATATACTTGAGTTTTTCTTCCATTTGCCGCAGGCCTTCCGCGGATACGACGGTTTTGTTTCCATGTTCCATTTCGCTCATGGTTCTTACTCCTTTTTCTATATACTCAGGGTTCAAAGCCTTCAAAGATTTGCAGATCATACTGATTCCGCAAACGCTGACAGGTTTCTTTTTTTTTGACCGTCCAGGCGGCCAACACCGGACGGAACAGCTTCCGCATCACGCGGAAAGAAAAATTTTTATCCGTTTCATGGCAATAGGCTACAAAGTCAGGCCGTGAAATACAGTTCATCAGCAGGTTCGCCAGGAACCAATAGCCGATGCCTTTGCCCGGCGGGCCGCCAAGCCGCGGGTCAAAGGCCAGCTGCCCACGGATGACCTGGGGCACATGCCTGCGAAACCAACGCATCAGCCGGGGGTCAAAGGATTCCACCACCCAATCGCCGCCGGTTTCCATCAACTGCTTATATACCTTTTGCGCTAACTCCGCGTTCCGCTTTCCCGCTGTTTTCAGTTCAACAATCAGCGGCACGCGGCCATGGACGCAATCAAGCGCTTCCTGAAAGGAAGGCACATGTTCGCTGGAATCCCCCAAGGAACACTGCCTGATCTCCCCCATCGTCATGTCGCTGATCCTGCGATCAACGCCGCAGGTGCGCAAAAGCGATGCGTCGTGATGCACAACCAGTTCGCCATCCAACGTCAAGTGTACGTCCAATTCGATACCGTATCCTTTTTCAGCGGCGAGGGCGAACGCGGCCAGCGAGTTTTCAGGAACGCCGCTGCCGTGCAGCCCGCGGTGGGCGTAGTCATATCGGAAGAAATCGGCGGGCCATTGCTTTCTTCGAGGAAAACGCGGGGCGATCAGAAACAGATACAGCGCCAGACACAGGCTTAGCCCCATGCCCAGAACAGCCATCACCGCCATCCCTCCCATAGAAAACAAACGCCTTCTGCGGCGCGGACAAGTTATTATACCCCAGAAAGCCCGGAAATGCAACCGTTTGGGGTGACATTATTTGTCTGTTTTGAGAAAAAACTTCCGTATGGAAAAGCGCGAATACCAATGCATTCGCGCCGGAGGCTTTTTTGAATCAATTGAGGGGCGGCTTCTTTTTCAGTTTTTCGTAGGTGCCGTCCTCCCGTTCGATGTACACCTGATCGAGGGTCGTTTTCAGGTTTTCCTTGAATGCGTCGATGTATTGGCGGCGGAGGCGCTGCTGCTCCTCCAATTCGGAGGCCGTCAGGCCTACAGTCTTTTTCTTGCGGGCCAGCTCGTTGATGCGCTCGATGTCTTCTTTCTTCATGCTTTTTCCGTCTCCTTCCGCAGCTTCAAGCCCAGGGCTGTCTGTACGCCCACCACGATCAGAAACGCGGCGTAGAGCAGATAGTGGCTCACGGCGGTGCGGTCGATCATGAATTCGATGCCCACACCTGCGCCGACGCAGACAGGAATGAACGCCAGCGCGGCGACGGCCAGCTTCCGGTAGTGCTTCCAGCCACGAATCGCCAGGGTAATCACGCCCGCGCCCAGCAGCATCATCGCCATCACCTGCTGCAGCTTCACATAGGCTTTGATGGTCATGTGCTGGTCATACCGCAGGCTTTCCAGCAATATCTGTGCGCCGCCGAAGAGCAGCAGGAATTTGATGAAGGTGTCGCCCGCTTTTCTTTTCGCCGACAGATCAAAAAACAGAATCAGTGCCAGGATCAGCATGACCGCGGATTCGATCATATAGGTGTGCAGCCGCAGGCCGAAATCCGTTTCCTCCGCCAGGAAGGAGCCTTTAAAAAGTTCGTCGGAAAGGAAGCGGCTGACGCCGAATTCCTCCACGCAGCCTTCCCCCAAGCGTTCACACGCGGCGAACAGCAGCAGGCAGGGTGCCAGGAAATCCAGCAGCCGGGCGGGGCTTTGCTTCGTCAGCTTCGCGGCAATCACCGCGCCAAAGCACGCGCCGATCAGCGCGCCCATCATGGAATAGCCGCCGGTATTTACCCGCAGCATGGCCCACAGGGGCATGGTCTGTCCCAAGGATTCATCCATGTACCCGAAGAACAGCCGGGACAGCACGAACCCGCAGCCCATCGCCAGCGCGCCGGTCAGGGGCGCCGTGCCGGATTTGGCCTTGTACTTTTTCATCAGGAAGGCAAGCAGGAACAATCCCAGCGCCAGGCCAACCGCCACATACAGCCCGAAAGAATAGACTTCCACGCCCAGGATCGAAGTGACCGGGGCATCCTCACGCAATGAAAACATGAATCAGTTTCCCTCCGAGGGCACGGCAGTGGCGAAGTAAATCACGTCGGCCACGTCGCGTTCCCTGGCTTTATAGTTGTAGATTTCGTTGTTGTACACCATAATGGCGCTGTTGCCGCCGTCCAGGTTGTAGGCCTCTTTGCAGCCCAGGGAGGCCATGAACTCGGCCAGCTCCTTGTGGGTCGCGCCGTCTGAACCAGAATTGCCGCGGCCATCGGCGATGACCAGCACGTAACTCAGGGTATCCAGCTGGCCGATGGCGCAGCGGGGCTCCCGTCCGTTGGGGTTAAAGTTGTATTCTTTATCCAGGGTGAGCACTTCGCCGTTCTGCACCAGCGCGGGGCCGAACATGAAGGCGTTCACGATTTTGTGGCCGGTGTCCTTTTCAAACTTATCCGCCCCGGCGGATTTGACGAAGGTATGGAAATCGCCGTTTTCGTCGATGATCAGGATGTCCTTTTGCTTGTTCAGCTTGTCCTGGCGCTTTTCGCCCATACGGTAGATGAAGCTGTGCTTGGCTTTTTCGTTGGTGTAGTTGTCGCCGTTGATGGCCACGATGGCGTTATGCTGCTTGGCCATCACAGTCACCAGACCGGTGGTGTCCTTCTTGATGGTCTTGCCTGCATAGGCGGTGCGCAGCTGGGTCGGGGAGGAAGCGTCGGGCTTCATACCGGCGGAGGTGTCAATGGGCAGAGAGAATTCAGAGGTTTCTTCCGCGCTGGCAGACGCAACGAACAGGGACACAAAGCCGCTTTCCTCCGCCGCACTGTCCAGCTCATCCTGGATTTCCCACAGCGCGTCCTCCAGAATGCTGGGGGAGGAAACGACAAACAAAGACGATACCACCATAGCGGCGCACAGCAGCGACAGCAAAATACGAACAGGAAGTTTCATATAATATTATTCTCCTTTCACTTTTTCAGGGGGAAATACCCAGGCTTTCTGGATGCGATAGTTGATCACATACATCGCTACGTCGATCACGATCTTGAGCAGGATATGCAGGAAGGCTGTGTTCACATAATGATCCAGGAAGCCAAACACGAAGGTGGTGATCACCAGCGCGCATACCGCCAGGATGATGTACCGCCCCACCGCGCCGGGCGCGTTTTTCGTTTGGAACACGAAGTTTTTGTTCAACAGGAAGTTCACCGGCGCAGAGCACACGCGGGCGATGGGCGTCGCCACCAAGGCCTTGAAGCTGAACGGGATACCGAGCAAAGTAATGTCAGGCTGATCCTTGAACACCCAGAACATCATCAGCGACAGCACCAGATAGTCAATTAGGAAGGAAATGATGCTGGCCGCGCTGTAACGGAAGAAGCTGCCCAGCAGCAGCTTGTAGATGCGCCAGGAATCGCGGATGGGATGGAAGTGGGTACCCTTATTTTCCTCGTGGTAGATGGTTTCGATGGTGATAGCCCGCATGGGGATTTTCTGATTGCTGGCCTGGATGAGCATGTTCATCTCATACTCGAACCGGTCACCGGACACGGACAGCATGAAGTCCGTCAGGCTCCTGGGAAAAGCCCGCAGGCCTGTCTGGGTATCCGGCAGCCACTGACCATAGAGCAGCTTGAACACGCCGCTGGTCATGCGGTTGCCGAACCGGGATTTGGACGGCACGTTGGGATTGTTTTTGGAAAAATCCCGGCTGCCAAGCAGCAGTTCTTCCTTTTGACTCAGCTCCGTCGCCAACTTCAAGGTATCCGGCACGGTGTGCTGCCCGTCGGAATCAGCGGTGATCATACCCTGGAGCTTGGTATGCTCTTTCAGGTAAGCAAAGCCGGTGCGCAGCGCGGCGCCTTTTCCCCGGTTCACCTCATGGTGCAGCACATGGCAGCGTTCCCACCCGGCGATCTCGTCAAAGAATTTCTGGTATTCCGCGCTGGACCCGTCGTCCACCACCAGGATCAGTCCGAAATCCGCCGCCAGCAACTCCTTCACATAGGCGGGCAGGCGGTCGTCCGGGGACAGGGAGGGAATCAACACGCAGCATTCCTGTGGTTTCATCTTTCGGCTCCTTTGTTTCAGTTCAAAGTTCTAAGTTTCAAGCATTTGGGTGTTACATGATTGTATCCAGATAATCCGTGAGCAACGGGCCGGTATCCCATCCGGAATAGCTGTTCAAAAACGATTCAAACTGCGGACGGGTTACATATTGAAAGGCGAATACTTTCACGTAGGTTTCCAGGAAGTCATCCGTTCCATTCGGCAGAAATTCGTCCAGCGCCATCAGCAGCGCCGCGCCGCGGCCATAAACGATCGTGCGGTAATCCTGATAATTATTATAATAGGAAATGGGGCTGCCGGGCGTCAGGCTGCCGGGGACGTTTTCCATCATCGGCGCGTCCACCCGGTAGTATTTCAGCGCTTCAAAGCTGCTTTGGCCGTAGCGCTTTTGAACATACCGCAGCACCGCGTATTCGCACAGCGCTTCGTCCTGCCAGGGAGACAGTGCCTGATCCGACCCGACCAGCGCGTAAAACCATTGATGCGCAGTTTCGTGGGCAATGGTCAGTTCCAGACTGTCGGCTTTTTCCGCGCTATACTGATCCCGTCCGATCATGCACAGCGCCGGGTACTCCATCCCGCCGAAAGGAAAATCGGCCTGGCAGACGGAAAACGTAGGGTAAGGATATTCCCCATAAAGCGCGGAAAAAGTTTGCAGCGCTTTTTTTGCGTCCTCCAGGACGCGCTTCGCTTCAGCGTCGGTATTGGCATAGGAGAGAACCAGGGTGTTCCCACATTTCCCTTTCGCAACGGCAGCTTGATCGTAAACGCACAGCGCCAGATCACGGGCGGCAGGAAGATCGCCGCGCCACAGGCCGTCCTTGCCTTTCGTCAGAGCGGCGGTGCAGGCGGGTACGAAGCCTTCCGGCACATCCAGGGAAACATGGAAATTTGCGCATTCACTGATGAAAGGGTCTCCGATGGGAAAATACGCATCCGTCCGCCACTCTCCGTTTTCATAAACGGATAAAAGCGGCACCACGTTGCCCAACTGCCAACATCCGTCCACATATCCTGTACGGTACGCGCAGGACGGAATAGCCGCCACGCACCGTAAAAACAGCGTACCGCTCTCCCCTGGCTTCAGTTCCGGAATATTGATTTGCAGGGCGGTTTTGTCGGCGTTTACATAGGTGTGTTCCGCCGCTTCGTCGTTCCACGTCACGTCGTACAGTGTCAATCCACCGGGGGAAAACCCGTTTGGATAACAGGCGTCGTACAATTCCTCCAGCGCGGCGGGGCTGGTTTCTTCCGATTCAAAAGCATTCAGCCATGTGCGCAGCATAAGCTGGTTCAGACCTTCCCCTGTATGATTCTGATACTGAATGCTTTGGGAAATGGCCAGTGCTTTTTCCTCGGGAATCAGGCGTAAATCCACCCTGTAATCCGTCAGGTGCTCCGACGCGTTCAACAGCGCTTTTCCAGGTGCAGGGATGCTGTCCTTTCCCGCCGGAAAAACCCACATGAGCAATCCGGCAAGGGCTGCAACGGCGAACAAAAGAGCCATCCGCATTTGTCGGCGCGTTAAGCGCGCAATCATTATACATCTCTTTTGCTCCATTTTCCAGCCCCTTTCCCTGATTTCTTCAACATTATAACACATGAACGCCTGATTTTCCTGCAATTCACCTGTAAATTCAGGAAAATTTACGAATCATTCACGGAGCTGATCCACGAAAAATACTGGATGAAAAAATTTTAAATTTTTTTTTGTAAATAGCAGGAAAAAAGAAATATACGCCGAACAAATAGCAAATAGCCAATACTATGGAGAGGTATGAAGATGCCCTACACCATCGCACGCTACGCCGGTTACTGCGCCGGTGTCCGCAGAGCCATGGAAATTGCTTTCCGGGCCGCGCGGGAAGCCAGGGAAAAAGGCGTTTGCTGTTATTCCCTGGGCGAACTGATCCACAATCCGGACGCGGTGAACGCCCTTCAAAGGGAAGGCGTCATTTCCATCGACCGGGTGGAGCAGGCGGAAAAAGGCAGTATCGTTTTGCTGCGCAGCCATGGTGTATCTCCCCAGGTAGAGGAGCAATGCAAAAACTTGGGATTGATCATTCGGGATACCACCTGCGGTTCGGTCCGCGCACTGCACGAAATCGTCCGGTCAAGCGGTCAAGCAGGAATCCCCGTTATTCTGGTAGGGGAACCAGCTCATCCGGAGGTTCAGGGAACCGCGGCGTGGTGCCCGGGGGAATGCCACATCGTGCAGTCCGAACGGGACGTGGATGCCCTGCCGCCGATGGAAAGGGCCCTGGCCGTATCGCAAACCACCTTTTCCCTGAGCGCCTGGGAAAGAATCCTGAAACGCCTCCAGGAACGCATTTCTTTTCTGGACGCCAGATGCACCATCTGTCCCGCCACTCAGATGCGCCAGAAGGAAGCGCAGGAGCTGGCCGCGAAAGTGGACGCCATGGTGGTGGTTGGCGGAAAAAGCAGCGCCAACACCCGCAAATTATATGAAGTATGCCGGGCCATCTGCCCGCGCACCATTCTGGTGGAACGTGCCGCCGAAATCCCGGCGGACTTTATCGATATCCACAATCATCACATAGGAATAGCCGCCGGCGCATCTACACCGGATTGGTCATTTAAGGAGGTTGTCACACGCATGAACGACATGGAACACATCGACCAGGAAACCCAGCAGGAACCCGTCGCCCAGGCTGAGCAGGAAGCCCAGGAGCCCCAGGCGCTCACCATGGAAGACATCGAAAAGACCGTGGTTCGCATCCGCACGGGCCAAACCGTTACGGGCACCGTGGTACAAATCACCGACGACGAAGTGTGCGTCAACATCGGTTATAAGTCCGATGGGCTGATCAAGCGCTCCGACTTGGTGGATCAGGACGTGAAACTCGGCGACGAGATTGAGGTCGAGGTCGTCAAGGTCAACGACGGCGAAGGCAACGTCCTGCTCTCTCAGCGCAACATCGTCAACCGCAAGGCTTGGGAAGCGCTGATGGAAAAGTATGAAAACGGCGAATATATCGACGCCGTGGGCAAGGAAGCCGTTAAGGGCGGCCTGCTCGCCAGCGTGGAAGGCGGCGTGCGCGCTTTCGTGCCCGCTTCCCAGCTGGCTCAGCGCTATGTAGAAAAGATCGGCCAGTTCGTGGGCCAGCCCATGAAGCTCAAGATCATCGATGTGGACAAGCAGAAGAAGCGCATCGTGGCCAGCCGCAAGCAGGTCATCGAGGAAGAAAACAAGGCCAAGAAGGAAGCGGCCTGGGAAAAGCTCGAAGTGGGCGCTGTGGTGACCGGTATCGTTCGCCGCTTCGCGGACTTCGGTGCGTTTGTTGACCTGGGCGGCGTGGACGGCCTGATCCACATCACCGACCTGGCCTGGAGCCGCGTGAATCATCCCAGCGACGTGCTGCAGGTGAACCAGGAAGTCGAAGTCAAGATCAAGTCCCTGGACCGCGAACGCGAACGCATCCAGCTGGGCTACAAGGAACTGCAGCCCAAGCCCTGGGACAACATCGAAGAAAAGTATCCCGTGGGCGTGATCCTGGAGCGTCCCGTGGTGCGCATCCGTCCCTTCGGCGCATTCATCGAGATGGAGCCCGGCGTGGACGGCCTGGTGCACATTTCCCAGGTTGCTCCCACCCGCGTCAACAAGGTGGAAGACGTGCTGCAGGAAGGCCAGATGGTGCTGGTCAAGGTGTTGGCCGTTGATCCCGAGGCCAAACGCATCAGCCTGAGCATCCGCCAGGCACTGGAGGATGAATCCGTGCTCGAAAACAACGAGCTGGAAATCCCCGGCGAAGCGGAAGAAGCTCCCGTTGAGGAAGCCCCTGTGGAAGAAGTGCCCGCTGAAGAAGCGCCCACCGACGCCGAATAATCCTTTTGATTTCTCTGCCGCGTCCGCTTTATTGCGGCGCGGCGTTTTGTTATCAGAGAACGGAGTTCAGATTACAGAGTGCAGTTTTATATAGTCAATCCAGAGATATTCAGAAGCGACGAAGCCATATCATCTGAACTCTGTACTCTAAAACATCTGGAGGATTCCATGAAAAAGATTTTTTCCCTTCTTTTTTTCCTTCTCCTACTTTCCTGCATTCCCGCCCTGGCCGAGGAAGCGCAGGATGTAACGTACCAGTGCAAAATCACCGCGTCCTCCCAATCCAAGCGCGTTGCCCGCCTGAGTGATCGGGATTATCTGACCGGCTTCATCAGCGACAAGCAGAAGAATGCCAGCGTCGAAATCGCCGCGCCCAAGGGCCAGCCGATATACGGCGTGTACGTGTGCTTTGGCGGCAAGCTGACCCCCTGGGTGGTGGAAGCCAAGAAAGGCGGCAAATGGGTAGGCGTTTACCAGAGTGAAGGGGCTTTTGCCCACGAGTATGCCCCGCTGCCCGACGGTGAAACCGACATCCGCGTGCGGGTCAACAGCGATAAGCAGGCCGTGCTGGCCATCAGTGAATTGTTTGTATTCGGTGAGGGCGACACGCCGTCCTACGTGCAGCAGTGGCAGCCCACGCCGGAAAAGTGCGACCTGCTGGTGCTGGCCGGTCATCCGGACGACGAGATCCTGTTCTTCGGCGGCGCTATTCCTTACTACGCCGCGGAGCGGAATATGCAGGTGGTCGTTGCCTACTTGACCTCCGGCAACATGAGCGACCTGATCAAGAACAACCGCGTCACCGGCCGCCGCAGCGAGCTGCTCAACGGCCTGTGGGCAATGGGTCTGCGGAATTATCCCGTGGTCTACGATTTCTGGGACAAGTATTCCAAGAAGCTGGATACGGGCTATGAAGCTGTGGGCAAGAAAAAGGTGCAGGAAACCATGGTGGAGCTGCTGCGCCAGTGCAAGCCGGAGGTCGTCGTGACCCACGACGTGAACGGCGAATACGGCCACGGTATCCACCGCGTATGCGCCGACGTGATGAAGCACTGCATCCCCGTCGCCGCCGAAGCCGCCAATTACAGTGAATCCGCCCAGCGCTACGGTGCCTGGCAGGCGAAGAAGCTGTATCTGCACATGTACGACCAGAACGCTATCGAGATGGACTGGGATCAGCCGCTGTCCGCCTTCGGCGGGCTGACGGGCTATCAGGTGGCGGAAATGGGCTATCAGCAGCATGTGTCCCAGCACGAGGCGGGCCAGAAAAATCCCGACACCGGCAAGTTTGAATACTTCATCGTGGAACCCCGGGAAAGCAAATACTCCTGCTACCGCTTCGGTCTGGCCTATACCGTGGTCGGCTACGACGTTAACGGCAACGATTTCTTTGAGAACATCCCAGGCTATTGAGCCACCCTATCCCCCGCGTTTGCCTATTCCGCAGACGCGGGCCTTTCTATGAAACAGGAGAAAAGACATGCGGCTGACGACCCTTTGCTATATCGAACGCGGCGGATGCTACCTGATGATGAACCGCAATAAAAAAGCAAACGACGAAAACGAAGGAAAATGGATCGGCGTGGGCGGCCATCTGGAAGAAAACGAAGCGCCGGAGGAATGCGTGCTGCGGGAAATCAAGGAGGAAACCGGACTGGAGGTCACGGACCTGCGGCTGCGAGGGATCATCACCTTCATCCTGCCGGACTGGGGTAACGAGCTGACCTTCCTCTACACCGCAAAAACGGAAACTGAGGAAACCCTGCCCTGCTCAGAAGGAACCTTGGCCTGGATTCCTATTTCCAAAATCCCCGAGCTGCCCTTATGGGAGGGCGACCGCATCTTCCTGCCCCTGCTGCAATCCCGGCAGGACTGCTTCTCCCTCAAGCTGACCTACGCCCCCGGCGGCGCTTTGGCCGGACATTCCCTCCTCCCCTAATTCCTATTCCCTACTGCCTCCCCCATTATGACGAAACCGTGAATTTTGGAAAAAAGTCCCCTTTGTCCGTATTTACATTCCAGCGGTGTTATGGTATACTATCCTGCGGGACATGATTTGCCCAGTGGGGCAAGGTATGTCCGATCGAATGAAAGGGGGGATTGCGGATGCTGGACGACATGAAAGTGCTCAGCCGTATCGCCCCTGATTTGATGGCTGACATTGGCAGGCGGGCACAGGTGCTGTCTTCCATAGAGAGCATGCAGCCGGTGGGCCGCCGAGCTTTAGCCGCGCGGCTGAACATCCCGGAGCGCGAGGTTCGCGCAGTTGCCGCCGCGCTGAAAGAACAGGGACTGATTTCCATGGATGCCGCCGGGATGCAGCTGACGCCGCAGGCAATCGAAGTTTTGTCCGGCGCGCACGATCTGAGCCGCGCAATGTTTGGCCTGACAAAGCTGGAGCAGGCGCTCTCCCAATTGCTTGAGGTGCCGCATGTGGTCGTTGTGTCCGGGAATGCGGACGCCGATCCCCAGGTTCTGCGAGAGGTGGGCCGCGCCGCCGCACACCGGGTGCATAAGCTGCTGCAAAGCGGGATGACACTGGCTGTGACCGGCGGACACACCATGAGCGAAATGGCGCACGGGATGCAGTCTGCAACTCCTATGAACGTGATGGTAGTGCCTGCCCGCGGAGGCATGGGCGCGTCCGTAGAGACACAAGCCAGCGCTGTAGCGGCGGAAATTGCCAAGCGCATCGGTGGGCATTATCGGGTCATGCACCTGCCGGATTCGCTGGATGCCGCGGCGCTTCAGGAAATGATGAAGCTGCCCGACGTGCGCGAAACCCTGGAGCTATTGCAGCGGGCAGGGCTGGTAGTGCACGGCATCGGCCGGGCGGACACCATGGCCCAGCGCAGGCGGCTGTCGGCGGACGATATGGAAGTCTTGCGGAAGAAAAAAGCGGTGGGCGAAGCCTTCGGCGATTTCTTTGACAGCGAAGGAAAAACCGTGCTGAAAGCCAGCACCGTGTCCTTGGGCATCGGCAAAGCCCACAAGGAAAGCAAAATGGTGGCCGTGGCCGCGGGCGAACGCAAGGCCGAAGCCATCATCGCAGCCACCCGCCACGAAAAGCACGATTCCCTCATCACCGACGAAGCGGCGGCGCAGAAAATCGTTGCGCTGCTGAAATAAAGGTTCCATGGCTGATACAGCCTTGGCATACAATTTCCGGTAAAAACCCAAATAGAAAAAGGAGTGGCATCTATCATGGCAAAGAAAACCATCGACGACATCAATGTAAAAGGCAAGCGGGTTCTGGTTCGCGTTGACTTCAACGTGCCCATGAAGGACGGCAAGATCACCAACGACAAGCGCATCCAGGCGGCGCTGCCCACCATCCAGAAGCTGATCGCCGACGGCGGCAAGGTCATCCTGTGCAGCCATCTGGGCAAGCCCAAGAACGGCCCCGAAGAAAAATTCTCCCTGGCTCCCGTGGCCGTGCGCCTGGGCGAACTGCTGGGCAAGAACGTTGTATTCGCCAATGACGACAACGTTGTGGGCGAAAACGCCAAGGCTGCTGTCGCCGCCATGAAGGAAGGCGACGTGGTGCTGCTGCAGAACACCCGCTTCCGCAAGGAAGAAACCAAGAACATCGAAGACTTCTCTAAGGAACTGGCTTCCCTGGCGGACTGCTATGTGGACGATGCTTTCGGCTCCTGCCACCGCGCGCACTGCTCCACCGAGGGCGTGACCAAGTTCACCTCCCCCAACGTGGCCGGCTATCTGATCGGCAAGGAACTGAGCATCATGGGCAAGGCCCTGGAAAACGCCGACCGTCCCTTCGTTGCTGTGTTGGGCGGCGCCAAGATCGAAGACAAGCTGAACGTGATCAACAACCTGCTGGAAAAGGTTGACACCCTGATCATCGGCGGCGGCATGGCCTTCACCTTCCTCAAGGCCAAGGGCTATGAAGTCGGCCAGAGCCTGCTGGACGAAACCAAGCTGGACTACTGCAAGGACATGATGAAGAAGGCCGAAGAAAAGGGCGTCAAGCTGCTTCTGCCCATCGACACCGTGATCGTGAAGGAATTCCCGAACCCCATCGACGCGCCCATCGACACCTGCGTTGTGGACTCTGACAAGATCCCCGCTGACATGCAGGGCTGCGACATCGGCCCCAAGACCGCTGAACTGTTCGGCAACGCCGTGAAGGCCGCCAAGACCGTGGTTTGGAACGGCCCCATGGGCGTGTTTGAGAATCCCACCCTGGCCAAGGGCACCCTGGCCGTGGCCCAGGCCATGGCCGACAGCGACGCCGTGACCATCATCGGCGGAGGCGACAGCGCGGCTGCTGTGGAACAGATGGGCCTGGCCGCTAAGATGACCCACATCTCCACCGGCGGCGGTGCTTCCCTGGAATACCTGGAAGGCAAAGTGCTGCCCGGCGTTGCCTGCCTGGACGAGAAATAATTTGTTTTTTCTGGGGGAAACCGCTCTTTGCAACCAAAGAGCGGTTTCCCCCAGACCCCCTTCCGAGAAAGTTATAAAGGATACTTGAATCCTATCCTTTTCCATTTCAGGTCGAAGTAAATAAGAAGTAAATAAATAATACGATCCCCTCTACGGCTTTCTTGGAGGGGGCCTGGGGGAACCATTCTTTGGCCTCCAAAGAATGGTTCCCCCAGAAAAACAACAATAAAGGAGTGATTCCCATGCGCAAGCCTATTATCGCCGGTAATTGGAAAATGAACAAGACTCCCGAAGAAGCGAAAAAGCTGATTGCGGATCTCAAGCCCCTGGTGAAGGACGCCAACGCGACGGTGGTCGTGTGCGTGCCCGCCGTGGACATTTGGGCCGTGAAGGAAGAAATCAAGGGCAGCAACATTCATCTTGGCGCTCAGAACGTGCACTTCAAAGAATCCGGCGCGTACACCGGTGAGCTTTCCGCCGCCATGCTGAAGGAAGCAGGCGTGGAATATGTGATCATCGGCCATAGCGAGCGCCGTCAGTATTTCGGCGAAACCGACGCCACCGTGAACCTGCGCACCATCGCCGCCGTGAAAGCTGGCCTCAAGCCCATCATCTGCGTGGGCGAGCGCAAGGAAGAGCGCGAAGCGGGCTACACCAACGCCCTGGTGGAATACCAGACCCTGATCGCCCTGAACGGTCTGACCGAGGACGAAATCAAGAACGTGGTCATCGCCTATGAGCCCGTGTGGGCCATCGGCACCGGCCTGACCGCTACCGACGAACAGGCCAACGAGACCATCGGCGTCATTCGCGCCGCCATCGCCCGCAAGTATGGCAAGCGGATCGCCAACGCTGTGCGCATCCAGTACGGCGGCAGCATGAACCCCAAGAATGTCAAGGGCCTCATGGCGCAGCCCGAAATCGACGGCGGCCTGATCGGCGGCGCGTCCCTGAAGGCTCCCGACTTCTCTCAGGTCGTCAACTACGACAAGTAATATCTATATTAAAAACAGCGGACCGCTGCAAGATCAGCGTCCGCTGTTTTTGTTGAACAGAACTATCTTTCAATATAAGTAAATTTACAGGAGAACGTGCAGGAATATTCTTCATCGCAGGAGTATGTGCCTATTTTCAAGCTATGTTTTCCATTGAAAGTAAAGGTTTGTTTCCAAACGCTCAGGGGTTCGACGGTAAATTGGTTGATGGTGCCGAAATCACCTTTCGAGATCAGTTTGCCATTTTGATATACGCTCAGATTGAATTCTCTGAAATTCTTCACAGCCACATCGCTGTTCAGATTTACGAAGTAACCCTCCACTTTTACAGTATCGCTGCCAACGGTAATCAGCGTCGGTATAAAGCGAATGTAATACCCAATTGGTGCGTCTCTGGCGCAGAGCGCCGTGGACGTGCTGCAAAGGCAGGTAATGACCAGAAGCAAAGCAACCAGTTTTTTCATGAAACCAGCCTCCTTTTATACAGGTATGCAAAATGTAACTGCCATTTCTCTTCCAATTCAAGCATAGCACTTTTTTCTGTGTTTGGCAATACCTGTAAAGCCGGATGCTTATTCAAAAAAGGATTTTATAACGCTTTCCGGAATTCTTTCAATTCCTTCTGATTTCCCCAGACGAAATGGTTGGGTTCGATCTCACACCACAGCGGAAAATCTGAGGAATAATCATGGATAGATTCGTCATAAACGATCGGCGGCTCCTCCTGCTTTAAATCAGGCGACGGTATGGGCACAGCGGAAAGGAGCGCTTTGGTGTAGGCATGAAGCGGATGACGGAATAGTGTCTCTGTGTCGGCCAGTTCCATCAGCTGTCCCTTGTGTATCACGGCGATTCGGTCGCAGATGAAGCGCATCACGGACAGGTCGTGGGAGATGAACAGGTAAGTCAGCCCCCGCTTCTGCTGCAATTCGGCCAGCAGGTTCAATACCTGGGCGCGGATGGAAACATCCAGAGCGGAGATAGGCTCGTCGGCAATGATGAATTCCGGCTGCATGATCAGCGCTCGGGCGATGCCAATGCGCTGGCGCTGACCACCTGAAAACTCATGCGGGAAGCGGCTGGCGAACTCGGGCAGCAATCCC
The DNA here is from genome assembly GCA_900320085.1 of uncultured Eubacteriales bacterium. Lineage (GTDB taxonomy): Bacteria > Bacillota > Clostridia > Christensenellales > Aristaeellaceae > RUG563. The sequence goes on from ONRC01000028.1 coordinate 46,081, forward strand.
ACGTCCAAGAGCGCCTGATGCACCATCTCCTGCCGCTGTTCCTTGGATAAGCCCGTCCAGGTCTTTGCTGATTTTGCCGTTGATTTTCTGGCCCTTGAAAACTACCTCGCCTCCGGCGGTTTCGTAAATGCGGATGATGGCGCGGCCGATGGTTGTTTTGCCACTGCCTGATTCGCCCACCAGGCCAAAGGTCTCGCCGGGGTAAATGTCAAAGCTGACGCCCTTCACCGCGTGGAAGGGCTTACGGCGGGAGCCGAAATCCACCTTCAAATCCCGTACGGACAGGAGCGGCTGTTTTTGTTCGCTCATACGCGCACCTCCTCCCGGCGCAGCCGTTTCAGCACCGGCGGCGGCTCCACCTTCGGCGCGTCGGGGTGCAGAAGCCATGTCCGGGCAAAGTGGGTGGGCGATACCTCAAACATGGGAGGCCGTCGCTCAAAGTCGATTTTCAGGGCGTGGGGATTGCGGGCGGCGAAAGCATCGCCGTGGATTTCCTGAAACAGGCTGGGCGGCGTGCCCTGGATGGAAAAGAGCTTTTCGCCCTTTACGCCCAATTGGGGCAGGGAGGACAGCAGCGCCCAGGTGTAAGGATGCCGGGCGTCGTAAAACACCTCCCGGGCCATGCCGATTTCCACGATGTCCCCGGCGTACATCACCGCCACCCGGTCCGCCACATTGGCGACCACGCCCAAATCGTGGGTGATATAAACGGTGGTCAAGGAGTATTTACGCACCAGATCGCGGATCAGGTGCAGAATCTGCGCCTGGATGGTCACGTCCAGGGCGGTGGTGGGCTCGTCGCAAATCAGGATTTTCGGGTTGCAGGCCATGGCGATAGCGATGACCACACGCTGGCGCATGCCGCCGGAAAACTCGTGGGGATACTGCTTCGCCCGGCGCTCGGGCTCAGTGATGCCCACGTCCGTCAGGGTTTCGATCATGCGCTTGTGGGCCGACGTGCCGGTCAGGTTTTGATGCAGCTTTAAGGCTTCCTCGATCTGCGCGCCGATGGTTTTTAGCGGGTTCAGGCTGGTCATGGGGTCCTGGAGCACCATGGCGATTTCCCGGCCCCGGATGGTCAGCCATTCCTTTTCGGTTTTATATTTCGCCAGATCCTGGCCGTTGTAGAGGATGCTGCCGCTGTCGATCCAGCCGTTGGCGTCCAGCAAGCCCATAAAGGTTTTCGTCAGCACCGATTTGCCGGAGCCGCTCTCCCCCACGATCGCCAACGTTTCCCCCTTGAATAGATCCAGCGACACGTCCCGAATGGCGTGCAGCACCTTGCCCCGCAGGGAGAATTTCACGTTTAAATGCTGTACTGACAGGATAGGCTCCTGATCCATGAAAATCCCCCCTTACACGTGATTTTTCGGGTCGGCGGCGTCCGCGAAGGAATTGCCGATGATGTAGAACGAAATGGTGATGATGCTCAGCACGATGGTCGGGAACACCAGCTGATAGCTGGCCGACGTGGCCAGCAGCTTGCGCCCCACGTTGATGAGGTTCCCAAGAGACGGGATGCTCACCGGCAGGCCCAGGCCAATATAGGTGATGAACACTTCGCTGCCGATGGCCCCTGGGATGGACAGGGCCATGCGCAGAGTGATGACCGACACCAGGTAAGGAAGCAGATTCCGGAAGATGATGCGGAAGGTGCCAACCCCCAGGCAGCGGGAGGCCAGGTTGTAGTCCCGGTCGCGGATGATGACGATCTGGTTGCGCACGAACCGCGCCATGCCCACCCAGCCCGTCACGCTCATGGCGAAGATCAGGGTGGATACGCCGGGACGCATGATATAGGAAATCAGAATCAGCACGATGGTGGTGGGGATGTTGTCGATCACGTTGTACACTTCGGTCAGCAGCCGGTCGAGGGCCTTCACATAGCCCCACAGCACGCCGATCAAAATGCCGATCACCGCCTGGAAAATGGCCACCATCACGCCGATGGTCAGCGACGTCCGCGTGCCGCTCCACACCATGGCCCACAAGTCCTGGCCCGCGTTGTTGGTGCCGAACAGGAAAGGCCGGGTGTCTGGCAGCAATCTCAGCTCCGCCTTTTCGGTGGTGATGGCGGTGCCGTCCTCCTGCATCTTGAGAGAGGATTTTTTCACGAACAGCTCGTTGCCCTTGTTGTTGGTCATTTCCCGGGGCGCGGTGAACAGCTTCACGGCCAGGTTGGATTTGGCTTTGTAGGGGGTGTTCTCATAATCGTCGGGCAATTTTAGCTTGGTGGTGAAATCGTTCTTCACGTAGCCGGTGTGCCCGTCGTATTCCACCTGGCAATAGTCCGCGCCGTACTGCACCACGGTGAATTCCTTGCGGGAAGGGATGGTGAGCAGCAGGTTGCTGACCGCCGCCCATTCGGCGTTTTCCCAGGGGGTCACGATCAGCGTCGTGCCTTCCTCCGCGGTTTCCACCACGTTGGTCAGGCCAGGCTGCACGTTCATCATCTGGATGCCGGTGACGGGATGGTTGATTACCAGGTTGGATTCAAACTGACTGGGCAGATACGGCTGGATGATGGTGAACACCAGCAGCACGGCCAGCACGATCAGCAGGCCCATGGCTACCTTGTTTTTGAGGAACGCCCGGAAGGTGCTGCCCCAGTAGGAATAGTTTGAATAACCCGTCTTTTCCGCGGCCTCGCTGTCATAGGAGGCGAACTCCAGCAAAGATTTTTCGATCGGCTCGGACATTGTATCCTTAATGCCTTTCATCAGCGCGCCCCCTCCTTTCGGTTCAGGCTGATGCGCGGGTCGATGATCGCCATCAGGATGTCGCCCAGGATCATGCCGATGATGCCGATGCAGGAATAAATCATCACAAGCGCTTGCACCATTGGATTGTCCTGCTTGCTGATCACGTCCACCAGCAAGCCGCCCATGCCGGGGATAGAATAGAGGGATTCGATGTAAATGGAGCCGCTGACGGTGTAGAGCAGCGACGTGGGAATATACTGGATCATGGGCACAAAGGCGTTGCGGAACACGTGGCGCATGGTGATTTTCCGGCTGTCCACGCCCTTGGCCCGGGCCAGGCGCACGTAATCCTTGTTCATTTCGTCCAGCATGTAGCGCCGCAGCCACATGGCGTAATAAGCGATGCTGCCCAGCGACATGGAAAATACCGGCAGTATCCAGGACACCCAGTTGCTCTCGTCAAAGAGCATCCCCACGTTCAGGGCGAGGGAACCGTAGGACTGCAAATAAATATAATACACCGCCGCGGGGACGGCGTTCACCAGCACGATAAACACCGTGCCGAATTTATCCCAAAACTTGTTTTTGCTGCGGGCCATGGCCGCGCCCAGCGGAATGCCCAGCAGCATGGAAACCGCCATGGAAAGCAGGCCCATCTGAATGGAGATGGGGGCCTTGGCGGCGATGATCTGGGTGATGGGCACGCCCCGGCTGTAACGGGCGGAGGTTCCCAGATCGCCGTGAAGCAGGTTCACAAAAAAGTCCTTGAGCTGCACCAGGATGGGGTCGTTCAGGCCCATCTGGTCCAGGGTGGCTTTAATGACGGCGTCGTCCAGCTTGTCGATATTTTCAAAATAGCCGTCAATGGGCATCTGGCGCACCATAATAAACACCAGCGTCAGGATGATCACCAGTGTGAAAATGGATTGTCCGATGCGTTTGAGCAGGTACTTTGCCAAAGTGTCAGCTTCCTTCAATACTCGTATGCGGCAGGAGGGGATAAGCCTCTCCTGCCGCAACGATCATTTATGGTAGTTATCAGAGGAATATAGGATTCCCTACGGCTTTCTTGGAAGGGGGTCTGGGAGAAGACCTCATCCGGCGCTTTGCGCCACCTTCCCCTACGAGGGGAAGGCACTCTTTGGCCTCCAAAGAACGGTTTCCCCCAGAAAGATCTCCCTTTACTCCGCGCTGCCGCGGGCTTCCGTGTAGGCATCGTAGGCGTCGTAGTAAGCGTCGGTGTCCATGTAGCCTTCCAGCTTGTACTGGCCCTTGTAGCGGTCAGTGGAAATGCCGAAGGGGGCCATGGGGCCGGAGAAGGGATCGAGGAGGGACGCGGTGTAGCCGCCGGAGCCGTGGCCGAAGGGCATCACAAAGCCATGGTTGATCAGGTAGGCTTCCGCCTTGGCGAAGGCTTCATAGCGGGCGGGGATGTCGTTGGTGATGGCCTTGGCGGCGTCCACCAGCGCGTAGTATTCTTCCACCTGCGCATTTCCGGACTTATCCATGAAGTTGTACTTGTTGCCCGCGGTGAAGGGATCGGTGAAGGTTTCGGGGTCGGCGTAGTCGGGGCCCCAATTGCAGTTCATCATGCCGTACATGCCGGTGCGGCGGGCGGTCAGATAGCTGGTGGAGGGACCGGCTTCAATGACCACGTCAATGTAATCCTTGCCCAGCACGTCTTCCAGCTGCTGCTCCACGATCTGGGCTTCCTGGTCGGAGTTGTTGGCGGAGGCGTTGGGATTGTAGAGCAGAAGGATCTTGACGGGGAAGGTAGCGCCCGCCTCGGTCAGCTCGGCAATGGCGGCTTCCTTATAGGCCAGAGCGGTTTCCACGTTCAGGCTGTTCACATCGGCGGTCGTCAGCGCGTCCAGTTCGCCCATGTTCACATAGTCCACACCGTCAATTTCGCAGAAGTACGGCGGGGTGATCGTGTTGTACAGCATCATATCGGGGTTTTCAGAATCCAGCAGAGTCTTGGCCTTCACGCGGTCAAAGGCGGCGATGATGGACCAACGGAAGTTTTCGTTGTTTACGGCGATCTTCCAGTTGTCCGGCTCGTAGATGGCGTCGAACTGGGGATCGAAGTTGAAGGCATAGAAATAGGAATAATAGTCGGTGTCGTAGCGCACGGGATGGATCATGGCGGCCTTGGCTTCGTCGGCCAGCCAATCGGCGGTCAGCTCGTTGCTCAGGGACGCGGAGTCCACTTCGCCGCGCAGGTAGAGTTCGGCGGACACGGTGGAGGCTTCCTTGTTATACTTGGACACGATCTCGTCGATGTGCACGTTCCCGGCGTCCCAGTTCTTTTCGTTCTTGCTCAGCACGCGGATCTCCTGGGGCTTGAACTGACTCAGGTAATATGCGCCGCAGTAGAGCAGGGTATCGTTGCCAGTGGCCAGGCCGAAGTTTTCGCCTTTTTCCAGCAGGAAGGGCTCATACACGGGCATGAAGTTGACGTAGGTGAGCATGGACAGGAAGTAGGGCACGGGATGAGCCAGGGTGTACTGCAGGGTGTAATCGTCCAGGGCCTTGACGCCCACGGTGTCCCATTCCATCACGGGAGCGGGCTCCGCGCCTTCCTCGGGGGTGGCGGTGCCCTGGTAATAGGCTTCCGCGCCTTCGATCACGCCGTAGAGGATATCGGCGGTGGAGGAGGCGTTCTGGGCGTTCAGGATGTACTTGGCGGCGGCCACGAAGTCGTTGGCGGTCACAGGCGCGACCACTTCGTTATTGCCGTCCACCCAGCAGGCGTCCTGCCGCAGGGTGAAGGTCCAGGTCAGGCCGTCCTCAGAGTTTTCCCAGGCGGTGGCCAGAGAGGGCTGTATGCGGCCATACATATCGTACTCCACCAGGGTGTCGATAAAGTTGGCGGCAATGGCAAACTCGTTGGTGCTGGAGGTGATGAGATAATTGAGGGTGGTCACTTCGCTGCTGTACAGCGTGGTATAGGTGACCTTGTCTTCCGCCACCGCGCCGGCCATACCAAACAGCATCGCCGCGCAGAGCAGCAGAGAAATCAGTTTCTTCATCGTTTCTTCTCCCTTCATTTCGTTCCCTTACGGTGTAAAAGCCGTATGATTTTGATTATCATATCATTCATAGTATAAAAATGCAATACAATGTACAAAATATAAACAAAATACCGGATTTGCGCTGAAATCCGGTATGAAAGCAAAAATCAAAATCTTACTTGATTTTCGCGTGCAGGAGAGGAGACAGGGGCTTATAAACCAGCCCGGTCACGATGCTGAGCACAGCGCCCTTGAGCAGGTTGAAGGGGCCGGTGATCAGCAGCAGCAGCTTCCATTCGCTGTCGATGCCGCCCACGTTGGCGAATTTCAGAATGCCGTCCATGTCCATGTGGTATGCGCCCATATAGAAGGGCAGCATGATATACTTGTTCGCCAGGATGCCCACGACTACCATGCACAGCGTGCCTACCGCCATGCCGATCAGCGCGGTTTTGCGGGTCTTGTTGCGGTGGTAGATCACGGAAGCGGGGATGATCAGCGCGGCGCTCATGAGGAAATCCGCCAGGTCGCCAACGCCCGCGCTGGTGGTGCGCAGCAGCGCCAGGCAGCATTTGAGCGCTAGGATGATGATCCCCGGCACCGTGCCCATGGAAAACGCGCCCAGCAGCACGGGGATGTTGCTCAGATCCAGCTTGTAGAAAGCGACCACAGGAATCTGCACCAGGAACAGGATGAAGGAGATGGCGGTCAGGATGGCCATGCGGGTCAGGTAGGGCGTGGAGAGAATGCTGGTTTTCTTGGTGTGTGTGGACATAAAATTACCTCCTTGTTTTCGGCACCGCCCCTTTCAGCATCTTCGCTTGCAGGGGACGGACGCGCCGAAACCGGGAGGCGCTTATACTCCGTTTCTTCTCTCATCCAGACTGTACTGTCGGCATCGGAATTTCACCGAATCGGCTGAACGGAATCCGTTCAGTTCGCGGGCTGTCACCGCCGGTAGGGAATTTCACCCGACCCCGAAGAAGCTTAGGTGGCTTGTGCAATTTTCGTATGTATTATAGCGCAGGATGCAAAAGCAGTCAATAGAAAATTTCGTGTTGATTTTCTTTACTTCATCATGTATCATAAGAGCGCCGACAATGATTGATTCAGGGAGGAACCACAAATGCCGAACGACGTACAGGTGAATGATCTTTTGCAGACGCAGAAATTGATTTCCTTTATCCAAAGCAGTCCCACCAGCTTCCACGCCATCGAAACGATTGAAAAGGAGCTGGCGGGCTTTACCAAATTGTCCGAGCGGGAAGCATGGCGTTTGCAGCCCGGCGGGAAATATTATGTCACCCGCAACCGCAGCAGCGTGATCGCCTTCACCCTGCCCGAAGGCCCCTTCCTCGCCTTCCAGCTCATCGCCAGCCATTCCGACTCTCCCACCTTCAAGATTAAGGAAAACGCCGAAGTGGTGGTGCGGGACAAATATGTGCAGCTGGACACCGAGCGCTACGGCGGCATGATCATGTCCAGCTGGTTTGACCGGCCCCTGTCCATCGCCGGGCGCGTGATCATAAAGGATGAAACAGGCGTGCGCACGGTGCTGGTGAACCTGAACCGGGATATGGCCGTCATCCCCAACGTGGCGATTCATATGAACCGGGAGGTCAATAACGGTTATAAATATAATGCCGCTGTGGACACCTTTCCCCTCTGGGGCAGCCAGGAAGCGAAAAACACCTTCAAGGCCGAAATCGCCAAAGCGGCGGGCGCGGAGGAAAAGGACGTATTAGGGACCGACCTGTTCCTGTATAACCGCGTGCCCGGCACAGTGTGGGGCGTGAACAGCGAATACCTGTCGGCGCCGCGGCTGGATGACCTGGAATGCGCATTTGCGTCCCTGGAAGCGTTCAAGATGGCAAAGCAGGGCGATCATGTGAACGTATGCTGCGTGTTTGACAATGAGGAAGTAGGCAGCACCACCAAGCAGGGGGCCCATTCCACTTTCCTGAGCGACACGCTCAAGCGCATCGTGCTGAGCTTGGACGGCACCGAAGAAAGCTATTTAGCGGCGCTGGCCAGCAGCTTCATGCTCTCCGCCGACAACGCCCACGCCATGCACCCCAACCATCCGGAATACTCCGACAGCCAGAACATGACCTTCATGAACCAGGGCATCGTGGTCAAGTTCAACGCCAACCAGAAGTATACCACCGATGCGGTGAGCGAAGCGGTGTTCCATGCCATCTGCGAGAAGGCGGGCGTGCCGGTGCAGCACTACGCCAACCGGTCCGACCTGGCGGGCGGCGGCACCCTGGGGAATATCTCCGGCTCTCATGTGTCCATCAATACCCTGGACATCGGCCTGGCGCAATTGGCCATGCACAGCTGCTATGAAACCGCCGGGGTCAGGGACGTGAATTACATGATCCGGGGCATGAAAGCCTTCTATGAAACGGAGATCGAAAGCGCTCAGGACGGGCAGTACAAACTGGACTGATCGTCGGGAATGAAAAAAGGCGGGGCTGAAATCAGCCTCGTCTTTCTTTTTATCGGCTCAAAGATTCAACCCAGTCCATGGGCAATTCATGCTTTGGTTCAAATTCGTCAGACGCCATATAATCGTAGATCGCCTGGCGCAATGCATTGGCTTCCGGGTACTACCCCAGATGATGCAGCCCCATGGAGCTGACCATCAGTTTTCCCCCGCCGCAGCGGCACTCAAACAGCTTCGCCATGGGCCGCAGGAACGCGTAAGAATCCATTTCGGTGATAATGGTTTCAATGCGCTCCGGCAGGATCTTGGCCCGGGTATTCGCCATGGGCCACCACTGCCAGGTATTCCAGCTTTCCGTTGGGAACTTTTTAAAGATCGGGTGCTTTGCGTCGATCAGCTGCCCCATGCCGCCTGCCTGATTGGGGAAGGTGCACACCGACCAGAAGTCCGGGCTGAATTGGGTGGGGATGGAATGCGGCATGGCTTCCGCTGTGGCGTCAGGCGCAAGAAAAACGCTGCCGCCATCGGCCAATACTTGCTTTGCTTTTTCGTCGAGTGTCCGGCATTCGTACACACCGTCGGGACAAACGGGATGTGATTCGGGATAAACCCACAGGGGGTATTCGTTGTCCACACCACAGAAGGAAAGAGTCAGGGTCAGCTTTTCCGCCGCCTCAATTCCTTCCAATGGCGCGCGCACTGTACCAATCGATGTCAGCCCGCCCACCGGAGCAGCTGCGATTGGCAGGAACCCGTCTGCAAAAAAACTCTCCCCTATTATTGTCCAGACACAGCTTCCTACGAAATTGGTTTTCCCATAGTTCGCCATCAGGATTTCCGCTTCGAGCATTTCCCCCGCTGTATAGGTGAAGCGAGGCAGCAGTGCCAGAGGGAGCGCATCCCGGAAGAAAGCACGAAACCTTTCGGGCTGACCGAAAGAATAGGGCTTGGGCTGCAAATGGCTGTTCATCATGCCCACCAGCGCGGTGCCCTGACCGGGAAAATCCTGCAAGCCCAGCAGCGAAATACCGCTGAAATCCTTTGTCCGCAGGGCAGCTTCCACCTCGGCGCGATAGCACAGCAGGGAGCTTTCCCCCGTCGCCTCCACCATGCGTTTCCAGTCCTTTGCAAAGCCTTTTTCAATGACCTTTTTTCGGATGTGCTTCAAATTTTCAGGGCTGGTGACCCCCTGAAAAGCGTCGATTTCGTCAAAGTCCGGCAGCACCTCGTATTGTCCCACCTCAAAGGAAAAGATGGGCTGGTCCGAGGTTGTCCGCAGGAGTGCCATTTCCTCGTCGTAAGTGACGCGGGCATTGGCGGGCTCCTGGTTCAGCTTGCCCCGGCACTGGGCGGAGGTCAGGCGAATGCGGCGCTCCCGGTCGTTGGAGGAGGTATAAAAATCGCTGTGTGGGTCGGGGCCATATGCCCCGTAATGGGGGTTAGAGCCATTGGCATAGAGACGAGTGGAATCGTAGTCTTTTGTCTTTTTGAGTAAGTGATCCATGAAGGCGTGGCCTGCCGCGTCGGCGTGCAATTCATTGCCGAAGGTAAGCATCACGAAGGACGGATGGTTCGCCAGCTGGCGCAGGATCTGCATGAGCTCAGTTTCGTAATAGCTTTTCGCTTCCTCACTGGCAAAGGCGTCGTTTGGGTTCCAGTGAGAAAGCTCCGGCTGCATCAGCATGCCCAGCGCATCCGCGGCGATAAAGGCCGCCTCCGGCGGGCAATGGCTGTGGAACCGCAGGCAGTTGACGCCATAGGCCTGATAGCGGCTTATGATCTCTTTCCAGACTTCCACGTCCATGGGAATATATCCCGTTTCCGGGAACGCGGCGCAGTTGGCTTCTCCCCGCAGGAAGAACCGCCGTCCGTTCAAAGTCAGGCAGCCGTTTTCCGCCCGGAAATCCCTGACGCCAAAAGAAACAGTTTGAGCGTTCATGGCGTCTGAGGATACAGTCAGCGGATACAGATTGCCTTCTTCCGTATCCCAATGCTTTATACTGTCTGATAGTTTTACATTGGGGCAAATGATTTCCTGCCGCCCCGCCTGCAGCCGAGCATGCGTAGTCATCTGTTCTTTCAGCGCAGGAGAAGTCACATGCAGATCGCCTTCCCAATCCTGCTGTAATGACAGCTCAATCCGCACATCCACTGAATCGTCATGCGGATAAACGCGAACCGCAGAAATAAAATTCATTTCTTCCACGCGGATGCGCACGTAGCCCAACAGGCCGTTCCAGTTGGTCTGGGTTTCGTCCGAGGCGGCAGAGGAATACACGATCGCGTCACGGGGCCAGCCGGGATAGCTGTTGTCGGACAGGAAGGTGAATTCATCCTCTCCGCTGACCATTCCGGTCACTTCAAACACATACGGCGTCGAAAGGCTGGCCGGCCGAAACAGCGGCGCTTCCCGGCCGTTCACCAGCAGGTGCAGATGCCGGGCGCGTTCACATTCCACAAACAACCGCTTTCCCTTTGGCACTTCCCATTTAAATACGCGGGAAATCTTCGCCTGCCCCTCAAAGGTGTGCTTCCTGGTCAGGCGCGTCACGATGGGATCGCCCGGCTGCCAGAAGCCGATGCGCTCCACCTCGTCCACCTTCCATTGATGCAGCGGGTCATCCGGAAAACCGATGCCGCTTTCGTCCAGCGTTCCCGGCAGATGCATGTTTCCCTGCCAACCCGGAATTTCACATTTCCACATCCCGGACAGATCAATCAATTGCATACGAATCTCCTTACCGATGGCGCAGCGGCGCGTTTCCGTGATACGCCATGTCCATGATCCGGGTGGTTTCCAGGGCATCCTTGGAGGTGACGAAGGGCGGCTGGCCCTCCTTCAAATGCCGATAGAAATCCGCGATCAGCTGATCGTGGCCCGCGCCCCAATAATCCTTGCCAACGCCTGCCGCTGTGGAGAAATCCTCCAGTTTCGCCCCATCCGGAGTGATGATGGTCAGGCGCGCGCCGTCCATGTGCATTTCGCCTTTTTCCAGGATCAAGTGCAGATAGATGTTTTCATTGGTGGAAGCGCAGTTGGTGCAGTAGAAAACAAACCGGTTCCCGTTTTCGTTTTCCAGCAGCATGTCGCAGGTATCTTCTGTTTCGATGGTATCCGCCAGGCGCTTGGCGGTCATGGTGGCGTTTTTCAGCGTCAGCCCGCCTGCCAGCCAGCGCAGCAGATCCAGCGTGTGAATAGACTGGTTGATGAGCGACGAGCCGCCCTCGGTTTTCCACGTTCCCCGCCAGGGGCAGGAGGCGTAATAGGCTTCGTCCCTGTCCCAGCAGACGAAGGCGCTGCCGCCGATGACCTTGCCCATTTCTCCCCTGTCGATGATTTCCTTCATCCGCAGGGACGCGCCGTTATACCGGTTCTGGAAACAGATGGTCAGGGTTTTTCCGCTTTCTTCCGCCGCCCGCTGCATGGCCTCGGCTTCTTCGATCGTCATGCCCATGGGCTTTTCGCACAGCACGTGCTTACCCGCTTTCAGGGCGGCAATGCTGATCGGCGCATGCAGATAATGCGGCACGCACACGTGCACCGCGTCAATATCCTGTCGGGCCAGCAGATCGTTGTAATCTGTATAGCCATCCACGCCCTGGGCTTCCATAGCTTTGCGCAGCCTGCCTTCGTCAATATCGCAAACTGCCCGGAGCACCGCGTGATCCGCTTTTCCGATCGCGTGAAAGTGGTTGCCGGAAATGGCTCCACAGCCGATCACGCCAACACGAAACTGTTCCATTTTTCTATCACCTCGTCCATTGATTTGGTTCTCAGAATTCTCCCAGATACTGCGTCACATACCATTCCTTGCCGTCCGTTTCCATCACGATCCGGCCAAAGCCCTGGGTGACAAAGGTCATGTTCCGCCGCTCCACCTGCCGGGCGCAGGGCGCTATATTGGAAAGCCAGTTGGTGGCGAACACCAATTGCGGGTTTACGGTTTCCAGAAAGTCGATTTCCATGATGGTGTAGGCGTGATGCGGAAACTTTAAAATATCCGCTTTCAGCCATTCGACCGGCACCTGGTTCAGCACCCCCATCTGGGCGATGCTTTCCGCGTCGGCGGTGAGCAGCAGCGTCGCGTCTTCGAAGGTCACGTGGGTCAGGCAGCTCAGCTCGTTCGGGCCTCCCCCGTCCGCCCACCAGAAAAAGCGCAGGGTCGCGCCGCCCAGGTTCATTTCTTCGTTTTGCTCCAGTTGGTGAATGGGAATGTCCCGACCCCGGAATTCTTTCAGCGCGGTGCGGAGCATACTGTTTTTATAGGTGTCGGGAAAGCTGGTGATGAATTCGTCGGTGGTCAGGCCCTTGCGGATCATACGGTAAATGCCCTTCAAATGATCCTCGTGGGGGTGGGTGTTGAACACGTGGGGAATGTGCACGTGCCCATCCTCGGCAGTCAGCCCCATTTCCGTGAACGCGTCCATGAGCTTCTGCGCCCACTTGTCCATCGCCCCGTCCACCAGCATGGCGTCGCCGCCGCACTGCAGCAGCATGGCGTCGTTGACCATGGTCTTGAACACGGTCAGGCGCAGCAGGTCGCGCTCCTGCCAGTCCTCCGGCGGGGTCTCGTTAAAATGAACCGGGACTTCCGACAGCGCGCAAACGTGCGGCAGGCAGAAAAGCAATACGCAAAGCAGGCAAATCCATCGTTTCTTCAATGCTGTTCTCCTCGTTTTTCTCCCCTCAGTTGTTTTAAGGTTTCCTTCTGTTCCTTGGAAATCCGGTAGCTTTCCGCGGCCTTCTGGATGGTTTTATGATGCACCCAGGGAGAAAGCCGTCTATCCGTCAGATAGGGCAGCGCGGCGTCATATTTCTTCGCCAGCGCCGTGGCGAAATACCAGGCAATCATCATGTTCACGTAGTATTCTTCGCTATGAATCTTCGCCACCATCGCGGGATACGCGGGGTCGAACGCGTCGTCCAGGTAATGCTGCATCAGCATCCCGATGCCGAAACGGACGGTGTAAGGATGGGAAGAAGCCAGCCAGTTTTTGATAAAAGACAGCAATTCCTGCCGGTGTTTTTTGAACACCTTCGGGGACATCTGGTCACAGGTCGCCCAATTGTCCACATAAGGCAGGAAGGCTTCCACCCGATTCACGCAGGTTTCAAAATCCTTTTCCTCGGAAATCAGGAAAGCGTGAAGCTGGTTTTCGTCAAAATATCGGTGAGGCAAGCAGGAAAGAAACGCTTCTCCCACCCCGCTTTTGTACAGCTCCTTGGCGAAAGAACGCAGCGCGGGCGTGCGCACGCCGATGAAGCTGTCCTTGGGGGCGGTTGGAATCAGCTTCACCTGAAGCGCGCCGTAGGCTTCATCCCGCATCTCAAAAAGCCGGGAAACAATTGCTTGCTCATTCATTTTATCCATTCTTCTCTTTTGAGAATATTTGTCTGATCCGGCTCCGCCGTGTCAAAGTGCGTATGGTATTCCCCGAAAGCATAGTGATGGAACCCACATTTTTGTTGCACCCGGGCGGAGCGTGAATTGGAAAGGAAATGGCTGCATGTAATGAAATCCACGCCCACATCCTCAAACAGATAACGAATCACTTCCCGCACAGCTTCCGTCATCAGTCCCTTGCCCCAGAATTCTTTGGAAAGCACAAATCCCAATTCCCGTCCTTTTTTATCGCGCAGTTCCGGGAATCGCTGTTCATTGTAACGTTCGATACCCAGGGAACCAATAACCTTACCCCGGTGTTCCAGGGCGAAAGTCTTTTTGTTCTCAATAAAATGATTCAAGATGTTTTGGGATTCTTCCTTGCTTTTGTGAGGAACCCAGCCTG
>ONRC01000021.1 GCA_900320085.1 uncultured Eubacteriales bacterium
ATTGATTAATGTTTGTCCGGCTATTTCAAAACGCACAGCATATATATCTGTACTCTGCACTCTGAACTCTGTACTCATAAACGCAAGTGATTTAAAGTGTCCGATAAACCTGTTCCTCGCAGGCGGCCTGAATGAAAGCACCAGTGGCTTTCAGGTCGTGGCTGATGACGTTTTCACTGATGTAATAATCGAAGGAACCGTCGCGGCCTGTGCTGCCGCCCAGGCCCGCGCCTTGGCAGCATTTGCCGACGAAGTATTCGCCGCTTTTCATCCGCCCGATAAAATGGCGCTGAATGGCTTCAAAGCTGCTTTGGGCTTCGACGCCGGTTTCCTTCGGCAGCCACCCCAACCGCGCCCCCTTCAGCAGCGCATAGCAGATGAGGCAGGAGGCGGAGGATTCCGGATAATTTCCCGTTCTGCCGGGGCAGTCCAGCACTTGCAGCCAAACGCCGTCCTCCCGGATGGAAAGCAGTTTTTGCGAAAGCGTGCGGAAAATATGCAGTATTTCCGCATATCCATCCGTATCCTCTGGCAGCAGCTCCAGGCTGTCCGCCAGCGCCACCATGTACCAGCCCACGGCCCGGCCCCAGGCATGGGCGGAACGGCCCGTCGCCGGGTCGGCCCAAATCTGCTGCCGCATTTCGTCCCAACCGTGACAGGGGAGACCGGTTTCGGGGTTCAGGGTGTGGCGATACGCCAAAATCAACTGCTTTGCCGCGTCACGCTGCGCCGCTTCATCCGGGCCGAAAGCGGCCGCATATTGCAGATAAAAGGGAATGGCCATGTGCTGGCCATCCAGCCACATCTGGCCGGGATAAATCTGCTTATGCCAGAACCCGCCGTCGCTGGTGCGGGGCTGGGCGTCCAACTGGGCGCGCAGCAGCGCGGCGGCCTTTTTGTATTTTTCCTCTCCGGTTTGCTGATACAGGAACACGAGCTGCCGCCCGTTGTTCAGGTAATCCAGGTTGCATGCTTCCCGGCTGTACCCGGCGATGCTCCCGTCCGCGGCCACCATGCCGTCGAGCGCGTCATGAATATAATCGAGGTATGTACGGTTTCCCGTCAGCGCGTACAGCATTTCCATGCCGCGCCAGACCACACCGTAATCATAGCTCCATTTTTTGTTCAGCAGCCCATGGCGGGCCATCATGCAGTCGGCGATGATCTCGGCGGAATGGGGGAGATACTCCGTCAGCATACCACATGATCCTCCCGGCTGATGAGGTCGGTCAGGTCTGCTTTTTCCGCCGTGAAGTCCGCCGCTTCCAGGGCTTCACCCCGCAGCAGACGCAGGAACAGCGCCGCCACGCGAACGGCCCCGCCCTCCTGCAAATGGCTGTCGTCCCGCAGCCCGTCGGGATAGTTTTTGCTGCCTGCCGGCACGTGGCAGAAAATTTCCTTCGTGCCCTCCACGCCCGCTTCCTGGAAGAGCGTCATGGTGCCCTTTTCCAGCTCGATCAGCTTCACACCCCGGTAGATGGCAGTGTCCCGCATGGCGTCGGGATAATCGCCGTGGGTCAGCAGCAGGCGGCCTTCCGCGTCAAAATGCCGCCGGGCGATGGGCGTGACCAAAATGGGCTCCGCGCCTTGCCGCCGCGCCGCGTCAATGTACATGCCCAGGTACTCCGGGAAGGTGATGCGGGAATTCGTGCTCCGCAGCGGGTCGGGCTTTTCGTCGTTGTGGGAGAAGGAAACGATCAGCTTGTCGCCGGGCCGCATACACAGCTCGATAAAGTTCAGCCGCTTTTCAGCGATGAAGCTCTTGCTGCTGCGGCCGTTGACAGCACAGTTTTCCACAAACACGTCCCCCGGCACAAGGCTTTGCAGGCTCTGCCCCCACCCCATCATGGGATAAGCGGATGCGGGATAGTTCGCCATGGTGCTGTCGCCGCAGAGGAACCAGGTGGGCGTGCGGCGGTCGGGCCGCCAGTTGTCGTATCCGCCGATCACGTCGGGGATGGTAAAGCGCATGGCTTCTTCCCGGGTCATGCGCTTTTGCTTGGGATGGCGGGTGGATTGGTCGGCCCGTGCGCCGGTGGTGCCGTATTCGGCGTAGCGCTCGGTGACCCGCTTCACATCGTCCCAGTCGTTGAAGCCCAGGGGCGCCACATGCTCATCCATCTCGCAGTTCAGGAAGACCGTGCGGCTGAACTTGCGCCACGGGCGGCCCAGGTACGCCTGGCCCTCCTCACATTCACCGGTGAGTTTGCAACGATGGAACACCAGGCCGTAGGGCTGAATTTCCGGGGTGTTGGCGGCGGTGTACAGCCCGCCCCGGGCGTTCATGAACAGGGTGCAGCGCTCGAACCAGCAGCGGTAGGGGCCGAAGATAAAGTCCACGTCGCCCTGGATGAAGCAGTCCTCAAAGTACTGGCGGCTCTGGGTGGGCGTGCAGTCACCCACCGATTCCACCACCTCCGCGCGGCCTGTGCGCGGGGCGATGAAGTCGATCACCTTCTGCATCAGCGGGCCGCAGAACAGGGTGTCCTGATGGGCGATCATGCGCACGTTGCGCCACACGCCCCGGTCGCCCGCCGCGTACACCGCCACAGCCTGACCCACCACGCGGCCGTCGCCCGCATCGTTGCGGATGGTCAGGTTTTCCACTTCCACGTTGTTGCCCGTGACCATGAAGGTGGCGGACAGGAATGTGCCGCGTTCATTGCCGTTTTCGTCCAGATCCTTGGCGCAGCCCTTGGCGGTGATGACGGTGCGGTCCCGCGCCTCGCCGATGATGCGCACGTTGTCCTTGTCCACCACCACGCGCTCCTGGTATTCGTCCATGCGCAAAAGCAGAATGGTGGGCGTCCGCCCCCCGCCCGGAATGGCGTCGATAGCCTGCTGGATGGATGTAAAATCTCCGCTGCCGTCTTTGGCGATGATATACATGGCTGATCTTCCCCCTTATGTTACATTTTCAATTCGGTTTATATAAGGCACTTTCATACACTATCCAAAAGCCTTCCCCTCGGAGGGGAAGGTGGGGCCGCGCGGAATCAAGATGGAGAGAGAAGACAAGCTATTTCGCGCGGCTCGGATGAGGTGAACTCACCCGTTGGAATGCAACCACATATGGGAAAGGAGCACCTCATCCGTCAGGCGCGAATTAACTTGATTACACGATCTGTGTTGTTTCCGCGCCTGACACCTTCCCCTGCGAGGGGAAGGCTTTTGGAAGCCCGTTTAGTGATTTAGAGCACCCAACAAATCATTCACCTGATGATTTCCATTTCTTTCAATGCTTCCGCCGTCATCTTCGCATACGCTTCCGCGCCGGGTCGGCGGGTGTGGGTATCGTCGGTCTGGCCGTCGGGATAGGCGGGAAAGACGCCGGGCTCCACGTACATGTACAGTTTCTTGCTCTCCTCTTCCCCCAGTTCACGCACATAGGCGGTGCTCTTTTCATATATGTCGATCAGCGGCACGTTCCGCTGGGCCGCCAGCGCGCGAATCACGTTGGGATAGTCTCCGTGGGTTTCCAGCAGTTGGCCGTCCCGCCAGTAGCGGCGGCAGATGGGGGTCATCAGCACGGGCCGGGCTCTGTGCAGCATGGCGGTGTCTACATAGATTTCCAGGTTGTGGTAGAAGGAGGTCCATGGGTCGGTGTGCCGCCAGACCAGGTCGCTGGTGTCGTTATGAGTGAACTGAATCAGCAGCAGATCGTTTGTCTGTATTTCCGTTTCGATTCTTTGCAGCCGCCCTTCGCTCAGAAAAGACTTGGTGCTGCGGCCTCCCATGGCGCGGTTCTCCACCCGCACGCCGGGCAGAAATTCGGACAGCACCTGGCCCCAGCCCGTGATGGGCGCCTGTTCCGGGGTGTAGCTGGCGGCGGTGGAATCGCCGCAGACGTAGATGGTCATATGTGCTTCTCTCCTTTGATCGTTTTTTTGAGCCATTTCAAACTGGAATTATCTGGACAGCATCAGAACGCCTGAACAGAATGTCATTTTGCTGAAAACGAGACTTGGAAATACAGCTTTTAATTCATCAGCAACGCAATAAACCTCATCGTTGTCCCATTCGTTTCCACATTCATCTTTGCATTGATTCAGTTCTTCACGGGTTCCGAATGCAACGTCGCCAATCAGAATCTTACCGTCATCTTTCAGATGATCGAGCAATTCCTTCAAAAAAACGATCTTTTGATCATCTCTCAAATGGTGTATGGAATAGGTTGCAACAATGAAATCATAGGACTGCCGTTTAAGCGGTTCTGCCAGCCCCTGTGTAAAATCGCTCTGATACAGATGCGCATCCGGCATCTTTGCAGAGGCCAGTTCGATCATTCTTGAGGAAAAATCCTGCCCGTAGATTTCACAGCCGTTTTCATAAAGCTTTGCTGTCAGCGTGCCCGTTCCGAAGCCAATATCGAGTACTGCCGGATTGGGTTTTTCCATTATGGTTTTATAGATGCTGCCAAGGATCTCTTTGTACCCGGCAAAAGGATACGTATGATCTTCATCTGAAACGCCGACCGATTGATCGTATCCGTCAGCCCATAAATCAAAGCCTGTATTATCTAACATGCTTATCTCCGCAAAGTCTGATTTGTCAAGCTGATTTCGTACCTTGGTATCCTGTCGAAGAAACCGCGGCCCTGCTGTTCTAACGTTTTGAATAAGAGCCGTAACCAAAAGCCTTCCCCTCGCAGGGGAAGGTGGCCTGCGCGGAAACAGGCCGGATAGTGTGAGTAGGTCAATTCGCACAGGTCGGATGAGGTGCTCCCACTTGTTGGTTTGCCAAAACGATGTTTGCACAAAGGTACAAAGGGTTCACCTCATCCGGCGCTTCGCGCCACCTTCCCCTGCGAGGGGAAGGCGGTTTTCTTTATTCAAGGGACAAAGCAAAATGAAAAACATCCGCGGCCCCTTCGACAAGATACCGGGGCTGCCAGACGAACCGGCAGCCCCGAGAAGGGTTTGTTTCCAGTGAATTACCGGGCCATGAACTGATCGTACGCAGCCTGATAGGCGGCGATCAGGTCTTCGATGCCCATCTTCTGGAGCTGATCCATGTAGTTGTCGAAGTTGGTCAGGGGTTCTTCACCGGTGATGAACTTCTTGGTCATGTCGTTGATGTAAGCGTTGATTTCATCCAGCTGAGGCGCGGCGGCCTTCTGGGCGTCCACGCTCAGCACGATGGCGGCGGGATATTCGAGGGCGTTGCTGGCTTCGCCCCACAGCTTGGCGGAGGCCACGTAGTTGGGCTCGCGGGTCGCGGCCAGGTAATCGCCGGCGCCCCAGCGGGGGAAGGAAACGTGGCTCATGGCGTAGCGATACTTGTTGGCGAACGCGCCGTCATAGAAGTTTTCGGTCATCAGGTTGGCCCATTCGGTTTCGTGCTTCACGCCGTTTTCGTCCACGGTGTAGGTGCCGTTGCCCTGGCACCATGCGGTTTCGGGGATGGTCAGGATGTCGTCGCCCTGCTCGATGCCCCAGGTGGTGCAATTGGTGCCTTCTTCGGTGAACATGGTGTCAATCAGGCGGGCCGCGGCTTCCACGTTCTTGCAGTCCACGGTGATGACGGTGGTGAACCGGTCGCCGTAGGAGAAGTTATAGTCGGTGCCGTAGGCAACGCCGTTCGCGTCCACGATCCAGGGGAAGGCGATAAAGTCGGCGTTGGGGTTCTTTTCCTGAACCTGGGGCAGACGCTGCTCCCAGTAATTGCTCAGGCCCTTCCAGGTGCCCGCCAGGTCAGCGTAGATGTTGGCGTCCTTTTCCTCGTCGCCGGCCAGGGTGCCGTCATCCTTCCAGATGTCCTTCACCAGGCCTTCGGCGTACCACTTGTTCATGGTTTCCAGGAACGCCTTGTAGTTCTGGGTGTATTCGCCGATGCCGACCGCGCCGGTTTCGGGGTTGATATACGCGCCGTTGAGAATGTCATAGGCGGGCATGAAGTAGGTGTAGCCGGAAGCGCCGGCGTCGAAGGGGATTTCATCCTGCTCGCCGTTGCCGTTGGGGTCCAGATCGCGGAAGGCGACCAGCATTTCGTACCAGCCGTCGATGGTGGTGGGCATTTCTTCGATGCCGACGTTCTCCATCCAGTCCTTGCGGCCCTGGAGACCGTACCAGGTGAACGCCACGCGCTCATCGGGGGTGGAGCCGGGGTTGATGACGGTGAAGTACAGGTAGCGGCCCTGGTCGTCCTTGAGGGTCTTTGCCACTTCGGGATGGGCTTCCAGCAGGGCCTTGTAGTTGGGCATGTACTTGTCGATCACTTCGTTCAGCTCGATGATGATGCCGTCGGCATACAGCTGGCTGACGCCGCCCGCGTACATGTTGTTGTGCTGGGCCTGGATGATGTCAGGATAGTTGCCGCTGGCCAGCATGGCCAGGTACAGGGCGGGCTGCTCGTCCCGGGAACCCAGGATGGGCTGCCATTCGATTTCCACGTCGGCCATCTTCTGCACCTTCAGCATACCCACCAGGCCTTCGTAGATGTAGGGTTCATACACGCTGTTGGAGAAGGGCAGCAGGGTGTAGGAAACCTTGTCAGCCGCCAGGGCGGTGCCGCACATGCACAGCAGCATCACCAGCGCCAACATGAGAGCCGTGATTTTCTTCATACGAGAAAACCTCCTTTAAAATATTTCCAGCGGTCTCAAGCCGCTTTGGAACGATGGATAATAGAGTGCAGAGTTCAGAGTACAGAGTACAGATGGATAAGCTCGATCAAGCATGGGTTCCGCAGCGCATCCGCTAACTCATCTGTACTCTGAACTCTGTACTCTGTTCTCTCCTCTTTTACTGAGAGATTACATTCCTGTGAGTCCAGACCGCTCCACGCCCTCCATGAACCTGCGCTGCAAAATGAGGTAGGCGATCATGATGGGGATGATGCACAGGAAGGTGGCGGCCATGAGCATGGCCTCGTTGAACACGATGCCCTCCAGATCGTTCACCTGGATCATGGTGTGGTTTTCCTGGTTCAGCAGGGAATACAGCGAAGGCAGGATGCTGGGCAGCATCCGCAGGTCGGGCTTGGTGTTGATATAGATGCCCGGCTCAAAGTAATCGTTCCAGTGCCACACCAGGCTCAGCACGCCGCACACCAGCATCGGCGCCTGGGCCATCGGCAGCATAATGCGGGCATAGGTGCGGATCGGGCCGCAGCCATCCACCCGGGCGGCTTCCTCCATTTCGTAGGGCAGGCCCATGAAGAACTGGCGGAACAGGAAAATGAAGAAGCCGCCGTTCAGGCCGAAGCCAAAGAAGGTGGGCAGCAGCAAGGGCAGGAAGGTGTTCAGCCACTTCCAATCCGAATACTGCTTATAGAGGGGGAAGATGATGACCTGCACGGGCACGATCATCATCAGAATGACGATCACGAACAATATGTTCTTCAATTTGAAATTATACCGCGCGAAGGCATATCCCGTCAAGGCGCAGGAGAACATGTGCCCGATCGTCGCCACCGCACCGACCAGCACATTGTTCCAGATATACCGGCTGAACCCCATGCGGCGGAAGGCGATGGCGTAGTTGCTCCAGGTCAGTTCGCTGGGCAGCCATTTCACCGTGATGTTCACCAGGTCGTCGTCCGTCATGAGGGATTTGACGATCATGGTGATGAAGGGATACAGGAAAATGAAGCTCAGGGCGCACAGCAGGAAGTAAAACGCCAGGCGCAAAAGGAAGGTTTTTGCAAAGCGGGCGGCTTTGCTCTTCCTGCCGTTGCTTTTCACCGCGGCGGTGGACATACCGTTCTCCTCCTTCCGTCAGTTCTTCGTGCCGGAATCGTAGATGTGCCTGCGCATCAGCAGGATGCTCCCCAGACACAGCACCAGGGCGAAGATAAAGTACAGCCAGCTCATGGCGGCGGCATATTCAAACTGCTGGTTGGTGAAGTTCATCTTGTAGATGTAGTCCACCAGCGGGTTGGTGGTGTCGGTGAAGAAGGACACGATGGTGTACACTACGTTCATCATGATGACGGGGGAGATCATGGGCAGCGTGATTTTCCAGAACATTTCCCATTCCGTGGCCCCATCCACCCGGGCGGCCTCATAGAGCGAACCGGAAATGCCCTGCAGGCCCGCCAGGAACAGCACGATCTGCACGCCGCTTTTCCACAGGACCACCGTGATCCTGTCCAGGAATCCCTGCACCACCTCGGTGATGCTGGGCCCCAGCAGATCGGCGATCAGCTTGGGCACCATAATGCCCGTCGTCACTGTCATACCGTCCACGCCCATGCCCAGCAGCTGCTTCATGATGTAGCCCGTGCCCAGCAGCACGGGGATGAAGAACGCCGTACGGAAGAACCCGCGCCCCACCATTTTGCGGTTGATGAAGATGGCGATGATCAGGGAAAACACCATGCACAGCGGCGTGTTGAGCAGGGTATCCGTGACGACCTTTAAAAACGTGGGCACAAAGTTGATGTCGTAAAAGAAGATGTACCGGAAGTTGTCCAGCCCCACCCACGCCGTTTTCAGGCCCTTGAATTCCACGATGTCCGAAAAGGCCAGCCGGATGGACACAAAAATCGGATAGGCGAAGAACAGGCAGACGCCAATCAGCCAGGGAATCAGGAAAATGTACGCTTCCAGCGACCTTTTCCTGTCAATGCCCAGCCGTTTTGATTTTCTCACTGGGGACATGCTTTTTACGGACACGTTCGTTCCCTCCTGTCTCCTACTCTGTTACCGCCTTCCAGCTCTGGGCGGGGATTTCGATGCCGTCGGCTTCCGCGGGCTCGTCGGCATAATTGACGTAAACGACCGTACCGTTTTCATAGGTGACCTTGGCCAGGGTATCGCTGAGGCGTTCATGCCTTTCGATGCACACCCCGCACAGCGCTGCCAGCGGACCTTCGGTAAACTGCTTCGCGGCCCAGGCCACGCGCTCCTGCCAGGCGGTGTATTCGGCGGAAAAGAGGATTTGATAATTCGTATACATCAATTCTTCCGTGTTGCCGTGGGTGAGCTCGAAGAAGGGCACGTACCCCATTTCCACCCAGCGCAGCACCTCGCGCTCCAAATCGCTGCTCAGGTTGCCGGGCCGGGCGGCATAGTCCACCAGCCCATGCAGCGCCACCTGATAGAAGGGCACGGCGCGGGTGGTGGCCTGGCAGCCGTAATCCTGATAGGGCACGTCGGTCATGAAATCGGCGTGGCCCAGCAGGCAGGCGTTGCCGCCCTCAGCCTCAGCCGTGCCGAACGCCGCCCTGCTTTCATCCAGCATAGTCTGGTACAGCGCCAGCGCTTGGGCGGCGGTGGTGGCATGTCTGCTGCCGTAATTAAAACCAACGGCCTGACCCATGCGCTCGAAACGCACGCCGTTCAGCGTAAAGCCCTTCGCTTTGTTCAGGAAAGCGTCAAACTTTTCCTTCGCCACGTCTGGGCTGAGCATGAACACGGTTTCGTCCTTGTCGGTCAGCACGGTGTGGTTGCCGGTGTACACTACGTCGTTGCGGTGAGAATAGCCGCGCTCGTCAGCCTGCGCTTCCATGAAATTGGCGGTGAGGGATACTTCCGCCCCCAGGCTGTGGGCGGTGTCCAGCAGGGATTTCAGGTCGCCGTCGCTGCCCACCGCGCCGCCGAGGGGGAAATGGTCGGGGGTTTTGCCATAGCCGCCCGCTGTCCAGCCCTTCACCGACGCCTTGATGTTTTTAACGCCCAGGCTGTCCAGGGCGGTCAGGATTTCTTCCGCCTGCTTCAGGGTGGTCACGGTGCGGGGCGTGTCGAACAGCAGTCCCTCCTCCGGCGCGCTCAGAAACAGGTCGATGGCGACCTGGGGCTTGCGTTCGCCGCGGGTCAGGACGCCGTTCTCCAGCAAATAATCCCGCCACACCCGGGCCATGGCGCTGTAATCCGGGTTTTCCTCCTCCAGGAACAGCACCCGGAGCTGGTAATCCGTTTTGATGTCGTCCTTGTCGTAGACCTTGATGGCGCGGTCGGTGACGCGCTTATCGTCAAACGCCCGGCGATACTGGAAATTGGCGAAGAGGAAGTTGATGCCGATGATGTTGTTGGAGCAGTTCAGGGATACGCGGCTGGTTTCCGCGCCTTGCTCGATGATCGCCATCAGGCCGTGGCCGCCGCGGTTCATGGCGAACACCGGCATCAGCACCTGAGGCGCTTCCTGGGCGAACATGTCCAGCAGCGCGGGCTGCTTCTGATAATCGCCGTATACGGGATACAGCCGGGTGGATTCCTTGTAATGCGCGTTGTCCTGAAACTCCATCACCGCGCCGCAGCCGTCCGGATAGAGAAAGAAGCCCTCGGCCTTGTCAGTGGCGGAAAAGAGGTAAGGCAGCATGTCCACGCTGACCAGGGAAAAATCCCCGTTCTCCCGGATGGAGGCATAGGGAACCCGCGCCAGCAGCGTGGCTCCGTCCAGGGTGATTTCTGCGCTGACGCCCACCTGATAGGTGCCCAGGTAATAGGTCAGCCGCACGCCGTTTTCGATCAGCTCATAGGAGGCCTGCAAATCCTTTTCCGCCATCAGCGCCAGATTGTTTACCACGCCCAGGCCGGTTTTCAGGTTGGTGCAGTTCACGGCCAGCAAGCTGGTGATTTTTTTCTGCTGGGCGGGAATGATCTTCAGGCCCTCGGCAGTTTCATCGTTCATGCTGGAGGACCAGGTTTTGCCCGTCAGCTTATCCTCCACGTCGATGGAGCACAGCCCGGCGTCCAGGTACAGCGCCAGCCGGTCGTTCTCCGCCGCCAGAATACGTTCCGCCGTCGCTTCTTCCGCCAGGGCGGGGACACACAGCAGCAGCAAAACGCAGCAAAGCCAGCATAGCAGGTTCTTTTTCATGGCGCGTCCTCCTTCCTCACAGGCGGTAGACGATCTCGTAATACACTTCCCGGATCATGGTGACGAACTGGGAAGAGATGGTGAACAGCAGCACGATCGTAGCCCAGATAACGGCCATGGTAAAAACGGTCAGCAGCACCACCGCCACGGTTTTCCCCACGGAATACTCGTTCATTTCCTTGAGGCCCACGATCATCAGCAGAATGACCCACAGGATCTGCCCGCCGGTCAGGGCATAGTACAGCCCGGCCTGGCCGCCGTCCATCACGCGGGACAGCAGCACCACCGGCACGGTGAACAGCACGTAGGGCATGAGGGACAGGGTGTTGTACACCAGGGCTTCGCCGATCTTGGTGGCCCCGTCCAGGATGGTGGTCATGGCGTAGGAAGCCAAAATCCACGTCAGCACCGGCACGAACAGCTTGCCGCATTCCAGCAGCAGGTTCGCCTTGCGCACTGAAACGGTGGACAGGGGGTAGTGGGTGAAATAGATGGAGAACACGTTTACCGCCAGCGCCAGGACAAACAGCGCTATCACCAGAAGGACGCTCATGCGCTTAAAGCCCGCGTCGCCGCGCTGCTTCTTGATGTATTCGCTCACCACGATGGGATGGAACAGCATCATGACGCACATTTTCAGGCCCGTCATTTCAATCCCCTCCCCATCTGCACGTCGTCGGCCCACTGGTCAGCCTTCTTCTTCGCCAGCGAAAGCAGCTTCACCGCCGCGAACACGATCGCCGCGGCGCACGCCACCACCAGCAGGAAATGCTGCCGGAAGTATTCGTGGCGGTACTCGGCGAAGGCTTCGGAGTAGCCCTCCCGGTCGTTGGCCAGCTCATAGGAGCGCAGAGCGCTGTCCCATTTTTCGTCCTTGCCCATGATCTTGGCCACGCCCTGATGGGCCAGGGCGTAGTTGCTGTCGATTTCCAGGGCCTGCCGCCAATAGCCCAGCGCCTCCTGATAGCGGCCTTCGCCGTGGAGCGTGACGGCCTGGTGCACCAGGCGGATAAAGTGGGTGGGGCGGAACACGGTGATGGTGTTGGACTGGTAATCCAGCACGTACAGATAGCCTTCGCTGTCCGCCTCGATGCTGACGGGAATCTGGAACAGGCCTTCCGTGTCGCCCGTGCCGCCGAAGCAGCAAAGCAGGCTGCCCTCCTGGTCGTACTGGTAAATCAGTCCGGTCACCCGGTCCACCACGGTGATGATGCCGTTATCCTCCACGGTGATGTCCGAGAAGGTGGGCTCCAGTACCTTGCCGTTGGCGCCCAGGGCAGGGTCGGGCAGGGTGAAGCCGTAGGTTTCCTCCGGGTAGGTGTTGGTGCCGACGGAATTGAGCTTTCTGATCTGGGCGGTGTTTTTGTTGGACAGGATGCCGTAAATCATGTTGTCCGCGCCGATGAAGAAATTGGAATAGCTGGCGGGCTCCTGCTTTACGGTGCGCTCGATCTGGCTCTTGCTGCCAAACAGCCGCACCAGGAACCGGCTCAGGGAAAAGCCCACCTTGTCGGCCCCCAGGTAGCCGCGGAAGTTGTTGGCTTCGTCCAGGGCAATCAGGTTCGCGCCTTTCAGGGCGTAAATGTAGCCCGTGTTCGCCACGAAAATCTTCTGCACGTCGAAGGTGAAGTTGGCCCCCAGCAGGGAGGAATCGGGCTTGGTATACTCCTTGCGGTCGCTGCCGTCGGCATTCAGGGTGGCGATGCGCAGGTTGCCGGTGTCGGCGATCCATACGCTGCCGTCGGTATGCACGTATACGCCCCGGGGCTTGTTGAGCTTTTTGCCGCAGGCCTCGGTGATCATGCTGAGCACCTTGCCTGCCCGGGTCATTTGCAGCACCCGATTGTTTTCGCCGTCCGCCACGTACAGCGTATCGTCCGGCGCGATGAAAAGGTCCTCGGGGTGGTTCATGAAGCCATCCTCGCCCAGGTTCTTGATCGTGCCGTACACCTCATAGGCGGCGGGAATGGGAATATAGTTGTCGCTGCCGTCGGTGGTGTCGGTGTCCACCACGAAGGCGTCCATGTTCACCACGGCCAGCGCGGCGGGCGTCCACAGCATCAGCAGCGCCAGAAGAAGGAAGAACGTTCGTTTCATGTCCGCGCCTCCTTACGACTTGATGCCCGAGAAGGACATCGTTTCCATGACTTTGCCGCGCATGATGGCGAACACCAGGATGGAAGGAACCGTCGTCAGGAATGTGGCCGCGCCGACCGTGCCGGCCCGGGCCACCACGCCCGCGCCGCCGGACAGGGTTTGCAGGGCCAGGGGCAGGGTTTTGAGGGCGTTGCTGGAAATGAAGATCAGGGGGGAGAAGTAGTCGTTCCAGTTGTTCACGAAGCTGAACACCGCCAGCGTCGTCCAGGCGGGCTGCAAAAGCGGCATGGCGATCGTCCAGAATACGCGGAATTCCTTCGCCCCGTCGATGCGGGCGGCTTCTAAAATGGAGTCCGGCAGCTGTTCGCAGAACTGCTTGACCAGGAAGAAGTTGTACGCCACCGCGATCTTGGGAATGATCAGCGCCCAATAGCTGTTCACCAGGCCCAGCTTGTTCACCACCATGTAGTTGGGGATCTGGGTCACGTGAGCGGAGAACATCAGCGCCGCCAGCACTACCGCGAAAATGGGGCCGCTGCCCGCGGGCTTGTGCTTCACCAGCCCGTAAGCGCCCATACAGCACACCACCACGCTGGCCAGCACCGTCACCACCGTGGTGAACAGCGAATTGAAAATGTAGCGGGTGAAGGGCACCGTGGAGGAGGACAGGGAGGTGAGCAAATCGCTGAAATTCCGCAGCGTCGGCTTGTGCACGATCAGCCGCGGCGGGTAAATGTACAGCTCGTCCAGCGGCATCAGGCTGCGGCACACCATGGCGAACAGCGGCAGCCCCGCGATCACCACCAGCGCGGTCAGCAGCAGATACAGCATGAACCGGGAAAAGGTGAGCTTTTTTAAACGGAATTTGAAACGACGGGGCTTGTACACGGCTTTTGCAGTCACGTTTTTCCGCCTCCTTCCGTCAGGTGTTGTCCTTAAATACATGCATGCAGATGCGGCCCAGGGTGAACGTAATCACAAACAGCGCCATGGCGACCGCGCTGGCATAGCCCATATTGAAGCGGGTGAAGGCGTAATCGTACAGGTGGGCCACGATGGTGTGGGCGGCATAGTTGGGGCTGGGCAGGCCGGCGACGGCGGTCGCCACGTCGAACACACCGAAGGCCCCGACGATGGCGTTGATCGCGCCGAAGAGCATCTGAGGCTTCATCATCGGCAGGGTGATGTATCGCAGCTCCTGGAATTTGTTCTTGACGCCGTCCACCCGCGCCGCCTCGTACATGGCGGGGTCAACGTTCTGCAAGCCCGCCAGGAACACCAGAAAGCCGGTGCCCATGCTCATCCAGACGGAGATGATCATGATGACGGGCAGGACATAGGTGGCGTCCTTCGTCCACAGGATGGGCTCCAGAATCAGTCCGGAACGCAAAAGCAGGTTGTTGATGTAGCCGTACCGGTCGCCGGAGAAGAGGATCAGCCAGATATTCGCCATCGCCACGCCGCTGGTCAGGCTGGGCGCGTAGAACATGAGGGAAAAGAACCCGCGCCCCCGCTTCACCAGCGTAATCAGCCACGCCATCAGGAAGGAGGCGAAGTAGCCGATGGGGCCTGTGATGACGGCGAACACCATGGTGTTCTTGAGAGAAATCAGAAACACGTCGTCGTCCAGGATCAGCTGGGAATAATTGCTGATGCCCACGAACCGGGCGGGCTGGATCATGTTGTAATTGGTCAGGCTGTAATACATCGCCACGGCCACCGGCACGATCACAAACACCGCGAACAGAATCAGGAAGGGCAGCAGGAAGGCGTATCCCGTGCCGTTCTTCCGCATCCATTCCCTGAAGCCGCTTTTCTTTACCGCTGCCTGCAAGGCGATCACTCCTTTCAAGGAGGAGGTAGGAAGTAGAAGGTAGGAAGTAGGAGGTTTATCATGATTGTGCTTTTATTCGTGGAAGTTGGGCTTGCGTTTCATGATCCGACGATATAAAACCTCCTACCTCCTACTTCCAACCTCCTACCTATTCACTCCAGTCCAAACTCCACCCGTTTATTGTGAAGTTCTTTGTTAATGTCCTTGACCGCCTTTTCCAGGGCGTCGCGGGCGTTTTCGTTGTTGATGCACACGCGGTTCCAGGCGTTGATGATATGCCGTCCGGTAAAGTACCCGCCAGGCACGATGAGCTGCTCCTCCGCGGCGTCCATCTGGGCGCGGATCACGCGCTCATGCCGGGCGTCCCAGGGCAGGGAATAGAAGGCGTTCACGTTCGCCGTGTTCCACCGCGCGCCCATGCCCAGGATGGCTTCCAGCTCGCGGCCGTACCGGGTCTGGGTTTCCTCGCTGCTCCACCATTTGAGGAATTCCCAGGCTGCGTCCTTCTTTTCGCTCTGGGAAAGAATAATGTCCGCCGTAGCCGCCGTGGTGCCCACGGTATGCTTGACCGTGCCGTCGGCTTGCCGGGTGCCGGGCACCGGGGCGATGCTCCACCGGCCGTACAGCTCGGGGGCGGAGGTCATGAGCTGCATATACGTGGTGAAGTTTCCGATGCCGATGGGCATGGTGCCGGTGCGGATGCGGGTGAAAAAGTTGCTTTCCGCGTCGATTTCATAATTGGCGTACATGTCCGTCCAGGCCTTGAACGCCTTATAGGCTTCGGGGGTGTCCAGCCCGCTGGCTTCGCCCTGGCCCCGGTAGTAATCCCCGCCCATCTGCAAAAGCAGCATGGTGAAGCCCCGCAGCGCGCCGGGGGAGTTGCTGGATACGGAGGTGTCCACCGGCAGGGAGAAGCTCATGTTGTTTTCATACAGCCGGGGCAGCACCTTCTGGTACAGGTCGCTCCAGGTTTCGGGCAGCTCCACGCCCAGCTCCGCCAGCACGTCGCGCCGGTAGATCATACAGGAAAAGTCCATGGTCTCGGGCAGCGCGTACACCCCGCCGTTATATTGGAAGGGCACCAGGCTGCTGGGGTAAAAACTCTTTGTCACGTCCTCAAACCCGGGAAACTGGCTCAGATCGCACACGGCTTCGCGGAAGGCGAACTCGTTGGGCAGGTTGTACTCCACGGACAGCGCCACGTCCGGCGCGGTGCCGCTGGCGACGGAGAGCATGATGGTGTTGACCGAGCCTGTGGACAGCTGGCCCGTGGGCAGCACATGCAGGTTGATGACGATGCCGGTCTTGGGGGTGAATTCCTCATCGGCCAGCTCTTTCAGGATTTCGCCCCACTCCGTGCCGCGGGCGATCCACACGTTCAGCACGGTGGTTTCCTGGTTCTTTGCGCCGCTGTCGTCCACGATCAGGCCCACGCTGTCGTAGTCCTTGGTAAAGGATGCCAGGAAGTTTTCTCCCGTCACCGCCATGCGCTGGAGGAAATTGGAGGTGGCGATGTCCATCGTCACGTCGGGGGAGGACAGCATCAGGTAGTCCATCGCCATGGGGCATTTTTCGATGGTGGAAATGTAGGTGCCCAGGTTGCTTTGCGCGTTGTCCAGATCGCTGAGGGCTTTGGGAATCCGGTCCACGTCCTCGGAGAAGAAGTGAAGCTGGTCGATGATCTGGCGGAAGTTGTTCTCCATGGAGGTGGTTTCGTTGGAGATGGAGGCCAGCAGATCGGCGCTTTCCTGGAGCCGCCCGGCCAGGTAGCTCAGCTGTCCGCTCAGCTCCGGCATGGTGCGGTATAGATCATATTCGTAGTTATAGTCCGGTTCGGTGCCGGTGATTTTCACAATTTCACGCTGCATCCGGCCCAGGTAGGTGGTGTCCTTTTCGGTACGGCGCATGATTTCGCCGATGGGCCCCAGCTTCACCGTGGCGGTCAGGGTGTGCGTGCCCTTTTCCAGGTAGAAGCAATAGGGGGTTCCGTCCGCGTCGCGGAGGGTGTCGCCATACCAATGGCTGTCGTAGGGGAAGGAATACAGCTTCATTTCCTCGAAGGGGATCTCCCCGTCGATCATGATTTGACGATAGGAGGGCATACCGGGATCGGTGGTCTGCAATACTTTCAGGTGAATGGCGTACAGGCCGCTTTCCGGCACGTCAATGTCCCAGCTCACCGCTGCGTTGCCCAGCCGCCAGCGGTAGCCGCCCACGATGTTCAGCACCCGGTTCGCGCCGGACTTGGGTTCGGTCAGGGGGTCGGCGTCGGATTCGCGGCGGATGACGTTTTCGCTGCGCCAGGCGCTGTCCTCGGCCTGTAATTTGACAATGGTGTCGGCGGATACATTTTTGTATCCCGCCGCCTGCCATTCCGCACGCTTTTCCGCATAGGTGGGATACCGCGCGGGGGAGACGAAGGCGATGTTTCCCAGCACCACGGGCTGATCCACGTATTCCAGTACGATTTCATGCTCGCCTGCGCTGAGATAGAATTGCAGGGGGTCCACGTAAATCGCCTGCTGATCGACCGCGCGCACGGTCTGCCACACCCGCTTTTCGATCATGTGGGGCCACACTTCGTCGTTGATGGCGTTGACGCGCATCTTGCCGTCCGGCTGCACCTCTTCTTCAAACACCCGGTAGAAGCACAGGTTGTTCGCTTCCTCATAGGGCGTTTCACCGTCGATGGTGAGTTTGCGCTGCACTTTGATTTCGTTGCCGCCCAGGCACAGGTAGGACACCTTCAGCTCATACAGGCCGGGCTGCTCCACGGTGATTTTCCACGCGGCGCTGCATTCGTTATCCCCGGAGAACAGCACAAAGTCCGGGGTTTCACTCTCGCCGGAGTACAGGCCGGGATAAGCCTCAAATCCGCTTTTCAGCGCAATATCGCCGGACAAAGCCGCGTCCTGGGGCAACAGCGGGATGACGGCATCCCGCGGCGCGGGCTGGTATACCTCGGGCTGCGTGGCCCATTCCGCCTGCAAATCGCCGTACTCCACGGCGTTCTCCACCGACAGGGCATACAAATCCGCCCAACCGCCTTCCGCGAATGCACAGCGCGATCCGGTCAGGCAGAACATCAGCAGCATGATCCCGGCAAGACGCTTCATGAAAAGCACCCCTTTTTGCAGTGTACTCTCTTGCTTACAGATCTGTTATCTTCACGTATTTCACATCTGCCCA
The DNA here is from genome assembly GCA_900320085.1 of uncultured Eubacteriales bacterium. Taxonomy (GTDB): domain Bacteria; phylum Bacillota; class Clostridia; order Christensenellales; family Aristaeellaceae; genus RUG563. The sequence goes on from ONRC01000021.1 coordinate 17,884, forward strand.
ACCGCCCCAGCGGCCCAGGGTGTTGAGGGTGAAAATGCCGGGGCGCGCGCCCGTCCAGCCGCCGCAGGTCATGGGGTATTCCCCGCCCAGGGGGCGCATGGACTGCTGGCCTTCGCCATAGTAAAAGCTCACATTGCCGCGCCGCACGCGCATCCGCAGCAGGATCTCCGGGTAGGGCCACATGATTTCCGAGATGGGCGTTTCCAGCACCTTTTCCGGCACCCAGCGGCTGATTTCCGTCGCCATGCCCATTTTCAGGCTCACCCGACCCTGGCCCAGCGCGAGATAATAATAGGTATAACCCATGATGCCGATGCCGGAAACGTCGCCGTCCTGCGCGTGGGTCCAGAACACCACATCCATGTCAAAGTCATGGCTCTGCATCAGCTGGCTCAAAAAATTTCCCGCCTCAAACAGACTGGGCGCCGGCGCCGCGTGGAGCCGCAGGCCGGGATGAAGCTCTGTATACCAGCCCTTGTTGGGGTTGGCCTGCCATTGCCACTGGAGGCCAAGACCGTTCTGGAAATCGTCGGAGGTGGGGATTTCACCGCTGAACGGCGGCAGGTCGATCGTCCCGCCCAGTACGGGAGAACCCTTTTTGCCCATTACCGGCCAGCCGTCCGACCAATCCACGGGCTGCAAATGGGCTACCCGGCCGTAGGCGTCCATATCCTGAAAATGAATAAACCAGTCTTTGCCGTGGCCGTCGTCCACCCAGCCGCCCTGATGCGGACCGTTGATGGGCGTGCTGCCTTGGCCCAATACCACCCGACGCTCATAAGGGCCGTAAATATTATCCGCCCGCAGCGCCAGTTGATAGCCGGGCTTTACGCTGCCCGCCGGGCACAGAATCCAATATTTCCCCTCACGCTTATAAATTTTGGGGCCTTCCACCGTGATGTCGCCGTGGTCGCCGCCGTCATAGACCATGCGTCCTTTATCCACCACCGTCAGGCCGTCGGCGCTCATTTTGTGCACATACAGCACATTGTTGATGCCCGCGCGGCTGGCGGCGAATCCGTGCACCAGCCACACCCGGCCGTCGTCGTCAAACAGGGGACAGGGGTCGATCCATCCGGTCACGTCCTTGACGTAATGACATTCCCACTCGCCGGCGGGATCTTTGGCGGTGAACGAAAAGAGCCCCTCGTCCGGCATGCACACGTACACGTAAAACGTGCCGTTGTGATAGCGCAGGCTGGGGGCCCAGATGCCGCGCTTGTGCGCGGGGCGGTCATACTGCGGGAAGGGCAGGCGGCGGGCGGCATAGCCGATCAGCTCCCAATGAACCAAATCACGGGAATGCAGCACGGGAATGCCGGGAACATAGGTGAAGGAGGAGGAAATCATGTAGAAGTCCTCGCCGACGCGAATCACATCCGGATCAGAGTAATCGCCCAGAAGAATGGGATTGGTATACCGCATCGTCCAACGCTCCCTCACGGCAGAATCAACCGTTTCTCCATTTCTGCCATATATATTCCAATAAATACATTTTATCACAAGAAGTTTGATTTTGCAATAGGCGAAAATGTATAATATGGGCAAAATAAAATTTTATATAACCATATTATACATTCACTGATTTTTTTCTGTTTTGATAAAGCAGTGCAAAAAAAACCACCCGGGGGAGAAGACCGGGTGGGTGAAACAAGATGCTATAACAATCAATAGGCCATCGTGATGATGAGGCCGCCCATGCCGTTGTTTTCCATGTTGTCGGTGGAAACGCTGACTTCCTGAGCGGAGCGGGTGACCTGCACGGTGGCGTTGCCGCCGTAGTAACCGTCGGTGCGGACGATTTCATATTTCAGCTGACCGTCCTGATAGACCGCGATGTGGGGATGCTGGATCAGGTATTCGATGTATTCTTCCATGCAGAAGTCCATGATGTGCATCACGGCGGCGTTGGCCTTGCCCACATATCGATAGATGCTCAGCTTGCTGTTCTGGCCGGTTTTGTAGGATTTGTCGGTGACGGTGGCGTTGGGATAGCCCTGCACCGGGAAGCGGAAGATGATGCCGTATTCCCAGCTGTGCTCCAGCAGCCAGTCGGACTGGGGCAGCTCATGGAATTTCTTGTCCATGATGGGGTCGCCCTTGGCGTAGCGGCCCATGCAGAAGGCCAGGCCGGATTCGTATTCGCTGGTGCCGGGCACGCTGATGCCGGAGGCCACCACTTTGTCCGTCAGGGCGTCGCCGGAGTAGCGGTTGGCGTACTCCTGGGCGCGCTTGTCGTATTTGTCCTGCTGCACTTCGCGGAGGCGGTAGCCCTCTTCCACGTTGTAGTGCTCCAGACCCGCGTTCTTGGCATCCGCGATCATGTCGCCCAGGGCGGTGATGGCGGGGGAAAGGAGCTTGACGCTGTTGCCTGCGGTGGCAATGCGCTTATCGGTGGCATGCACCACCAGGAACTCGGCTTGGGCCAGGTCATCGGGCACGGCGTGCCAGCGGTTGACCAGCAGCATGCCGCTGGTGATGATTTCCATACGGCTGGCGTCATAGGAGCGGGTGTTGGTCAGGGGATAATTGCTCAGATCCACCACGTCCCAGCCCTGGGGCTTGGGCTCTGGCCACTGAACGGCGCTGCCCTCCGCTTCCTTTGCCTGTTCTTCCTGCTTGGCCTGCTGGTATTGCGCTTCAAGCAGTTCGTTTTCCGACTGGGCGCGGGCATCGTTTTCCGCCTGCTGCACCTGGATGGACTGGTCGAGCAGCAGATAGCCCGCACCGCAAAGCACCGTCAGTACGAACAGAATAATCAGGATGCCCGTCAGCTTCCGGTAAGCGTCAGACGTGCGTTTCTTCGCCATTGCATTCACCTTCCAAAAGACGCAAAAGCGTCCATCAAAATCATGAAGAATATCCTTCTTATTTATATCAAATTTATTACAAAAAGTCAACTGTTTTTTAATAAAAAATGGCCCTCATTTAAAGAAAAAGGCCAAAATGTTACATAATTATTTCAAATCCGACATAACTCGGATGGCTTGACAGGGGAAAAACAAAAAGAGTACAGGGTACAGAGTACAGTTTATATACCGGTCCCGTATGAGTGACTATATCATCTGTACTCTGTGCTCTGCACTCTGAACTCTATCCTTGCCACTCTCGGCATCAGCTCGCGCTCCGGTACGCCTCGATCACGTCGCTGCGGCGCTGGATTTTGACCAGCGCGGCGTCCAGCTGTTCGCGGGATTTGACCTGCATGGTGGTCATGATGGTGCAGGTCTTGTTTTTGTTCAGCTTCACGCTCAGGGCGGTCAGGGGGATGCCCTGATCCTGGATGAAATTGGTGATTTCGCCTAAGAGGGAATTGTGGTCGTAACAAATGATGATCACGTTGGCACTGAAGTTTTCCAGTTCCTCGGCGGCCCAGGAGACGGGCACGGCGCGTTCGGGCTCGGAGTGCAGGGCGTTCACGCAGTCCGCCTTGTGCACGGTCACGCCCCGGCCGCGGGTGATGTAGCCCACGATGTCGTCGCCGGGGACGGGGTTGCAGCAGCGGGCGAAGCGCACCAGCATCCCGGCTTCGCCGTGGACGTAAATGCCGTGGCTGGGCTTGCCCACGTCGGCGTTGGGCGGCGGCGTCTCCGGCAGCACGGGAACCTGCTTGGGCGCGGCGGCGGCTTCCTTTTTCTGCTTTTCGTCGATCATGCGGCTGAGCACATACACCGCCGCCACGCCGCCGTAGCCGATGGCGCCGTACAGATCGTCCAGGTCCTGGAACATATACTTCCGCAGCAGGGGTTCGTAATACTCCGGTTTCGTGTAATCCCCCAGCTTGACGCCCCGGCGCTTGGCCTCGTGATCCAGCATTTCCTTGCCGCGCACCACATTTTCGCCCCGCAGCTCCCGCTTGAAGAACTGGCGGATCTTGGCCTTGGCCTGCTGGGTCTTGACGATTTTCAGCCAGTCCATGCTGGGGCCCTTGGAGGTGGAGGAGGTGATGACCTCCACCCGGTCGCCGGTCTGCAATTGCGTGTCCAGCGGCACCATTTTGCCGTTGATGCGCGCGCCGACGCAGGAATTGCCCACCTGGGAATGGATGCGGTAGGCGAAGTCCAGCGGCGTGGAGCCGCGCTGCATGGAGACAATGTCGCCCTTGGGGGTGAACAGGAACACTTCCTCGGAGAACAGGTCGGTTTTCAGACTGTCGATGAACTCGTGGCTGTCCCGGGTCTCGCTCTGCCAGTCCAGGATCTGCCGCAACCAGTAGAGCTTGTTGTCCAGGTTGTCGTCCTTCTTGCCACCTTCCTTGTAGCGCCAGTGAGCGGCGATGCCGTACTCGGCGATGCGGTGCATCTCCCAGGTGCGGATCTGGATTTCAAAGGGGAAGGGAATGCGCCGCCCGCCCACGACCGTGGTGTGAAGGGACTGGTACATGTTGGCCTTGGGGACGGAAATGTAATCCTTGAACCGGCCCGGCACCTGGTTCCACAGGGTGTGGGCGATGCCCAGCACGGTGTAGCATTCCGGGATGGTGTCCACGATGACGCGAATGGCGATCAGGTCAAAAATCTGGTCGAAGGGCTTGTTCTGGATGACCATCTTCCGGTAAATGGAATAGAGGTGCTTGGGCCTGCCGTCGATGTCGTAATGCAGGCCCTGTTCGTCCAGCTTGTGGGACAGCTCGCTGATGACCAGTTTGATGTTTTCCTCGCGTTCAGCCCGCTTCATGCCCACCTTCTGGGCCACGTCCTGATAGCCCTCCGGGTCAATGTAGCGCAGCGACAGGTCCTCCAATTCCTGCTTGATGCCGTACACACCCAGCCGGTGGGCCAGGGGAGCGTAAATATCCAGCGTTTCCCGGGCGATGGCCACCTGGCGTTCAGGCTCCTTGAATTTGAGGGTGCGCATGTTGTGCAGCCGGTCGGCCAGCTTGATCAGCACCACCCGGATGTCCTTGCTCATGGCCAGGATCATCTTGCGCAGGGACTCCGCCTGCTGCTCCTCCCGGTCGGCGAAGTTCAGCTTGGTCAGCTTCGTCACGCCGTCCACCAGCCGGGCCACTTCCTCGCCGAACATGTCCTGCATCTGCTGCACCGTGGCGCCGGTGTCCTCCACCACGTCGTGCAATAGGGCCGCGGCGATGGTGGGCGGGTCGATCATCAATTCGGTGATGATGCTGGCTACATACAGGGGATGCACGATATATGGCTCGCCGCTTTTGCGTTTTTGATCCTTGTGCGCGTCGGCGGCATAATCGTAGGCACGCTGAACCAGGGCAATGCCACTGCCATCCGTATCCACCTTTTTTACCCGCGCCAGGATTTGTTCCAGTGTCATTGGTTCGTATGCTGTGTATGCCATTGCGCACCTCCGTTCTTTCTTCTAAAGTGAGGAATGATCAATGGGAAGCGTTGAAATGAATTTGCTCTGCCAATTGAAACAGCTTGCTTTCCTCCGGGCCGCGCTTTTGCATGGGACGCAGGGAAACGCGGAAGGGGGAAAGGCTGGCGTCGATCAACTCAATGTCCCGCAGCACCGCCAGGGCGAAGGCCGCCTGGGAAACGGTGAGCCCGCAGGCGGCGGCGAAGCCGTACAGGTCGCGGAAGGATGCGCTTCGCAATTGGATGAAGCAATTCCGCAGCGCGTCCTTGTCGATAAAAGATGCGGACAGCAGGCTTTTCAGCGCCTTGGATACGGGCAGCGCCGCGACCGTTGCCCGGGGACAGGCGGCTTGAAACGCGGCTCCCTCCCCCGTATCTCCATCGCAAAGGATGATATTGCGGAATGCCGGGGAAACCCGGTTCGCGCTGCCATACAGCAAAACGGTGTTGAAGGCCCGGCTGTCCGTGGCATCCTCCAGGCAAAAGTCTGCCTCCGGAAATTGTCCGCGCAATGCCAGAGCGGTTTCCAGACAGTGGCAAAGCAGCAGCGTGCCCTGCCCCTTTGCTGTGATGACGGACAATTCGGCAGGGGAGAGGGTAGGGACAGAAGCATCGGAACGAAGCTCGGAAAAGAGGACCTGGGCTTCCCGGCCCGCGTCTTTGGTCAGTGATTCGGGTATCATTTGCAGGGCATACACCCGGCATTCCGCGCTGACCTTGCCGCGAAATTCGTTCAGCGTGGGGGAGAAGGCGAACCGGAACCGTCCCGCGGTTTTCCCGGCCCAGGCCCCGCCGCCGAAATAAATGCCATCCCGCAGTTCACTTCCCTGCTGGAAGCTGCATTTCAGGTGCCGCCCCTCCGCGCCGACCGCCCGAAGGGATAATGCCTGCGCGTCCTCGCACAGAAAGCGCGGCGCGGGATTGCCCATGCCGAAGGGCTCCAGCTTTTCCAGCCAATGCACCGTTTCCTCCGTCACGTCGGGCAGCGTCAGCTTCCCATCACAGACGAGGGCGGGCTTCACCGGTTTCCCGCCGGTCTGCTCGGCTACGGCCTGGGATAAACGCTGGGCAAATGTTTCCAGATTCTCCCGCTTCAGCGTCAGCCCGGCGGCCTGCTTGTGGCCGCCGAAGCGCTCGAACAGGTCGGCACACTGGCTGAGGGCCTTATAAATGTCAATGTCCCCGGCGCTGCGGGCGCTGCCGACGCACATGTCGCCGTCCACTGCCAGGGCCACCGTGGGATAGGAAAACTGCTCTGCCACGCGCCCGGCGGCAAGGCCCACCACGCCGCTGTTCCAGCCCTCGCCCCAGACCACGATGGCGTGGTTTTCCACCAGATCCATCTGCGCCGCCTGGCTGAGCGCCGCTTCCAGCACCTTGTTTTCCTCGGCCTTTCGCTCCTGGTTCAGCGCTTCCATCCGGGCGGCAAGCTCTTCTGCTTCGGCTCTGTCCCGGGTGGTGAGCATATCAAAGGCGATCCGTGCGGAGGCCATGCGGCCGCAGGCGTTCATCCTTGGGGCGATTTGGAAGCCCACCTGATCGCTGCTGACGGTTCCCTGTACCCCCGCTCGCTCCATCACTGCCCGGAGTCCGGGCCGTTTCGTGTGGGCCAGCTGCTCCAACCCCAACGCCGCGATCACCCGGTTTTCATCCGTGAGCGGTACCATGTCCGCCACGGTGGCGACAGCCGCCAGCTCCATCAGCTCCATGGCCTGCTCCCCTGCCAGCGCCAGCGCCAGCTTCCAGGCCACCCCCGCCCCGCACAGGCCGGGAAAGGGATAATCCCCCAGCAGGGGCGACACCACCGCGTCGGCGGGGGGCAGCGTGTCCAGATGCCGATGGTGGTCGGTCACTACGACCGTCATGCCCAGTTCCTTGGCCCGGCTGACCTCAGCGATGCTGGTGATGCCGCAGTCCACGGTGATAAGGATATCCGCTTCCCGGGCCAGCTTTTCCACCGCCGGGATGTTCAACCCGTAGCCTTCCTTGTGACGGTCGGGGAGATAAACCATTGCGTCCATGCCCAGGTGCTTCAGCGTTTCATACAGAATGGCGGAGGCGGATACCCCATCCACGTCGTAGTCCCCATAGACCACCGCCCGCTTGCCCTGCGCCGCCGCGTTCCGGATGATGGCCGCCGCTTTTTCCAGGTCATGCAGCGCCAGGGGGTCCCGCAGCTGATCGGCTGCCGGATGGAGGAAGCTTTGCGCCGCCTCCGCCGTTGTAACGCCCCGCGCCGCCAGCAGTCCGCACAGCCAGGCGGGCAGCCCAGTCAGCGGGAGGATTGGGACAGACGGTTGGGAAAGGGTAATGGTGACCATCATGACCTCCGCACAGGAGAAGAATCGGATAAAAAAGGATAAAAAGAGGGTGCCGCGCGAAAACGGCACCCTGAAAAGATGTTACTTGACCTTGCCGAACAGGGCAGGCTTGTTGGAGATGGCGGTGAAGCAAAGCTGGAACGCGCGCATCACCAGGGTGGACAGGGCGCTGGCCAGCGCGGCGGCGAAGAGGGCATAGCCGATGCTGCGGGAGAAGGCGAAGATCATCAGGATCAGGGCGATCACCACAACGGCGCCATGGGCGATCCAAACGCTCTTGGCGGCGTTCTTCATGCCCAGCTTGGTGGCCTGCTTGGGGGTGCTGCCTTCGCCGATCTGCTTGCTGATGGCGTCGGTGCGGGTCACGGCGGCGTACATGCTCAGCAGCACGCCCAGCAGCACGGCCACCAGGGAGCCCACGTTCAGCATGGTGGAGGAGGGCACGACCACGGTGGCCACGAAGAACAGGGCCAGCACCACGGTGCACCACACGGCCAGGAAGGCGGAAACGCCGGTGAGCTTGCCGCTTACCACCAGGTAAATCAGGGAGCAAACCAGCAGCGCCGCGCACAGGATGACAAACACGTTCAGCACGATGCCGGAGGAGGCGGGCACGTCGCCGGAGCCGCTGGAAACCAGAGAGGCATCCACCGCGCCGGTGTTGGCCAGGAAGGCGAAGGTGCCGGCATTGCGGTAGGCAGTGTCGCCCAGGCCCATGCTGGCGGACACTTTGCCGTCGCTCACGGAGGCGTAGGAGCTCACGCTGTCGCCGTCACAGGTCACGGACAGATAAGCGGGGCTGGCTTCCTTCAGCTTCTGCGCGCCGTCCTTGGTCAGGTCGAAGTCCAGGGAAACAGAATAGGAGGAACCGCTGCTCTTGGCGCTGGCATGGGCGCGGGAAATATCTTTTTCGGTCAGCACCACGGCGCCGTTGGCGTCGGTGAATTCAAAATGGCCGCGCAGGGTGGTGGTGTTCAGGATGCTCTGGCGCTGGCTGTCGCGCATTTTCCGCAGTTCCACGCGGAGCGCGTCATCTTTGAGGGACACCACCCCGTCGCTTTCGCCCAGATCGGCCAGACGGGCCTTCATGGTCTTCACCACGTCGTCAATGGACGCGCCTTCGTTCAGGGTCCAGGTGTATTCGTTATAGCTGCCGCCGCCCAGCGCCCGGTCCAGGGGCAGGGATTCGGGCCACTTTTCGCTGGTCACGGGCACCCAGGGCAGCAGGATGTTCACGCCCTCGCCGTCCAGGGGCATCCCGATCAGGGAAATACAGGAAACAAACGCCAGCACAGCGCACAGCACGATCAGGCAGATAACGCCCTTGGTGCCGGAAGTGATGGGCTTGCGGGTAGAAGCGGATTTGTTCGCCATGATGATTCTCTTCCTCTCGTTCTAAAATGCTCTTTTAACGCTGATACGCGTTCCTTTATTACGGTAGACTTACACATTATACTCTCATCGACCTTTTCCGTCAAGCGGAAACCGGCGTTTTTTCGGGAATGGAGAATGGGCCGGATTTGATTATTATTTGGTTTAATACAAAATCTTATGGGAACAACCAATCAATCCATAGCTCTTTCCTCCGTAAAGCATTAGAGAAGGAAGCTCAGCGTTTATCAAATCTTTGATTGCTTTCTCGGAGGGGGGTGTGGGGGGAACCGCTCTTTGGCATCCAAAGAGCGGTTCCCCCCACAAACTTTTGCATTGACCCTTATTTTTTCCAGTCTCCCTGCCACAACGCCCATTTTCTTTGCAGCATTTCGTCCGTGCGGTCGATGTAGTTCTGAATCTCGCTCACGTTGGGGGCACGCTCGATACGGCCGATGGCGGGGTCCACCCGCTTGCTGATCGCTCCAGCGCCGCAGGCCAGCACGTGGCCGGTTTCCTCCATCATGTCGATATTGTAAATGCAGGCGTGGCCGGGCAGGGCATAGCCTACGTTTTCCAGGTTGCCCGCCATGTGCTTCTGGCGGTAGAGGTAATAAGGCTGCATGCCCCGGCTCATGGCTTCCGCCCGGCCCGCGTCCACCATTTGCGCCACCATGTCCCCGTCGGGCAGCTGGGCTTCCCACAGGTGCAGCAGGCTGCTGCGCTTGATGGACAGGGTGTGCACCGTCAGGCTTTCGGGGGAGAGGGCGCGGCTCCAGGCCAGGGTTTGCAGGAACATGTCCAGGTTTTCTCCCGGCAGCCCGGCGATCAAATCCATGTTGATATGAGAGAAACCCACCTCCCGCGCCAGGGCGTAGGCCGCTTCGGTCTGGGCGGTGGTATGGCGGCGGCCGATTTTTTGCAGGGTTTCGTCGTGCATGGTCTGGGGGTTGATGGAAATGCGGGTGGCCCCGTGGTCGCGGATCACGTTCAGCTTGTCCCGGTCGATGGTGTCGGGGCGGCCCGCCTCCACGGTCACCTCCATGGCGCGGTCAATGAAGGGCTGGGCGGCGGAAAGCACCCGGTCCAGCATGGCGGCGCTGAGGGAGGTCGGCGTGCCCCCGCCCATGTAAAAGGCCCGGGGCTTCAACCCTTTTTCTTCCATTAAAAGAAGCGTCCCGGCGATTTCTTTTTCCAGCGCGTCCACGTAGGGCGGCAGCTGTTTGCCCTTGCCTACCTCGCCGCTGAGGAAGGAGCAGTAGGCGCACCGCGACACGCAGAAGGGAATGCCCACATACAAATCCACCTCGTCGTCCTTTGGCACGGGCAGCGCCTGCTGCACCTCGATGATCTCCCGCAGCAGCGCGGCCTTTTCGGGCAGCAGCTCAAAGATTTCCTTCGTCTCTGCTTCGGCTTGCTCCAGCGTTAATCCCCGGCTCATGCCCTCATACAGCAGCCGCGTGGGCCGGATGCCCGTCAGCGAGCCCCAGGGCGGCGTGCGGCCCGTTACCTGCTTCATCACGTCGTACAGCGCCTGTTTGATGAGGCGCTTGTGATACCGCTTTTCCAGCAGCGGATCGGGGGAGATTTCTTTCCGCTTTTCCGCACGGCCCGAACAGGCCCCGGACATATCCATCCGGCAGACGCGCAGGCCGTTTTCTTCCGTTTCGGTGTGGGTGATGGTGATTTCTCCGCCGGGCTCGTTGACCCGGAACTGGGCCCCACCCCAGAAAATGCGCACCACGTCCGCCAGGTCGTTGGCGAACCGGGGCGTGGGGGTCAGGAGGGTAATGGTTGGGTTCATGGCGTTTCTCCATTTTTGTTCAGTATGTAAGAGCGTATTGGATACAGAACGAATCCAAAAGCCTTCCCCTTGAGGGGAAGGTGGCCTGCGCGGAACCAACTTTATTGGAGAAAACGATTTGTTTCGCGCAGGACGGATGAGGTGATCAACTGAATGCCAAATGAACGACTTGATTGAAAGCAGTGTCACCTCATCAGTCAGGCGCGAATTAACTTCCGTTCCTTGATCTTTCTTTGCCCCGCGCCTGACAGCTTCCCCTCAAGGGGAAGCCTTTTGATTTGGTACTCTACTGTTAAAACTACCTGCGGGTAAAAGCATTTTAAGAATACTTTTCTTTTTCTTCCTTCAGCGTGCTCGGTTCCCCATGTCCCGGACAGATGATCCAGTTTTTGTCCAGCCGCAGCAGCCGGTGCAGCGATCGGGCCAGTTCGTCCTCGTCGCCGCCGGGCAGGTCGGTACGCCCATAGCCGCCGCAGAACATGGTGTCGCCGGTGAACAGCACGTCCCCGATGGCGTAGACCACGCTGCCGATGGTGTGGCCCGGCGTGTGCAGCACCGCAATGTCCAGCCCCGCCAAATGCAGCTTCGTTCCCTCCTGCACGTAGTCCGTGGCGGCGGGTCGGGGCGCGGTGTCCCCGATCATCGTGCCCGCGCTCCACACGGAATCCAGCAGCATCACGTCGTCCGAAGGATGAATGTAAATCGGCGTGCCTTCAAAGGCTTCCAGTGCGCCGGTGTGATCGAAATGCCCGTGGGTCAGCAGCACCGCCGCCGCCCGCTTCCCGTCCAGCGCTTCCCGAATTTTTTCCGCGTCCGCGCCGGGGTCGATGACCACTGCTTCCTCCGCGCCTTCGTTGTATACGATATAGCAGTTGGTCTGAATCGGACCAACCATCAGGGTGTCGATTTTCATAGCTGTTCCTTTCATCATAAACCGAGTATCGTTTCCACCATCGTCATGGTATCCTCAATGCTTCTGCTCTCGTCCCGGTGAATGACCGGGAAACCGCAATGCAGGAAGGCGTCGTAGTTTTCCCGGGAGTTGACGCGTTTCAGGCATTCCCGGAAGTTGTTCAGCGCGGCTTCCGGGTCCGGCTCTTCCAGCATGAGCCGGTAGAGGAATTGCTTTTCCCGGTCAGGCCGCTCGAAAAAGCGGCGGACGGAAATCTCCGGGTCGGCCAGCATAATGACCACGTGGCGCTCGTCGGAAATCCGGCGCAGTGTTTCGGGGCAGATGTTGGTGTCCACGAAAATCTTTTTGCCTTGATTCTGCTTCACCAAATCATGGAGGATCCGCAGCTCTAAAATCTCGCATTCCTTTGTCACGCCCCTGATCCATGCTTCGTATTCGTCGGGCGTCCTGCGGACAAAGTCGTGCCAATCCTTCAAATCCCTTGTGTAGGTGAGGCAGGGAAATTCATTGCTGTCCAGACCCTCCAGCAGTGCGTCGTGGTAGTTTTCCCCGCAGGCGATGCCATTGTATTTTTCGGCCAGCCGCTTCACCATCGTGGATTTCCCGGCATAGGCCGTGCCGTTGAAGAAATAAACATTTTTCATGTATATTGCTGGGGGAAACCGCTCTTTGGAGCCCAAAGAGCGGTTTCCCCCAGACCCCCTTCCGAGAAAGGCGATAAGGGTAGGAGGAACATAAATACAAAGTAAAAACTGATCAATTCAATCATGTTCATTTCTATACGTTTGTTGGAATAACACCGTGTAGGGGCGGATATTATCCGCCCGTGGAGCAAATCTTTACGTTCGCTGCATTTTCCCGCGTTGTTGCAATGCTGCAATGCGGGCGGATCATATCCGCCCCTACAATGAATTCGCATAGTTTCTACATGCGATGAATGAATCAGTGGTTACTTAACAAAGAATAATCGGTTAAAAATTCTTATGGCTGTCCAGCAGCAATGTCACAGGGCCGTCGTTGATCAAGTGTACCATCATATGCGTGCGGAACACGCCGTTTTCCACGGTTACGCCCATTTTCCGCATTTCGGCGCAGCAGAGCTCATACAGCTCGTTCGCCCGCTCCGGCGCTTCGGCCTGGGTGAAGCCGGGGCGGTTCTGGCCCCGAGCGTCGCCCAGCAGGGTGAATTGGCTCACCGCCAGAATCCCGCCCTGCACATCCTTCACGGACAAATTCATCTTTTCGTTCTCGTCCTCAAAAATCCGCAGCTTCACGATCTTTCCTGCCAAATAAACGGCGTCCTTTTCCGTGTCGCCCGCCTCCACGCCGATCAGGGCCATCAGCCCCTTTCCGACGCGGCCCGTTTCTTTTCCGTCCACCGTCACATACGCTTCCGATACCCGCTGCACCACACTGCGCAATCAAATCCACCTCCGGTGTATTTTAGGTAGGAGGTTGGAGGTAGGAAGTAGGAGGTTATAAAGTGGTTGCATTTAAGTTGGAGATTTCAGCCCACAAATGGTGAACAACAAACTGAACCTCCTACCTCCTACTTCCTACCTCCTACCTCTCAATGATGCTTTCCGCTACCCTGATTCCGTCTGCGGCGGCGCTCATGATGCCGCCCGCGTAGCCCGCGCCTTCGCCGCAGGGGTACAAGCCACCGATGTTGCTTTCAAACCGGCTGTCCCGCAGCAGGCGCACGGGGCAGGAGGAGCGGCTTTCCACGGCAGTCAGCACTGCGTCGGGCAGGGCGAAGCCCTTTAATTGCCGGTCAAACGCCTGAATGGCGAACCGCAGTCCTTCATAGGCAAAGCCCGGCAGCACAGCCCGGAAGTCCGCCGGGGTCACGCCGGGGCGGTAGGTCGGCCGTACGGCGCCGGTCAGCTTTCGGGTTTCCCTGCCTGCCAGCAAATCCCCGGCCAATTGCACCGGGGCAAAATAATTCCCCCCGCCTGCCCGGAACGCCCGCTCCTCCCATGCTCTTTGCAGGGCATAGCCCGCTAATGGATGGTCGTCGCCAAAGTCTTCGGGCCGCACGTCCACCAGTAGCGCGGCGTTGGCGTTCTCCCCGTCCCGGGCGAAGGGGCTCATGCCGTTCACGCATACCCCGCCCAGCCGGCTGGCCGCTGCCGCCACCGTGCCGCCGGGGCACATGCAGAAGGTGTAAGCGCCGCGCCCGTCGGGCAGCTTGCAGGATAAATGATATTCCGCCGCGCCCAGGGCCGGGTGGTTCGCAAATTTTCCATACTGGCTTTTGTTGATCAGGCTTTGGGGATGCTCGATCCGGGCTCCCACGGAGAAGGGCTTCTGAATCATGTCGGCCCCTGCCTGGAACAGCATCTGCTGGGTATCCGCGGCGCTGTGGCCGATGGCCACGATCAGCGCGTCGGTGGGAATTTCGCCCGGCCCGGTTTCATCGGTATATTCCACGGCCACGATCTGACCGGCTTTGACGATGATGTTGGTCAGCCTGGTGGAAAAACGCACCTCGCCGCCCAGGGCGATGATCTCCTCCCGGATGGCGGCCACCACCTTGGGCAGATTGTCCGTGCCGATGTGGGGCCGGGCCAGATAGAGGATTTCCTCCGGCGCGCCGTGCTCCACCAGTTCCTTCAGCACCATCCCGCAGCGCTTGTCCTTGATGCCGGTGGTCAGCTTGCCGTCGGAAAACGCGCCTGCGCCGCCCTCGCCAAACTGGATGTTGCTTTCCGGGTTCAATTCGCCCGTGGCGGAAAAGCGTTCCGTCGTCCGGGCGCGTCTGTCCACCCGTTCGCCCCGCTCCAGCACGATGGGCTTCATGCCCGCCCGGGCCAGCGTCAGCGCGGCGAACAGCCCGCCGGGGCCAAACCCCGCCACCACCGGGCGCGGGCCGTGATATGCCCGATGCACTACCTGCAGGCCCGTCATGGGCTGCGCCTTGGAGGCTGTGCCGGGCTTTAACCGTCGAAAAACTTCCTCCTCGTTTTTCAGCTGCACGTCCACGGACAGCACGAAATGCACGTCGCCCTTGTCCCGGGCGTCCACGCTCTTTTTGCTCACCCGCCAGGAGGTGACGGCACTTTTATCGGCTTTAATCTTTTTCAGCGCCAGCGTCAGCGGCAGATCGCCTTCCATCTCCAAAGGCGCTTTCAGGTTTGCAATCCGGATCATGCCGCTTCCTCCCCGCTGTTTGATGCAGAAAATTATACCATGCGAACGGAAAAAATTCAAATACTTCCGCCATTTCATGGACAAAAACTCTGTTTTATGATAGTATTTGGAAACAGGAACCCTTTGAAAGTGAGGAAACTTGCATGGCAGGTTTGAACGGACTGAAAATCGGTATGATCTCCCTGGGCTGCGTGAAGAACCGGGTGGATTCCGAACAGATGCTGAGCGAGCTGACCGACGCGGGCATGATCATCACCCACGAGCCCCAGGAGGCGGACGTGCTGATCGTGAACACCTGCGGATTCATCGCCCCCGCCAAGGAAGAATCCATCGACACGATTTTTGAAATGGCGGAATATAAAAAGACCGGGCGCTGCAAGGTTTTGTGCGTCACCGGCTGCCTGGCCCAGCGGTATAAAAATGAACTGCTTTCCGACATCCCGGAGATCGACTGCCTGCTGGGGGTGAACCAGTACGGGCAGTTGGTGGAATATCTCCAAAAAACCCTGGATGGGGAACGCCCCGCCGACACCAAGCGGCAGTCCGGCTTCCTGGAATGCGGCCGCGTGCTGACCACGCCGCCCTATTCCGCGTATATCAAAATCGGCGACGGGTGCGATAATCGCTGTGCTTACTGCGCCATCCCGCTGATTCGCGGCGGTTACCGTTCCCGGCCCAAGGACGCCATTCTCAGCGAAATCAAAGCGCTGGCCGCCCAGGGCGTGCGGGAGCATATCCTGATCGCCCAGGACACCACGAAATACGGAATCGACAATGGCTCCTCCCTGGCGGAGCTCATGGATGAAGCGGCGCAAATCCCCGGGGTGGACTGGCTGCGCAGCCTGTACATGTACCCGGATGAAACCAATATGCAGGTGCTTGAAACCATGGCGAAGCATGATAATATCTGCCGGTATCTGGATCTTCCCTTGCAGCACGCGGCCCCGGGGCTGCTCAAAACCATGAACCGCCGCGGCACGGTAAAGCATACCAAGGAAATGCTCACCGCCGCCCGGCAGATGGGCTTCTGCCTGCGCACGACTTTCATCGTGGGCTTCCCTGGCGAAACCGACGCGGACTTTGAAGAACTGATGGCCTTCACCGAGGAAATGGCCTTTGACCGGATGGGCGCGTTTACCTTCTCGCCCGAGGAGGACACGCCCGCCGCGGATATGCCGAATCAGGTGCCCGAGGAAATCAAGCAGGAGCGCCTGGACAGGCTCATGGCTCTGCAAGCGAAGATCAGCCTGGAGCGGAATCAGCTGCGCGTCGGCAAGACGGAAAAGCTGCTGGTCACCGGACACAACGGCCTCAACTATACCGCCCGCTCCGCTTGGGAAGCGCCCGATGCGGACGGCGAAATTATGCTGCTGAGCAATCGGCCGCTGACCGAAGGCCAGTTCGTTCAGGCGAAAATCACCGGTGCCGATACCTACGATCTGAGCGCGGAAATCGTTGAAGAATAAATTGAAAGAAAAAGCTGTTCGCTCGTTTGCTGGCGAACAGCTTTTTTATGGAAGGACGCGGCAGATTTTGATTCCGTAATATCGGAAGCAGCGGATGGCATCCTGGTTGACGATTTCCCCTGCGGCGATGATGGGAATGCAGGGCGGGCAGCCCACATGGGCGTCCGCGAAGATTTTTCCGTCTGCTTCCGCCACAGGAATTTCAACGCTCGGCGACAGCATGACGTCCCGGATGGAAAGAACGCGCTCGGGACGGGGGAGCGGCGGCGTATGAACGGGAACAGCGGGCTTCTGAGGAATGCTCAACAGAGCCGATTCCAAACGCTGAATCTCTTCATCGGATGAATCGGGCGTGAACATGCAGGTCAGGAAATCCGGATCGGAGAACTCGCATTCCATGGTTTGACGGCGAAGCAGGCCGTGCAGCTCGTCGCCTGTATAACCATAGGATTTCGGCGCCAGGGTCAGCTTGATGGGTTCGTCGCCGATGAGGGAATATCCGTGAGAGGTCAACTGAGATTTTAACTTGTCCAGTTTTTGAATCAGTGCGGTCAGGCGTTCCGGGTATTCGCAGTTCAAATAAGCGTTGCAAGCGTCCAGGGATTGCAGGATCAGATAGGAAGGACTGGTGGAGGCGAATAGCGCCATGGCCCGGTCGGCGTTTTCCGTAAACACAGAAGGGGCATTTTGACTGATATGCAGATACGCCCCGCCGGTCAGCACGGGCAGGGTCTTGTGGGCGGAATCGCAGCAAAGGTCTGCGCCCAGGGTCAGCGGGTGCATGTCCTGGGTTAGGAATTTCAAATATGCCCCGTGGGCGTTGTCCACCAGCAGGGGAAAGCCATGACGATGGCACACCGCCGCCAGTGCTTTCACATCCACCAGATTGCCCAAATAATCCGGAGTAGTGATGTACACCGCCGCCGGGTTTCCTTTTGTTTCGGAGAGCGTCTTTTCCAGTGTTTCCCCGTCAATGGCGCAGGAAATCAGGCTGTCCCCGTTCTGGGGGTACAGCCAGCGCACGTCCGCGTCCAGCAGGGCGCAGGCGGAAAGAAAGGTCTTGTGGGCGTTGCGGCCCGTGAAAATGATGGGCTTACGACCCTGGGCTTTGGCGTCCAGCAAGGCCAGGTACACCATCGCCCGGATGCAGAGGGAGGAGCCTTCCGTGGAATATACGGTGCGGGCGGAACCAAAAAGCGAGGACGCGTTTTCCTCGCTTTCCCGGATGATGCCGGTGGGGTGGTACAATTCATCCGCCCCGGCGATTTCGGTGATGTCCCAGGGCTCCGGGCCCAGGTGGGCTTTCCCCTTGTGGCCGGGCATGTGGAAGCGCACGGGACTGCTGTCCTTGTAACGCTGAACAAAATCACAAATTGGCATTTTCATCGTGTTGAATGGTTGTTATTATACAGTCGTGTACACAAATTCAAAGCCTTCCCCTCGGAGGGGAAGGTGGGCCGCGCGGATCAAGAATGAGAGAGAAGTCAAGCCTTTTCGCGCGGCTCGGATGAGGTGAACTCACCCGATAATATATGAGCATGAAACAAGGAGGAGCACCTCATCCGTCAGGCGCGAAATAACTTGATCACACCTTCCATCTTGATTCCGCGCCTGACACCTTCCCCTGCCAGGGGAAGGCAATTCTTTGGCCTCCAAAGAATGGGTTTCCCCCAGAAAACTCTTTATTCGTCCCCCATCGCTTTCGCGGCTTCCAGCATGATGGCGCATTCCATGCGCTTGCGGAACAGGTCGCAGCCGTATTTGTACACGCCGCGGACAGAGCCGGTGGCGTGGTAAGCGTTGGCGGCGCAGCCGCCGGAGCAGTAGAGGCGCGCCCAGCAATCGTTGCATTCGGGACGGGCGTACACGTTGCAGGAAGCGAAGTCCTCCTGAACGGCGGTGTTTGTCACGCCGTCCCACACGTTGCCCAGCTTGAACTTTTCCTCCCCCACGAACTGATGGCAGGGGTACAGATCGCCCCAGGGGGTGACGGCCATGTATTCGGTGCCGGAGCCGCAGCCTGAAATGCGCTTGTAAATGCAGGGGCCGCCGGTCAGATCGATCATATAATGGTAGAAGGTGAAGGACCGGCCCTCCTGACGGCGCTGCAGCATCAGCTCAGCCAGCTTTTCATACTGCTCCATCACGATGGTCTTGTCCTCTTCGGTCAGCGCCATGGGGTCGTCGGCGGCGCAGACCACCGGCTCCATGCTCAGCTCATTGAAGCCCAAGTCCAGCATGGTCTGGATGTCCTTCAGGAAGTCCGGGTTCAGGTGGGTGAAGGTGCCGCGCATGTAATAGTTTTTGCCTTCCCGGGCCTTGACCAGCTTCTGGAACTTGGGCACGATCTTTTCCCAGCTCCCGTTCCCGGCGTAGTCCACCCGGAAGCGGTCGTGCACTTCCTTGCGGCCGTCCAGGGACAAGACCACGTTGCTGCATTCCCGGTTGGCAAAGTCGATCACATCGTCGTCAATGAGCACGCCGTTGGTGGTGAGGGTAAAGCGGAAGTTTTTGTTGTGTTCCTTTTCGACGCTGCGGGCATAGGCCACCAGCCGCTTTACCACGTCAAAATTCATCAGCGGTTCGCCGCCGAAAAAGTCCACCTCCAGGTTCCTGCGTGTACCCGAATGGGCCACCAGGAAATCCAGGGCCTGCTTGCCTACCTCGTAGGACATGATGGCCCGCTCCCCGTGATACTTGCCCTGGCTGGCAAAGCAGTAGGAGCAGTTCAGGTTGCAGGTGTGAGCCACGTGCAGGCACAGGGCCTTCACCACCCCGGCGGTTTTCTGCTTGAGCTCGCCCGCCATGGGCGCGAAGGTGTCGGGGGTGAACAGACGGCCCTGCTCTTTCAGCTCCGTGATCTGATCGTAGCATTCAGCCAGGTCTTCGTTGGTCACGCCTTCCTGGTTTCCGTACTTTTCCTTCATGGCCCGCAGGATGTCTTCCCGGCTGTGCTGCTCGTACATCCCGATCATGTCGTAGGCGATGTCGTCCACCACGTGCACGCTGCCGGAGCAGGTGTCCAGCACGATGGGCAGGCCGTGTAATTTGTATTGATGAATCATGTTTGTTTCCTTTTCTGGATTATTGGACGCTATAACGCAAGTTGGAAAACGCAGCCCAAAGCCTTCCCCTCGCAGGGGGGGCCGCAGCGCCAGGAAAACAGTCCAGTGGACTGTTTTCAGCGAAGGCCGGGCGGCAGCCCCGGATGGTGTCAGGCGCGGAGCCAAGTTAGAAAG
>ONRC01000003.1 GCA_900320085.1 uncultured Eubacteriales bacterium
GAGGTCCAGGAGATGAAATCTCCTGGTTCAGGGGTGCAGGGGGCTGAATAAGCCCCCTGCTTCGTCTTTGCTTTTCACCCTTTACAACACAACTGTTAACAGTATTAGATCATGAACAACATGACAGCATTCCTATGATTATATAAAACTGTTTTTCCCCTGGCTTTGCCGTCGGCAGGGATTGCATAATCCCGGCAGGAATGGTAAAGTAAACGGGAAGGAAATGCAGTACGGAAAGCGAAGTGAAGGCACATGGCAGGGGCTTCTTTGGAGCGGATGCTGAATGAAAAGCGACGGCCTATCCTGGTGGAGTTCGATCCACCCCGGAACGAAAGTCCGGAGGCGTTCATCGGCGGGGCGCGGGCGCTGCACGAAGCGGGGGCCGATGTGATCACGATTGCCGACTGTCCCATCGGCAAGGCCAGCATCGACGCGTGTATGCTGGCGGCGAAGCTGAAACGGGAATACGGCATCGAAACGCTGCCCCACATGGCCTGCCGCGACCGGAACCTGAACGCCGCCAAAGCGCTGCTGATGGGCCTGTCCATGGAGGGCATCGGCCAGGTGCTGCTGGTGACGGGCGACCCGGTGAGCCACGAGGACCGGGAGCAGGTGAAGGGCGTGTTCCAGATGACCAGCCGCACGCTGGCAAAATCCATCGTGGACTTGCAGGAGCAGGGCAGGCTGAACCCCTTCTTCCTCTGCGGCGCGCTGAACGTGAACGCGCAGAACTTCGATAAAGAGCTGGAACGGGCGAAGCGGAAGGAAGAAAACGGCATTCAGGCGTTTTTGACCCAGCCGGTGTCCAGTCCCCGGGCGCTGGAAAACCTGCGTCTGGCCCGGCAATCATTGCAGTCCGCGCTGCTGGGCGGCCTGTTTCCCATCGTGAGCTATAAAAACGCCTGCTTCCTCAAAAACGAGGTGGCGGGCATGGAGATCGGGGACGAGCTGCTGGCGGCGTATCAGGGGCTTGACCGCCCCGCAGGCGAGGCCATGGGGCGGCGGCAGTGCCTGATCATGGCCCGGCAGATGCGGGAGAGCGTGGACGGATATTACATCATGACGCCTTTCCGCCGGGTGGAGCTGGTGAAGGGCATCATCGAAGACTTGAAACAGCCATGACGATTGACATTTCAGAGGCATTGCGCTATTTAGGCGCGGACAAAGCGGATGAGGCGACGCGCCGGGCCGTGGAACAGGCGGCGGAAGAATTGACAGAAAAGTTGGTTCCACGGTTTGTATATAAAGTCTTTTCTGTGGAGCATACGGAGAGCGGCGCGTTCCTGCCGGAAGCCGGGTTGGCGCTGCCGGGCAAGATGGCAAAATCCATGCTGCAATGCTGCGGTCAGGCGGCGCTGCTCTGCTGTACCTTGGGCGCGGAATTTGACCGGCTGCTGCGCATGACCCAGGCGCGGGACATGGCGAAGGCCTCGATCCTGAACGCCTGCGGCAGCGCCTATGCGGAAGCGGGCTGTAACGAAGCCGAAAAGGAAATTGCTTCGCGGTATCCAAATCTGTATCTGACCGACCGGTTCAGCCCCGGTTACGGCGACCTGCCGCTGAGCATTCAGCCGAGCTTTATCACTGCCCTGGACGCGGACAGGCGGTTGGGCGTCACGGTGACGGACAGCCTGCTCATGCTGCCCGCCAAAACCGTGACCGCCGTGATCGGCCTGTCGGAAACGCCCCAGCCCGCCCGCATCCGGGGTTGCGGCTGCTGCGCCTTGAAAAAGAACTGCGCCTATCGGGAAAGGGGAACGCACTGTGACTTTTGATATTTCCCAAATCACCTTATTGGACGGGGCCATGGGCACCATGCTGCAAAAAAGCGGCCTGAAACCCGGCGAAATCCCGGAACTGAAAAACATCGAAAACCCGGAGATGATCGCTGCCGTGCACCGGGCGTATATTGACGCGGGCAGCCAGGTGGTGTACGCCAACACCTTCGGGGCCAATCGCCGCAAGCTCAGCAAGACAAGCTATTCCGTGGCCGAGGTGGTCAGCGCGGGCGTGAAGCTGGCGAAAAAGGAAGCAAAAGAAAAAGCCTTCGTCGCCCTGGACATCGGCCCATTGGGCGAGCTGCTGGAGCCGCTGGGCACGCTGACCTTTGAGGAAGCCTATGACCAGTTCGCGGAGATGATGGTAGCGGGCGCGACGGCGGGGGCCGACCTGGTGGTGATCGAAACGATGACCGACCTGTACGAAGCCAAGGCCGCGCTGCTGGCCGCGAAGGAGCATACCGATCTTCCCGTGGTCGTCACCATGAGCTTTGACGCTTCCGGCCGCACCTTCACCGGCTGCACCGTCGCCGCCATGGCCCACGCCCTGGAGGGACTGGGGGCCGACGCCATCGGTATTAACTGTTCTTTGGGCCCGGTGGAGCTGCTGCCCCTGCTGCGGGAGCTGCGGCGCAACACCCTTTTGCCCGTCGTCGCCAAGCCCAACGCGGGCCTGCCCGACCCCACCGATGGGCACTATGACCTCTCCCCTACCGATTTTGCTTCCGCCATGGCGCTGATTCTCCGGGAGGGAGCCGACATTGTGGGCGGCTGCTGCGGCACGAACCCGGATTACATCCGGGCGCTCAAGCAGGTTTTGTCCGAAAAGAAAGACGTTCGCAGCGTCTATGAACCCCGCAGCGTGATCTGCACCCCCACCGTCACCCTGCCCCTGGACCGGATTCGGGTAATCGGTGAGCGCATCAACCCCACGGGCAAGAAGCGGTTTCAGCAGGCGCTGCTGGAAAACGATCTCAATTATATCGTGGACGTAGCCATCCAGCAGCTGGACGCGGGCGCGGAGATATTGGATGTGAACGTGGGCTATCCCGGCGTGGACGAGGTGACGATGCTGCCCCGGGTAGTCAAGGCTTTGCAGGCGGCGGTGGACGCGCCGCTGCAATTGGACTCCGCCAACCCCGCCGCGCTGGAAGCCGCCCTGCGGGTATACAACGGCAAAGCGGCGGTGAACTCGGTCAACGGCAAGGAAGAATCCCTTCAAACGATTTTACCGCTGGTGAAGAAATACGGCGCGGCGGTGGTGGGCCTGACCCTGGACGAGGACGGCATTCCCGACACCGCCGAAAAGCGCTTCGCCATCGCGGAAAAGATTCTGTCCCGGGCCTTGGCCCTGGGCATTCCCCAGCAGGATGTGTGGATCGACTGCCTGACCCTCACCGTGTCCGCCCAGCAGGAGCAGGCGGAGGAAACGCTGAAAGCCGTTGCCATGGTGCGGAATCAGTTGGGCCTTCAAACGCTGCTGGGGGTCAGCAACATTTCCTTCGGCCTGCCCAACCGCCTGCTCATGACCCAGACCTTCCTGATCCGCGCCCTCCACGCGGGGCTGACCCTGCCCATCGTGAACCCCAACCAGAAGGACATCATGGACGCCATCGCCGCCTTCCGGGTGCTGAACGGCGAGGACGGGCAAAGCAAGCAGTATATTACGCGATTTGCCGAAACCAAAACCGAAAGCAAGCCTGCCGCCGCGTTTACCATGACCCTGGACGACGCCATTTTGCGGGGCCTGAAAACCGAAGCGGGACGCATGGCGAAGGAAGCGCTGAAAACGGAAGCGCCGCTGGCCCTGGTGGAGGGGCATTTGATTCCCGCGCTGGACAAGGTGGGCGTGGACTATGAGCAGGGAAAGGTGTTCCTGCCCCAGCTTCTCTCCGCCGCCCAGGCGGCCCAGGCGGTATTTGAGGAAATCAAAACCGTATTGGCGAACACCGGCGCGAAAACCGTCAGCAAGGGAAAAATCGTCATTGCCACCGTGCAGGGCGACATTCACGACATCGGCAAAAACATCGTCCGAACCGTGCTGGAAAACTACGGCTATACCGTCATCGACCTGGGCAAGGACGTGCCGCCGGAAAAGGTCGTTCAGGCCGCGAAAGAACACAGCGCAAAACTGGTGGGCCTCTCTGCCCTCATGACCACCACCCTCCCCGCCATGGAGGAAACCATCGGCCAGCTGCGCCGCATGGACAATCCTCCCGCCGTCATGGTGGGCGGCGCGGTCGTGACGGAAAGCTGGGCCCAGTCCGTCGGCGCGGATTACTACGCCAAGGACGCCCGCGCCGCCGTGGGCATTGCCCGGCAAGTGTTTGGAGAATGAGACTTTTTCTATTTTTTACATTCTTAACAGCTATGTTGTGAAGGGTGAAAATCAAGAACGAGGCGAGGGCCTGTGCGGCCCTCGTGCACCTGCACCAGGAGATTTCATCTCCTGGACCTCAATAGCGGATATAGCTTGAACTGGTGAATTGGCTTGGCACCCGCTGATATGGGAAGGAACGCGGAAGTCTGGCTTGGCGCCATTGTGCTTCTGGCCCGGCGGCAAAGCCGCCAGCCCGGATGCAAAGCATCCGGGGAAAGCCAGGGAATCATCCGAGGGGAAAGTTCACTTTCCCCCTCGGATGTTCCCGCGCTTTCTTGGGCCAGAAGCCCTCAAACTTTCCATCACCCCAGCGCGCCAGGCGGAGCTTGTCTGCTTATCCCAACTACGTTATTTCGCCAGTTGTGGGTCCAGGGCGGTCACCGCCCTGGCGCAGGCCTGGGGGCGCGCAGCCCCCAGCGTCTCCTTACCCGCTGCCTTTGGAATTTACCTTTGAGAACACAACTGTTAACAGTATAAAACATGAATCATAAAACAGGGGGAAAAAGAAAATGCCCGGAAAACCGATTTTTCGCTGTCATTACCGGGGCAGGCTGAACCTGCCGCCGGAGGAAACGCCGGCATATTCTTCTGCAATAACCGCCTGCCGGGAAAAGGCGGAAGCGCTGATTGCGGAGGGGAAGCTCATGACCGCCGCGCTGTACATCTACGGGCGGCAGCTGTTCCTTTACTATGAAGCCATCGGGGAGGAAACGGGGCCGGAAGCTTTCATGGCGCCTTTGACGCCGCTGCTTTCTCTCTGGCCCGAGAAGGAAAAAGACCTTCCCTGGGCGAAAATGTATCACATCTACTGGCACTGCGAGCCCAGGGATGAAGCGGATTGGCGTCGTGACCCCAAACCCCTGCGCCGCCGGGGCCGGATCGCGTACCTCAAGCACGATACGCTGTTTGAGTATGTGTACCACCATTTCGCCATCGTAAGGGAAGGACTGCTGAAGGGCGACAGATATATGTCCATTGCCCTGCATGAGGACGTTCTGTTCAGCTACTTTGAAGAGCCCCGCTCCTCCGTCAACATCCGCCGGGTGGACAGCCCCGAATCCCAGGCAATTCAGGGCTGGATGGATGTGGACCCGGAGGCCCACTTCATTCCCCTGCCCGGCAGCAACGGGCAGAATTTCCTGCTGCTGCCCGAATGCTTCGCGGTGGGGCAGGAATAGGAAAAGCTTCTATTCGTTTAGAACTTGGAACTTTGAATTTGGAACTTCATGAAAGAAAGAGGGGATTGTTATGATCGCGCAATACCCACCCATGGGCTGGAACAGCTGGGACTGCTACGGCGCGGCGGTGACCGAGGACACGGTACGCGCAAACGCCGACTACATGGCGAAGAACCTGAAAGACTACGGCTGGGAATACGTAGTGGTGGACATTCAGTGGTATCAGCCCACCGCGCAAACCCACGCTTACGAACCCTTCTCCGACGTGGTGATGGACGATTACGGGCGGTTGCTGCCCGCAAAAAACCGTTTCCCCAGCGCGGCGAACGGCCAGGGCTTCAAGCCCCTGGCGGATTACGTGCATTCCCTGGGCCTGAAATTCGGCATCCACATCATGCGGGGCCTGCCCCGGATGGCGGCCCACCGGCATTTGCCCATCCTGAACAGCACAGCACGCTGCGATGAAGCGGCGAACCCCAATTCCATCTGCGCCTGGAATCCCGACATGTACGGCACCCGGGCCGACCTGCCCGCCGCCCGGGAATACTACGACAGCATTTTCCAGCTTTACGCCTCCTGGGGCGTGGACTACGTGAAGTGCGACGACATTGCCCGGGAGTATCCTCACTGCAAGCGGGAAATCGAAATCATTTCCGAAGCCTGCCGGAATTGCGGGCGGGACATCGTGCTGAGTCTCTCCCCCGGGCCTGCGCCCGTGGAGCAGGCGGAGCACCTGAAACGGTACGCCAACCTCTGGCGCATCACAGATGATTTCTGGGATGAATGGCGCTTGCTCAAGGCCATGTTCGAGCGGGCGGAAAAGTGGTGCATTCACGCGGGGCCCGGCCACTGGCCGGACGCGGATATGCTGCCCGTCGGC
Source organism: uncultured Eubacteriales bacterium (assembly GCA_900320085.1). Classification (GTDB taxonomy): domain Bacteria; phylum Bacillota; class Clostridia; order Christensenellales; family Aristaeellaceae; genus RUG563. The sequence goes on from ONRC01000003.1 coordinate 6,217, forward strand.
GCGCTGCGGCAGTGCTACGCCCAAGACGGCGAGGGCCCCGACGCCGGGGAGCGCAGTCACCACGGTTGGACGAACTTCACCCAGGCCGAGCAGCGCACCATGATGACCCTCTGGTGCATGATGCGCTCGCCCCTCATGATCGGCGGCGACCTGCCCAAGAACGACGCATTCACCTTGAAGCTGCTCACTAACGCGCCGCTGTTGGCGATTGAAAAGGAAACCTGGTGCGCGCATCCCGTCTGCGCTTGCGAAACCGCCTGCTGCTGGATCGCTCCGCGCAAGGACGGAAAGGGGTGTTACGCCGCCGTGTTTAATCTGTCCGACGAGGAACAGACCCTCACTTTCCCCAACGACGCCCTGGAAGGAACATTCAAAACCGCCACAGAGCTGTGGAGCGGAAAGCCCGCCAACGGTCCCCTCTCCGCTGTCCTCCCGCCGCATGACGCCGCCGTATGGGAGATCACATATTGATTTAAATCAATAAAGGCATGAAATCCGCCGAAAACCGGCCGCGATTTCATGCCTTTTTTGCAGAAATGACTTTTTTACGTTTTCAGAAAATCGTCAATCAGTTCCACTGCCCGCTCCGCGGGGTCAGCGCTCATATCCAGCCAATGGAGGTTTTCCTCCTTGCGGAACCAGGTCATCTGGCGCTTGGCGAAGCGCTTGATAGCGCGGGCCAGCTCGTCCAGCATCTGGTCATAGGTCCACTGTCCCAGCAGGTATTCGGTGATGTAGCGGTACTCCAGGCCCAGCTTGGTGAGGAATTCCGTGCTCACGCCCGCGGCCATCAGCCCCTTCACCTCGTCGATCATGCCCTGATCGAGCCGCCGCTCCAGCCGTTCGTCGATGCGCTGCTTCAAAATCTCCCGGGGCCAGGTGACGCCTAATTTTAACACTTCATAGCGCGGCGAACGCCTGCCGGGGTGGTAGTCGTCCGCGGCCAGACGCTCCAAGGCGCGCATGACCCGGTTGCGGTTTTTGGGGTCGATGTCCGTATCGGGCAGCTTTTCTTTCAGCATGTCATATAATGCGGGGGTTTCAAAGGTTTCCAGGTGCGCCCGGAGCTCCAGGTCGGGTTCGATCTCGGACAGCTCGTAGCCGTCGATCACCGCATCCACATACAGCCCGGTGCCGCCCACCAGGAAGGGGAGCTTTCCCCGTGATAAAATATCGTCGATGGCCCCGTAAGCCAGACGCTGAAAATCCGCCATGGAGAAAAACGCTCCCGGCTCGCACACGTCGATCAGGTGATGGGGCACGCCCTTTGCTTCCCCCAGCGTGATTTTTCCGCTGCCCAAGTCCAGCCCGCGGAACACCTGCCGCGAATCGGCGGAGACCACCTCTCCCCCATACCGCGCGGCCAGTTCGATCCCCAGTCCGCTCTTTCCCGACGCGTTCGTGCCCATCACGGCGATCAGCTTGCCCTGCATAAAAACCTCCAGGATGATAAAGAGTTCAGAGTGCAGAGTTCAGAGTGCAGATTGTTTTGTCCGTATATGAAGCCATGTCTTACAATATAAATCTGGACTCTAAACTCTGAACTCTGTCAACTGTTCCTTCCGATTCTACCACAGCGTTTTACTCATGTAAAGTCTGACCGAAAGAATTCCAGATTGCTTGCGCGTTGTTTAAATATACAAATATCAATGCATATCATGAATAATTCCTCGCAATTATTCAATGTATTTCCACTGTTTTTGAATAAAAATTCAATTTTCCTATTGACAATCCATTTTTCGGGTGGTATACTTGCATTCGTTCTCAGGGATCAAATGAAATTTTAAGGAGGCTTATCCCATGAAAAAAATGATCGCTGTGCTGGCCGCGATGGTCATGCTGTGCTGCTGCGCGTTCGCCAGCGCCGAAACCCTGCTTTACGCCACCAACCCCGAATATCCGCCCTTTGAATCCATGGACGACAACAACCAGGTCGTCGGCTACGACGTGGACCTGATCAACGCCATCGGCGAAAAGATCGGCATCGAATTCCAGGCGGAACCCATGGCTTTTGACGCGGTGGTTTCCTCCGTGCAGACCAACCCCAACATGATCGGCCTGTCCGGTATCTCCATCACCGACGAGCGCAAGCTCTCCGTCAACTTCTCTGACGGCTACATCGACGCCGGTCTGGTGGTCGTGATGAAAGCCGACGCGGGCTTCAAGACCATGGACGACCTGAAGGGCAAGCTGATCGGCGTCCAGCAGGGCACCACCAGCGACTTTAAGGCCGAAGAAATCACCGGCCAGGAGAACGTGATGCGCTACGCCACCTTCATCGACGCCATGCTGTCCCTGCAGGGCAACAAGGTGGACGCCGTGATCGTGGACGCTCCCGTGGGCCAGGCCATCCTTGCCAGCATGAACGACCCGTCCCTGATCATCACCGACATCGACCTGGGCGCGGCTGACTGGTACGGCATCGCCGTGAACAAGGACAACGTGGAGCTGCTGGAAAAGATCAACGCCGCGCTGGCCGAGCTGAAGGCCGAAGGCTTCCTGGATACCCTGGCCTCCAAGTATTTCGGCAGCGCCGAATAATCCTTCCCCGGAAATGAATTTATCGCCGTAAGGGGACTTTCCCCTTACGGCATTTGTACTATTGATCCCCCAATGACATCTTGAACATTTTCGTGACCCATTGTAGGGGCGGATATCATCCGCCCGCATTGCGAATCATTCTGGCTTCTGATTTTCCAGCGATTGCAATACCATGCAAACGGGCGGATGATATCCGCCCCTACATGTGTCCCTGCGCCCCTGGCAAAATACGTTGAAGGATCAATTGGCGCAGAAATAATAAAGTAGGAGTGAACCGCATGATCTTTGAGCAGTGGTGGGAGGCCATCCAGCCCGCCTTGCAGAGCAACACGCTGAATTTCTGGCAAACGATTTACAAGGAAATCTACCTGAACGTGATCAAGGACGGCCGGTGGCTGAACTATCTCCAGGGCTTGGGCAAGACCCTGGAGGTGTCGTTCTTTGCCATTCTGGTAGGCCTGTTCCTGGGCACCATCCTGGCCATCCTGCGGCTGCCCCAGATCAAGGACATGGACATGCGCGGCAAGGGCTTTTTGAAGCAATTCGGTGCCGCGGTGGTGCGCTGCCTGTCCCGGCTGGCGGGGGGCTACATCAACCTGATGCGTGGCACGCCCTTGCTTTTGCAGGTATTGCTGATCAACTTCGGCGTGTTCGGCTCCATCCGCATTGAGAAAATCATTATCGGCGTGATCGCCTGCGGCCTGAACAGCGCGGCCTACGTGGCGGAAATCGTGCGCGGCGGCATCATGAGCGTGGAGAAGGGCCAGACTGAGGCGGGCCGTTCCCTGGGCCTGTCGGGCTTCCGCACGATGATGTACATCGTATTGCCCCAGGCGGCGAAATCCGCCCTGCCCGCCATGTGCAACGAGTTCATTTCCCTGATCAAGGAAACCTCCGTGCTGTCCTACATCGCCCTGACTGAGCTGACCAAGGCCGGCGACTACATCCGCTCCCGCACGTTCTCGGCCTTCACGCCCTACATCGTGTCCGGCCTCCTGTATCTGATCGTCACGCTGACGCTGACGACGCTCATCGGCAAGCTGGAAAGGAGGCTGCGCAACAGTGACCACTGATGTGATTATTTCCGTAAAGGATCTGGAAAAGCATTTCAACGACGGCGAGCTGAAAGCCCTGCGGGGCGTCAGCGCCGACATCCACAAGGGCGAGGTGGTGGTGGTCATCGGCCCCTCCGGCAGCGGAAAATCCACCTTCCTGCGCTGCCTGAACCTGCTGGAAACGCCGACCAAGGGCGTGATCACCTTTGAGGGCGTGGACATCACCGACCCCAAGGTGAACATCAACGTACACCGGCAGAAGATGGGCATGGTGTTCCAGCACTTTAACCTCTTCCCCCACATGACGGTGCTCCGGAACATGACCTTAGCCCCCATGAAGCTGCTGAAAAAGAGCAAAAAGGACGCCGAAGAAAAGGCCATGGGTTTGCTCAAGCGGGTAAACCTGGAAAACCGTGCCGACGCCTATCCCAGCCAATTATCCGGCGGCCAGAAGCAGCGCATCGCCATCGTGCGCGCCCTGTGTATGGAACCCGAAGTGATGCTCTTTGACGAGCCCACCTCCGCCCTGGACCCTGAAATGGTGGGCGAGGTGCTGGACGTAATGAAGCGCCTGGCCAAGGACGGCATGACCATGGTGGTAGTCACCCATGAAATGGGCTTCGCCCGGGAGGTGGCCGACCGCGTGCTGTTCATGGACGAAGGCCAGATCGTGGAGGAGGGCACCCCCGATCAGATTTTCTCCAACCCCCAGCAGCAGCGCACCAAGGATTTTCTGAATAAAGTATTGTAAATCAAATCGTCCCCGTTCGGCTTGAAACGAACGGGGACGGATTGTTTATGGGGCACTTTAAATCACTATCTACAAATGGAGGAAAGGGAACGCTGGGGGCTGCGCGCCCCCAGACCTGCGCCAGGGGGATGATCCCCCTAGACCCGCAACTTGCGAAAGAGCATCGTTGGAATAAGCAGACGATCTCCGCCTGACGCGTTGGGGTTACGAAAAGTTTGAGGGCTTCTGGCCTAAGAAAGCCTAGGAAAATCCGCAGGGGAAAGTGAACTTTCCCCTGCGGATTTTCCTAGGCTTTCCCCGGATACAAAGCATCCGGGTTGGCGGCTTCGCCGCCGGGCCAGAAGCATAACGGCGTCAAGTCAAACTTCCGCGTTCCTCTAAGCATCAGCGGGAACCAAGCTGTTTTACACAATCAAGCTGCTTCCGCTATTGAGGTCCAGGAGATGAAATCTCCTGGTGCAGGTGCACGAGGGCCGCACAGGCCCTCGCCCCGTTGTGAATTAAAGTGCCATTCAATTCATTTGGATAGCCGTCATCAGTCATTTGGAATCCGATACAGCGCGCAGGCGTTATCCCAGGTGATTTGGGCCATTTCCTCCACGGACAGGCCGCGCAGCTCGGCCAGCTTGGTCAGGGTATAAACCACATGGGCAGGCTCGTTGCGGCGGCCGCGCCTGGGCTCGGGGCTGAGGTAGGGGCTGTCGGTTTCCACCAGCAGCCGGTCCAGCGGCACTTCCTGGGCGGCAGCCTGGAGGTGGGGCGCTTTTTTGAAGGTCAGCGGCCCGGCGAAAGAGATATAAAAACCCATCTTCACGTATTCCCGGGCGATTTCCTGACTGCCGGAAAAGCAGTGGATGATGCCCGCTGGCAGGCGCTTGCAGGAGCGGAAAAAGTCCACCATGTCCCCGTGAGCGTCGCGGATATGAAAAATCACCGGCACATCCAAGGGTACTGCCAATTCTACTTGCTCCGCCATCACGCGCTTCTGCACGTCCCGGGGCGACAGGTCGTAGTAATAATCCAGCCCGATTTCGCCCAGCGCCACCACGCGGTCTGCCCGAAGCAGCTCCGTCAGCTGATCCAGGTAATCTTTCGGCGCGTCCTTGGCTTCATGAGGATGCACGCCCGCCGCGGCAAACACGCCCGCATGGGTTTGCGCAAAATCAATGCACCGCCGGGAGGAAGGCAAATCGCTGCCCACGCAGACGCAGCGCCTGACCTCCGCATCAATCATTCTTTGGTAGGCTTCCTCCCGGTCTTCGTCGAATTTTTCATCGTCCAGGTGGCAGTGGGTGTCAAACACATTCACGTCTCCATAACTCCTTTACGCAAAAAACCGGCGCGATTTGCGCCGGTTCATATTTACTTTGTTATTCAAACAGCGCGTTTTCCGCTTTCAGAATATGCGCCTGATCATCGATCAGCCGCTGGAAGCGTTCGCGGTAATCCCGGGCGGCGGCTTTCAGCTCGTCCACTTCCTTTTCCAGGGCGTTGCGCTGATCTTCGAGGGAGCCGATCATTTCGGCAGCCTTCTTTTGCGCGTCATTCAGGATGTCCTGGGCTTCCTGCTTGGCGTCGGCCAGAGTTTCATCATACACCTTCTGCGCGCGGGCCAGCAGCTTCTGGGCGGCCTCGCTCGCCTCCTGCCGCTGGGGCGCGGTTTCTTCCTTCTTCACCACCGGCGCGGGAGCGGGCACAGGGACAGGAGCGGGAACCGGAACAGGCGCAGGTGCAGGCGTGGGCACAGCGGCAGGCGCATAGGCGTTCACAGAAGCGGACTGGCTCAGCCGTTGATTCAGCGTGGTGATTTCTTCCTGCAGGGCGACCATTTCATCACAGATTTCATCCAGAAACTCGTCTACCTCGCTGGGGTCATACCCGCGCATTTTGATTTTAAATTCTTTTTCCTCGATCATCGCAACGGTGATAGCCATGATGATTGCTCCTTTCCGATTCTTGCTTGGGAATGTTGTTTTTCAGCCCTTCAGAAAAAGATACCCAGAATGACCCGAACCAGATAGCACAGCGCGGCCGCCGCCACGGGGCCCAGATCAATTTTGAACTGCCGGTCAGGGAACAGACGGGCAACCGCCCGGTTGCCGATTTGGATTCCCGGTTCGCACAGGCGGGACAGCGCAGCCATCCAGGGGCGCTGCGGACCGCCGATATAGGGGAGCGCAAACACCACCAATTGCATCAGCGCATAGATGCTGAGCAAAAACCGAATCAACCGAATCAGGATCATCGCTTGTACCCCCTTTTTTATTCTCCTGCGGAAAACAATACAGCTTTACTGCGCCGCCGCCGCGTGCTCGTCAGGCGCGTAGCCGACGCCCGCGGGCCGGTTGGAAAACGACGGAATGGACGAATCCTGCATCAGAGGACGCTGATAGAAATCCTGAGCGGCCTGTTCCGGAGCGGCCGTACGCTGGGTGAAATCCTGCGGTTGGCCGTAGGGCTGAGCCTGGGGAGCGGGCTGCTGCACGGGGTTGGTATACAGAGGCCGCTGCGGGGCCGCATAGGCGGGATTCGTCTGGTAAGCGGCGGTCTGCGGACGGACGGGGCCGGCGTTCATCTGGTTGGTGGCCTGATCTGCAAAAACAGCCAGCGTCTGGGGCGCCAGCAGGTAAACGCCATAGCGGGACACCTTGGTGATGGTGGCGGTCAGGGAATAGCAGGCGCCGCTGAGCGTATCCACCAGGCGGCGCATATCGCCGGGGTTGGTGATGTTTTCCATCACGATCAGCACCGCGTCGCCATTGCGCAGCAGGGTGATGGCGCTGCGGCAGTCGCTCATGCCGCGGGCGTTGATGATGCGGGCGCTGAGCAGGCCGGAGGACGGCTGCTGCGCAGGCTCCTGCACGGGCGCTTCCGGCTGCTGCCCGCCAAAGTCCACCTGCACCACGTTGCTGGCGTGCTGGGCTGTGCGGCGGAAGCGCTGGGGATGTTCGGGCTGGGGCGTGAACTGCGCCTGGGCCTGCTGGGGCTGCTGATAGGGCTGCTGCACAGGCTGATAAGCCTGCTGGTAACCGCCGTAATACTGCTGCTGATTGGGCTGTTGATAATTCTGGAACTGCTGGCCCTGCGGCTGCTGGGGAGGCGTGGGCTCCTGGTCGGCGAATGCGCGTCCCTTTCGGGGGACGTCAGGGACATCCCTGCCATCGTAAAAGAAATTGGAATACACCTGAGACGCCTTGTTTTTCACCGTCCTGAAAAAATCCGCGAAAGCCATTGCCTGACATCCTCCTGAAAATTGTTATCGAAATAGGGCCGAGCCCACGCGCACCATCGTGGCCCCGCACCGGGCGGCCAGCGCGTAATCCTGGGACATACCCATGGATAATTCCGTCATGTCCGTTCCCTGCACCGCTTCCTCGCGGCATTGATCCAGCAGCGCGCGCATCCGCGTAAACAGGGGAACGATCTCATCCTCCGCCGCGCCCAGCGGCATCATCGTCATCAGGCCCTTGACCCAAAGGCCCGGCAGCCTGGCGCAGTCCCGCAGGAAGGGAAACAGCTCCTCCTCCGTGACGCCGCCTTTTTGCGGCTCCCTGGCGATGTTTACCTGAATAAGCACCGGCATCCGTAAGCCCGCTTTCTGCGCCTGCCGGTCGATTTCCTGGGCCAGAGAAGCGTGATCCAGCGAATGGATCAGGCATACATCCTTTATTATATATTTTACTTTGTTGGATTGCAACTGCCCAATGAGGTGAATTGAAAATTTTCCTTCCAGAAAGGGCAGCTTGTCCCGCAGGGACTGCACCCGGTTTTCCCCGATGTCGGTCACGTTCAGATCCTTGAGCGGCAGGATTTCCTGCGGCGTGGAATACTTTGTCACCGCAATCAGCTTCGGGCATCGGCCCCAGGGTTCGCTTTCCCGTTTCAGGGTATCCATCACCTGGGCCACACGGTCTTGCAGCATTTCTTTTCCTCCGTATGGAGAAATCAGTTTTTAAGTTCCAAGTGATAAATTCTAAGCTGAAAAATGATGACAAGCCGCTTGGAACTTTGAACCTGGGACTTAAAACTCCTTATCAGAACAGCCTTACCATCACGCCTTCATACACCACTTCGGGCTTGTCCGGCACCACATAGGCATACATGCCGTCGTCAGAAACGGAAATGACCTCCACGCCCGTCCAGTATTCTCCGCCCTCAGTGGCCATGACGATGCCTTTGCGGCCGTTCTGAACATAGATCGCGTTGGCGGGCACCGTCAGGCTGGACACATTTTCACTCAGCCGCACCTGACACTGCCGCAGATACATCACATCGGGCAGGAAGCTCACGTCGCTGACCTCCAGCCGCACCAGCAGTTCACCGCCGGAGCGGGCGCTGTCGATGACGGTGGCAGGAAGGGGATGGTTGTCAAAGCTCTCGATCACCAGGTTGAACGTCTGTCCGTTGGCGGGCGTACGGTCCTGGTCATGGCAAAGCATCAGCACCGCCCACTTGTCCTCCCGTACCATACGGTAAATGTCGGCTGCATTGCGGGCCGTGACGGTGGTTTCCAGCGTGGGCACCTGGCCGTTGTACATGGCCCGAACCTGGGTGGGGCTGTAATCGGCATAGGTGTTCATGTTCAGCGCTTTTTCAAACCCGTCGGTGTAGAAGCTCACCAGCCCGTCCGCCGGGGCGGCGAACTGCTTGGTCCAGGTGGAAATGCGCTGAAGCTGGGTGTTTTCATCGTCGTACAGGCGGGTCAGCTTTTGTTCGTCAGGATACTTCTGCTTAATATACAGCTGCTGGTTTTCCATGGCTTGCTTGAGCAGCTTTTCCTGCACGCTCACGCTGCCCTGCGCGCCGTGCACCAGGCGCTGCACCTCCATCGCCCGGGACTGCACCTGGGTCATCAGGTTCAGCAGCGTGGAATCCGTGGAGGCCCCGGAAATCAACAGTTTGTGGTAATCCTTGATCTGATCCCGGTAGTGCTTGAGGGTCGTCCACTCCTTGGTATTGAAGCCGGACGTGTAGATGGTGGCCACCAGGTCGCCGCGCTTCACCCGACTGCCCTCATCCACCAGGTAATCGATTTGGGACACATTTTCCTGTATGTCCACCGTTTCACTGCGTACAAGCACCGCGTCGCCGGTGTAGGAAGCCGACATGGAACCGTATTTCACCATGCCGTACTGCGTCCGTCCGGGCGTCAGCATCCGCCACGCCAAGAAGCCGCACAAAGCCAGCACGGCGATCACCAGCACGATCAGGCCCCATTTGGGCCTGGAGCGCCGCGGACGGGACATGCCGGTCTTGGGCACCTGGTATCCCGGCCCGGCAGCAGCCGGAGCCTGGGGTGCTTCTTCATAGGGCGTACCGGGCTGCGGCGCATTCCCGTAATCCGGGCCGGGCATCGCCGGGCTGCCCATGCCATAATAATTGGGCTGCATGGCAGGGTCCGGCGCAATCTGCGCCGGCGGAGGCGGCGCGCCCGGCATTTGGCCGCTGCCGACCTGCTGACCCGGCACGGGCCGCTGAACCCATTGATTCAGCATGGGCGGCTGATCCCACGGGGAAGGGCCTGCACCCTGGCCGTTTGGGTATCCGCCCTGCGGATTGGAACCTTGAGGGGGCTGCATGATTTCCTCCAACTCAAAAGGATAACTCTGATTGATTCGTCATGCTGTGAAGAAAGTCCTTCTTTTTTTACAAAAGTTTTGCGATTTTGAGAATATTTCCAGATTTAGGCATTGGACAACCACTGATTCATTCATCGTATGTAGAAAGGATACAAATTTATGGTAGGGGCGGATATGATCCGCCCGCATTGCAGAATTGCGACAACGCGGAAAAATGCAGCAAGCGTAAAGATTTTCTCCACTTAGGAATTAGATATGCAGCTTTATCATCTGGAACGAAGATAATATCCCCACTGTCATCCCGACCGAAGCCGACCCAGAGGAGAGGCGAAGTCGAGGAACCTGGGAACTGGATAAAGATGCCTCTCCCAGATCCCTCCACTCCGGTCGGGATGACAAGCTAAAATTTCCTAATGCCTAATACCTATTGCCTAATCCCTACTCCCTCCCATCAGCTTCATCGTCTCCCGGAGCGTCTCCCCGATCGGCTGGTCGATGAGCAGGTCGGCCTGGCGGTCCATGTGCGTGGGCGAACGGTTGATGATCACCAGCCTGCCCCGGTAATTTTGCACAAAGCCCGCCGCCGGGTACACAGCCAGGGATGTGCCGCCGATGATCAGCAGATCGCTGGCGGCGATGGCGTCCAGCGCGTCCTCAATGGCATCGGTGGGCAGAGATTCTTCATATAATACGACGGCGGGCTTGATGATGCCGCCGCAGGAGCAGCGGGGCACGCCGTCGCTGTGGAGAATATCCTCCAAGGAATAAAACCTGCGGCAGCGGGTGCAGAAGTTTTTGTGCACCGTGCCGTGCAGCTCGATCACATGCTGACTGCCCGCCGCCTGATGCAGCCCGTCAATGTTCTGGGTGATCACGGCGGTCAGGATGCCCCGGCGCTCCAATTCGGCCAGGGCTTCATGGGCGGCGTTGGGCTTTGCGTTCGGGAACAGCATTTTTTTGCGGTAAAAGCGATAGAATTCTTCCGTATTGTTTTGGAAAAAAGTATGGCTCAGAATCGTTTCAGGCGGATAGCGCCATTCCTGGTTGTACAGTCCGCCGGTGCTGCGGAAGTCCGGGATGCCGCTCTCCGTCGATACGCCCGCCCCGCCAAAGAACACCGCCCGTCTGGCATCCTTCAGCATCTGCGCCAGACGTTCCACCTTGGATAAATCCATACTCCATACCCTCCCGTCTTTTTATTTTCTTTTGTGCATATTATGGCGCGTCAGGCCGCGATTGTCAAGGAAAAATGGAAGGTTCCCGGTTGAATCGTACCAATGAATACATACATAGCACAAAGAAAGAAACGAATATTTGTTAAATTTTCAGGATAGAAAAGTCAAGGAAAATTGTGTATAATAAGTCCATCCGAAAGGGAGGCGCATGTACGCCCGACCCGGAAGAATATCACGAAACAATTTGAAGGAGGATTCATCATGTCCAGCGTATCTCTGCAGCACATTTACAAAATCTATGCCGGCGGCGTCACTGCCGTGAGCGACTTCAACCTGGATATCGAAGATAAGGAATTTATCGTTCTGGTCGGCCCCTCTGGCTGCGGCAAGTCCACCACCCTGCGCATGGTCGCCGGTCTGGAAGAAATCTCCGACGGCGAACTGTATATCGGCGACAAGCTGGTCAACGACGTCGCGCCCAAGGATCGCGACATCGCCATGGTGTTCCAGAATTACGCTTTGTATCCGCATATGACGGTTTATGATAACATGGCTTTCGGCCTGAAGCTGCGCAAGACCCCCAAGGACGAAATCAAGCGCCGCGTGGAAGAAGCCGCCCGTATCCTGGACATCGCCCACCTGCTCAACCGTAAGCCCAAGGCTCTGTCCGGCGGCCAGCGCCAGCGTGTTGCTCTGGGCCGCGCCATCGTGCGTGAACCCAAGGTCTTCCTGATGGACGAACCTCTGTCCAACCTGGACGCCAAGCTGCGTGTTCAGATGCGTACTGAAATCACCAAGCTGCATCAGCGCCTGCAGACCACCTTCATCTACGTTACCCACGACCAGACCGAGGCCATGACCATGGGCTCCCGTATCGTCATCATGAAGGACGGCTTCATCCAGCAGGTTGACACTCCCCAGAACAACTACGACTTCCCCGCCAACAAGTTCGTGGCCGGCTTCATCGGCAGCCCCCAGATGAACTTCTTCGATGCCCGCCTCCAGAAGGAAGACGGCAAGATCGTGGCCGTGTTCGGCGACAACAAGATCGTTGTTCCTCAGGAAAAGGTTGCCAAGCTGAAGGACGAATCCTACATCGGCAAGGAAGTCACCCTGGGCATCCGTCCCGAAAACATTGACGATGCTCCCGAATTCGTGGCCGAGCATCAGGATGCTACCATGAAGGTGCACGTGGAAGTGACCGAACTGATGGGCTCCGAAACCTATCTGTACTTCTCCACCTCCGGCAAGGCCGAAAACGTGATCGCCCGCGTTGATCCCCGCACCAAGACCCGCGCCGGTGACGACGTGGTGGTGGCCATGGATACCAGCCGCCTGCACTTCTTCGACAAGGACACCGAAGAAACCATCCTGAACCGCTAATCCTTTATCATCGTTTTTCAGCCGGAAGGGGTAAAGCCCCTTCCGGTTTTTTGCTTTCCAGCAATCTACGCAAGCTGTGAACCCGCGCGGCTTACCCTGTTTTTTCACCTTCCGCTTCCCTGGGCATAAACTGAAAAGCACAGGAGGTGGGGCGGAATGAAGAATCTGGCGGATCTGTGCTTGGGGGAAACGGGATGGGTGCGTAATGCGGCGGGCGGATTGAGCCAACGGCTGCGCGACCTGGGGTTCACCCGAGGCGCGGGGGTGGAATGTCTGCTGGCCGCGCCGGGATGCGGGATGCGGGCGTACCGCGTGCGCGGCGCGGTGATCGCCCTGCGGCAGCGGGACGCCCGGCAGGTGATAATGGAGGACGGGCGGCATGAGTAAAGCGCGCGCCATCGTCCTGGCCGGCAACCCCAACGTGGGAAAATCCACTGTTTTTAACGCCCTCACCGGCCTGCGCCAGCATACGGGCAACTGGCCCGGAAAAACGGTCTCGGCGGCCCGGGGAACCTGCGAGCTGGATGGGGAAGCATTCACCATCATCGACACCCCCGGCGCTTATTCCCTCCACGCTCACTCCGCCGAGGAGGAAGCGGCCATGGAAGCCATCTGCTTTGGCCACGCCGACGCGGTGATCGTGGTGTGCGACGCCGCATGCCTGGAAAGAAACCTGAACCTGCTCTATCAGGTGATGGAAATTACTGATCGGGTAGTGCTGTGCCTGAACCTGCTGGATGAAGCGGGAAAGCAAGGCATTCGGGTAGATATGAATGCTTTGTCCGGTTTCCTTGGCATCCCGGTGGTCGGCGCCTGCGCGCGGGACGGAAAAGGCATGAAAGAATTACTGCGGGCAGCCAGCCGCACGATGGATCATAACGCTGAACCAAAGCGGGCAGGTTATTCATCCGCCATTGAGCAGGCGGCAAGTGATCTGGCCGAATGCCTGCGGGAGCCACTGAAAGGAATCATCAATCCCCGCTTCGCCGCGCTGCGATTGATGGAAAAGGACGCCTGCTTCCGCCGGGAGCTGGCCAAACGCATGGTCATCAATGCCTCCATCGAAGCGGCCATTCAGCGGGCCCGCGACCAGACCGGACTGAGCCCAGAGGAATTGTCCGCCCAGCTGACGGAAAGCGTCTATCATGCAGCCGAGGAGGCCTGCACCTTATCAGTGCATACAACCAAACAGCGTACCGAAAACCAATTGAAATGGGATCGGCGACTGACCGGCTGGGCGGGCGTGCCGGTGATGCTGCTGCTTTTGGCCGTTGTTTTTTTCATCACGCTGAAAGGGGCCAACTGGCCGTCGGAAGGGCTGACTGCGTTCTTTGCAAAGGCAGAAACGATCCTCCAAAATGGGCTGGAAGCGCTGCATTTGCCTGACTTCTGGACGGCGCTGCTGACGGAAGGCGCGTTCCGCACGCTGGGCAAGGTGGTGGCGGTGATGCTGCCGCCCATGGCGATCTTCTTTCCCCTGTTCACGCTGCTGGAAGATTCGGGCTATTTGCCCCGCGTCGCCTTTACCCTGGACGGGATGTTTGAGCACTGCCATGCCTGCGGCAAGCAAGCGCTGACCATGTGCATGGGCTGCGGCTGCAACGCAGTGGGCGTGACGGGCTGCCGCATCATCGACAGCCCCAGGGAGCGGCTGATCGCCGTGCTGACCAACAGCTTCATTCCCTGCAATGGCCGCTTTCCCATGCTGTTTGCCATGCTGACGCTGTTCTTCGCGGGGGGCGGGCTGGGCGGCGCGCTTGCGTCGGCGGGGCTGCTGACCGGTTTGGCGGCGCTGGCGGTAGGGGTGACCCTGGGCGTGTCGCGGCTGCTGTCCGTCACGGTGCTGAAAGGCGTTCCTTCCTCTTATACGCTGGAGCTGCCGCCTTACCGCAAGCCCCAGTTTGGCCGGGTGATCCTGCGCTCCTTGCTGGACAGGACGCTGTTTGTGCTGGGCCGGGCAGCGTCGGTAGCCGCGCCTGCGGGCGTCATCATTTTCCTGCTGACCCATTTGCAAGCGGGCGGGCAGACCTGGCTTGCGCATATCACGGCTTTCCTGGACCCGCTTGGACGGCTGATGGGGCTGGATGGCGTCATTCTGGCGGGCTTCTTATTGGGCTTCCCGGCGAATGAAATCGTGCTGCCTATGATCCTGCTGGCCTATACCGCGGGCGGCAGCTTGCAGGAGATGACCAGCCTGACCGCCTTGGGCGGCATCCTGCGCGCGCATGGCTGGACGGCGCTGACCGCCCTGAACCTGATGCTCTTTTCCCTGTTTCATTTTCCCTGCGCCACCACGCTGCTCACCATCCGCCGGGAAACGGGGAGCGCGAAATGGACGGTCTTCGCATTTTTTCTGCCCACAGTCATCGGGATGATTTTGTGCATGATGATGGCTGGCTTTGCAAAAATTTTCTGAAAGCATGTTTTTTGTGGCAGGAATTTTCCATTTTCCGTCGAATTATATGAATCAGAAACAGAGGATAAAGCAAAAACGTCGGAGGGCTCCCGGCCATATAACGAGAGAGGAGTTGTTCCTAATGAAGACCAACATCACTGCGAAGAACATGGTTGTCACCCCGGGCATCAGCAACCGGATCTTCAAAAAAACCGCCACCATGGAGCGGTATCTCAAGCCTGATACAGAAATGTTTGTGCGTCTGCGCAAGGAAAGGGACGAGCGCATCTGCGAAATCACCGTACCGATGAAGGATGTGACGCTGCGCGCGGAATCCTCCAGCAAGGATAACCTGTTTATGTCCATCGACAGCGCTCTGGCCAAGCTGGAACGCCAGATCCTGCGCCACCGCACCAAGCTGGAAAAGCGTCTGCGGGAGGATGCCTATAAGGAGGAGACCCCCGAATTCATCGAGGACATCACCGCCTACGGCCCCTCCGACCGCAAGATCGTGCGCACCAAGGAATTCCCCGTCCGCCCCATGGCTGTGGAGGACGCGATCCTGCAAATGGAATTGCTGGGCCACACCTTCTTTGTCTTTGTCAATATTGAAACCGAGCGCACCAACGTGCTTTATCTGCGCAAGGATGGCAACCTGGGCCTGCTGGTTCCGGAGGCCTGATTTTTTCGTCCCTTTATGTGAGCCCCTTTTGGGGCTCTTTTTTGTGCGATGCTTACAAAAATTCCCCACCTTGGCGGCAGGATAATTGGAATAAAGAAAGAATAATATAAGCATTAACGATATAAGGAGGAACCCCTGTTATGGCTGACCGCATCGTTCTCAATCCCATTTCTTATCATGGCCACGGCGCCATCGAAAACATCGTGCCCGAGCTGACCGCTCGCGGATATAAAAAGGCCTTCGTGGCCACCGACCCCGACCTGCTCAAGTTCGGCGTGACCAAAAAGGTGACCGACCTGCTGGACAAGGTCGGCTTCGCTTATGAAGTGTACAGCAATATTAAGGCCAACCCCACCATCGAAAACGTGCAGACCGGTGTGGCTGCTTTCCGGAAAGCGGAAGCGGACTGCATCGTGGCTGTGGGCGGCGGCAGCGCCATGGACACCTCCAAGGCCATCGGCATCATTATTAACAATCCTGAATTCGCCGACGTGCGGTCCCTGGAGGGAGTGGCCCCCACCAAGAAGCACGCCGTGTTCACCATCGCCGTGCCCACCACCGCCGGCACCGCCGCCGAAGTGACCATCAACTACGTGATCACCGACGTGGAAAAGAAGCGCAAGTTCGTGTGCGTGGACGTGAACGACATCCCCGAGGTGGCCGTGGTGGACCCCGATATGATGTCCACCATGCCCAAGGGCCTCACCGCCGCCACCGGCATGGATGCCCTGACCCATGCCATCGAAGGCTATATCACCAAGGGCCACTGCGCCATTTCCGATATGTTCCATCTGGAAGCCATCAAGCTGATCAGCCACAGCCTGCGCGCCGCCGTGCAGAACGATCCTGACGGCCGCGAGGGCATGGCCCTGGGCCAGTACATCGCGGGCATGGGCTTCTCCAATGTGGGCCTGGGCATCGTGCACAGCATGGCGCACGGCCTCTCCGCCCTGTATGACACCCCCCACGGCGTAGCCTGCG
This sequence comes from uncultured Eubacteriales bacterium, assembly GCA_900320085.1. GTDB lineage: Bacteria > Bacillota > Clostridia > Christensenellales > Aristaeellaceae > RUG563. The sequence continues at coordinate 22,759 of ONRC01000003.1, forward strand.
CCATCATCCTGCCCTTCGGGCTGGAATACAACGCGCCGGTCGCTGGCAAGCGCTATCGCGCCATCGGCATCGCCATGGGCGTGGACGGCATCAACGAGATGGACGATGAAGCCGCCGCCGCTGCCACCATCGCCGCCGTGAAGAAGCTGTCCGCCGACGTGGGTATCCCCGCCGACCTGAAGGGCATCCTGAAGGACGAGGACGTGCAGTTCCTGAGCGACTCCGCCTTCGCCGACGCTTGCCGCCCCGGCAACCCCCGCGATACCAGCGTGGAAGAAATCAAAGCGCTGTACCGCAGCATGATGTAACGTGAAAAAAGATCAGGGGTTTCGCCGCATCCAAGCGGCTGAACCCCTGTTTTTTATACCTCTGCTTTGCCTTGACGCTCTTTGCCGCAGGGGATATAATGAGATCATTCCGGAAGGACGGAGGAAAAATCCATGGAGCAATTTGAGCGGGAAGCGCTGCTGATCGGCCGGGAGGGCGTGGGAAAATTGCGTTCAAAGCGCGTGGCGCTGTTCGGCATCGGCGGCGTTGGCGGATATGTGGCGGAGGCGCTGATCCGCTGCGGCGTAGGCAGTCTGGATTTTTATGATAACGATCAGGTGGCGCTGTCCAACCTGAACCGCCAACTCATCGCCCTGCACAGCACCATCGGCCGGGACAAGGTGGACGTGATGACGGAGCGCCTGCGGGACATCAACCCCGATGCGGTGATTGCCGGGCATAAGCTGTTTTACCTGCCGGAGGAAGCGGACAAAATCGACTTTGCTTCCTTTGATTATATCGCCGACGCCATCGACACCGTAGCGGCGAAGCTGGACATCGCCGAACGGGCGTACCGCCTGAGCGTGCCGCTCATCAGCGCCATGGGGGCTGGTAACCGCCTGGACCCCACCCAATTCAGGGTGGGAGATATTTTTGAAACGGAAAACTGCCCCCTGGCCCGGGTGATGCGGCGGGAACTGAGAAAGCGGGGAATACCCACCCTGAAGGTGGTTTATTCCACCGAACCCGCCCTGACGCCGCAGCCCGGCCCTGACGTTCCAACGGAAGAAACCCGCCGCCGCGCCACCCCCGGCAGCATGGCTTTTGTACCCCCGGTGATGGGGCTCATCATGGCTTCCGTGATCGTGAAGGATTTGCTGGATACGCCCTGACCGCAAGGAGGAACGCAGGATGAAATATCCCTGGATCGATGAATACCTTTTGTCCAAGCGCGGCGTGACCAAGGACTTGCAGCCGGACTGGAACTGGATACGGTATCATATCGGCGGGAAAATGTTTGCCGCCATTCTGCTGGATGATCAAAACCAGCCGTATTATATCAACCTGAAGCTGGAGCCACTGGAAGGGGAAATACTGCGGAAGGACTGGCCCGACATCATCCCGGGCTATTACAGCAACAAGCAGCACTGGAATTCCGTGAAGGCCGATGGCGCTGTGCCGGACGAGCTGCTCAAAACGCTGCTGAACCGATCGTATCATCTGGTGCTGGCAGGATTCGCCCGGCAAAAGCAGCGGGAGATTTTGGGGCTGTCCTGCTGCGGTACGGATTGCGCGGACTGTTCCTTTTACAGAAACGAATGTCCCGGCTGCAACGCCTGCGGCGGAAAAGTGTTCCATGCGCCGAAGGGCAAGCCCTGCCCCATTTTCGCCTGCTGTGTGAACCGGCATAAATTTGCCACCTGTGCCGCCTGCCCGGACATGCCCTGCCAGCTTTGGCGCGATACCCGCGACCCGTCGCTATCGGAAGAAGCGTTTGAGCAAACCATTGCCGAGCGCGCGGCACGGCTGAAATGATGTGCATACAAAAAACCGTGGACGCATCCACGGTTTTTTGTATGCTCCTCTTTATTCCTGGAACAGCCATTTGAACCCGCCCGCGGGCAGGGTAACGGATTTTGCATCGGTTTCTTCGCCGGTCAGCAGATCGGCGTAGCGATCAGGGTCGTTGACCCAGGCGATTTGTTCTTTATCGGAAAAGTTGAACAGCGCCAGCAGCTTTTCGCCCTTGTTGTAGCGTCCGATGCCCAGCACGTGGTCGTTGCCGGTGTTCAGCAGCCAGGCGTCCGCCGCGCCGTCGAACACCAGATGATCGGCCCGGAGCGCTTCAAACCGCTGGATGGCGGCAAAGAGCTTTCCCTCCACCGTGGTTTCGTCGTGGCGCAGTTCGGCTTTCTTCCAATCCATATTGCCCCGGTGGAGGTAGCGGCTGTCGTCGGCTTTCAGCGGGTCGCTGCGGTACTCGTTGTCATTCTCCTGGGCCACCTCGTCGCCGCTGTACAATACGGGCAGGCCGCTCATAGTGAACATGAAGGCGTGCAGCATGATGTCCAGCCGCACGGCTTTTTCCATAGCGTCGGCGTCGCCGTCCTTCCGGGCCTTTTCGATGCCGCACAGGGACGCTGTGGTGCCGCACAGCCGGGCGTCGCCCAGGCGCGGATCGTCGTTGTACAGTTCGCCCATGGATGGGCTGCCGGGCCATTTGCCGGTGAGGTAATCGTTCAGGTATTTCTTGTGAGGCACCTCCCGCTGGCCGAACTGGCCGAGGAACTCATAATCCAGGCCCCAGCCGATGTCGTCGTGGCAGCGGAGATAGTTGAGGAAGGTGTACTGCTTGGGAAGAGAAAACACCTGCTCCATCTGATGCGCCAGCAGCCGTACGTCCTTGGTGGCCACGGTGTGCCAGATGGAGGCCATGGTGGTCACGTTATAGAGCAGATGACATTCGGGCTTTTCCACTGTGCCGAAATAGGGCACCACCTTGCTGGGCTCCATCACCACTTCGCCCAGCAGCAGCGTGCCGGGGCACACGATTTCGCACACCATGCGCATCATACGCACCAGGGTATGCACCTGCAGCAGGTTGCGGCAGGTGGTGCCCAGGGCCTTCCAGATGTAGGGCACCGCGTCCAGACGGATGATGTCAATGCCGTTGTTGCACAGGTACAGCATGTTGTCCGTCATGTCGTTGAACACGGTGGGGTTGGCGTAGTTCAGATCCCACTGGTAGGGATAGAAGGTGGTCATGACCACCTTTTTCGCTTCCTCGCACCAGGTGAAGTTGCCCGGCGCAGTGGTGGGGAACACCTGAGGCACGGTCTGCTCGTACCAGTTGGGAATGTCCCAGGTGTCATAGAAGAAATAGCGGCGCTGGTATTCCGGGTCGCCCGCCCGGGCTTTCTTCGCCCATTCGTGATCCTCACTGGTGTGGTTCATCACGAAGTCCAGGCACACGGCGATGCCCCGCTCATGGCACTTTTCGGAAAGGTTGTACAAGTCCTCCATCGTGCCCAGCTCGGGCTGCACCTTCCGGAAATCGCTGACGGCGTAGCCCCCGTCGCTGCGGCCCTTGGGGCTTTCCAGCAGGGGCATTAAATGGAGGTAGTTCACGCCGCAGTCGGCGATGTAATCCAGCTTTTCCTCCACGCCCTTGAGGGTGCCCGCGAAGGCGTTCACATACATCAGCATGCCCACCAGTTCGTGGCCCTTGTACCAGTCAGGGTAGGCTTCCCGCGCCCGGTCCATGGTTTTCAGGCTTTCAGGACGGGCCTTGTAGCTGCGGTAGAGCATATCCACGAAATACTCATAGGCGCCCATGTCGCTGTGGTACAGCTCGCAGTACAGCCATTTCAGCTCGTCCTCGTGGCGCTTGAAGCGGGAAGCGAATTCACCCTTCCATTCGCTGCGGTCGATCATTTGAGCCCCTCCTCCACTTCTTCTCTCGTCGGCATGGCGGGAATCGCGCCGGGGCGGCTGGTGGTGAGGGAGGCGGCCTTATTGGCAAAGCGGACGTAGGCGTTCAGGCCGTCGGCGGTCAGGCCCTCCAGCCCGCCATGCAGAGCGATGCGGCTGAGCAGCGCGCCGAAGAAGGTGTCGCCCGCGCCGTTGGTGTCGGCCACCTTGACCTTGAAGCCCTCCACTTCACCCTCCAGATCGCCGTAGCGCCACAACGCACCGTTGGGGCCCAGGGTGACCACGGCCAGCTTCACGCCTATGTCCATCAGCTTCTGGGCCGCGGCGTGGGGATTCTTGACCCCGCAGAGCAACATGGTTTCCTCGTCGCTGATTTTCACGATGTCGCAAAGCGGCAGCACCGCCCGCATTTGCAGCATGGCGGCGTCCTCGTTCTGCCAAAGCACGGCGCGGTAATTGGGGTCATAGGTAATGATGGCTCCGTCCTTCTTGGCGGCGGACACGGTGTTCACGATGGTGTCCCGGCAGGAAGGATCGGTCAGGGAGACGGAACCAAAGTGCAGGATGCCCGTGCCCTTCACGGCCTCGATGGCCTTCGCCGCGTCGATGCGGGTGTCGGCGCCGGGCTTGCGGTAGAAGGAAAAGCTGCGCTCGCCCGTGGCGTCCACGGTCACGACCGCCAATGTCGTGTTGGTCAGGGGCGTCACCTGCAGACCGTCGATATTCACATGGTATTTGATCAGCGTTTCTTTGAGCAGCGCGCCAAAAGCGTCCTCGCCAATGCAGCCGACGAACGCGCTTTCCACGCCCAGCTTGGCCGCGGCCACCGCCACGTTGGCGGGAGCGCCGCCGGGATTGGCGGCAAAGTGGGGAATGCCGTTGGCGTCGATTTGGGTTTGCGTCATATCAACCAAAATTTCTCCGACCGCAGTGATTTTCATAGTCCGCACCTTCCTTTGCTGAGGTGAAAAATCATTCGTCCAAATTATAACATCCGCCCGGAAGAAAAGCAACGTAAAAACAAAAATTCAAAAAGAAACATGGCGGGAAGGGGTTGATTATTTCCGCGGGATGCATTATAATATGCCTGACAAAAAGAAAGATCAAAACCTGCTTTGCGTTATGTGCGTGAAAGTGCGCATTTTCCTGAATAATTGTATAAATTCAGGAAAAAGATGACGGATTGTGACATGTTTCCCTCAGTTTTTCCATAGAGCGTTTTCCCCGGAGAGGGACATAAACTGCTTTGGCGAAAGGAGGAAGATTCCGTTGAAAGCCTTTTACGAGCTTCGGAAAGACAATTTCTTTGTCGGCCCCATGACGGAATATCCTTTCCCTCTGCATGTGCATGAAACGGTGGAATTGGTCATCGTGCTCAACGGCGAATGCACCGTGCAGATCGACAGTCAGGAATACACCCTTTTTCCCGGTGACGCGGCCATCGCTTTCCCGCTCACACCGCACGCCTACAATGCCCAGGCAGAAGGAACGAGGGGCTTTACCGCCATTTTTCCCGCGGACACGATCGCCGAATTCTCCAGCATCTTCCATACCATGCTTCCCAATGAACCCATCGTGCGGCGGGAGCGGGCCGGGGAAGAAGCGCTTCGCATGGCGGAAGCGTTGATGCAGGACAAAGAACAGCAGCATTTGCATCTGGCGTATCTGCACGTGATCCTGGCCCATATCCTGCACGCGCTATGCTTTCATCCGTCGGCGGCGTACAATGAACGCGGCCTGGGGGCGCGGGTGGTGCGGTATGTGTACGACCACGCCTGCGACAGCATTACCATCAGCAGCGCCGCCCACGACCTGGGCATCAGCGAAAGCCACCTGAGCCACCTGTTCGCCCAGCAGTTCCACGTCAATTTCCGCGCGTTCATCAACGCTATCCGCATTGATAAAGCAACCATGCTCATGCGCGATCCTTTCATGACCCTGACCCAGATTTATTACCAGTGCGGCTACGACAACATGCGCACGTTCCGCCGCGCATTCGTTCAGGAAACCGGTATGCTGCCCGCCGCCTATATGCGCGCCGTCCGCCACGGAGGCGCCGACAACGTAACCAAGGCTCCGGTTGAGCCTAAAAAATAAAAAAGGAGTGTACCCTACCATGAAGAAACTGTTGTGCCTCGTGCTGGCTCTGGTCATGAGCCTGATGTGCGTCTCCGCGATGGCCGAAGGCGCCGCCAAGAAGGTCGGCATCTCCATGCCCACCCAGTCCCTGGAACGCTGGAACCGTGACGGCGAATACCTCAAGCAGCAGTTTGAGGCCGCCGGTTACGAAACCATCCTGACCTATTCCGACAACAAGAACGACCAGCAGGTGAACGACATCGACAACATGCTCAGCCAGAACGTGGATCTGCTGATCATCGCCGCCATCGACGGCGACGGCCTGAACACCGTCATGGACCGCGCCGCTGAAGAAGGCGTGCCCGTGATTTCCTACGACCGTCTGATCGGCAACGACGCCGTGTCCTACTATGTGTCCTTCGATAACTACACCGTCGGCACCCTGCAGGGCAAGTTCGTGGAAGCCGCGCTGGATCTGGCCAACGCCGGCGACAAGACCTTCAACATGGAATTCACCGCCGGTGACCCCGCCGACAACAACGCCGGTTACTTCTTCAACGGCGCTTTCGACGTGCTGAAGCCCTACATCGAAGCGGGCACCATCAAGGTCGTTTCCGGCCAGACCGAATTCCAGCAGGTGGCCACCGCTCAGTGGAACACCGACACCGCCCTGAACCGCGCCTCCAACCTGCTGGCTTCCTACTATGCCGACGGCACCGTGCTGGACGCCTGGCTGTGCTCCAATGACTCCACCGCCGCTGGCGTGGCCCAGGCCATCGAAAGCGACTATGCCGGCGACAACGCCGTGATCGTGACCGGTCAGGACGGCGACATCGCCAACCTGCGCAACATCGTGGACGGCAAGCAGACCATGACCGTTTACAAGAACGTTGCCAACGAAGCCATCGTGACCCTGGAAGTGGCCAAGGCCATCCTGGAAGGCGCTGAAGTGGGCGAAGCCCTGATCGCCAACTTCGGCGGCATCGAATGCGCTTTCGATACCACCTCCTACTTCACCTCCGAAGGCCACTTCACGCCTTCCTTCCTGCTGGTGCCCACCGTGGTCACCAAGGACAACCTGGACTACCTGGTTGACACCGGCCTGTACGCCATGGGCGACGACGGCTACCTGATCGCCAAGTAATTATCTGAAATCATGCTCTGCCCCGGCAGCGGGGCAGAGCAATTTGATGCCTATGGGCGGGGCCTGGCCCCGCCCCTTTTCTTGAAACACCGTTACCGTAAAAAGGAGGAATCGCGCTTGGCTGACGTGATCCTGGAAATGAAAAACATCACCAAGGAATTCCCGGGCGTCAAAGCGCTGGACAATGTAAACCTGGTGGTGGAACGCGGAGAAATCCACGCCCTGATCGGGGAAAACGGCGCGGGCAAATCCACGCTGATGAACGTGCTTTCCGGCATTTATCCCTACGGCACCTATACGGGGGAAATCTACTACAACGGAAAGCTGTGCCAGTTTAAAACCCTGAAAGAATCCGAAGAGCAGAATATTGTGATCATTCACCAGGAATTGGCCCTGATCCCCCTGCTGTCCATTGGGGAAAACATGTTCCTGGGCAATGAGTTTAAAAATAAATTCGGTTATATCGATTGGAACAAAACCTACGCCGAAGCGGAAAAGCATATGAAGCAGGTGGGCCTGCACGAATCGCCCCACGCCCTCATCAAGGATATCGGAACGGGCAAGCAGCAGCTGGTGGAAATCGCCAAGGCCTTTTCCAAAAATGTGAAGCTGCTGATTCTGGACGAGCCCACCTCCTCCCTGAACGACGAGGACGCCAAGATGCTGCTGGACCTGCTGATGGAATTTAAGAAGCAGGGACTCACATCCATCATCATTACCCACAAGCTGAATGAAATCATTTACTGCGCGGATAAGGCCACCATCCTCCGCGACGGCGCCACCATCGAAACGCTGGTGAAGGGCGTGGATGAATTCAGCGAGGACCGCATCATCAAAGGCATGGTGGGCCGTCCCATGGAGGATCGGTACCCTGCCCGGGAGCATCATGTGCAGGACGAAGTGAGCCTGGAAGTAAAGGATTGGACGGTTCATCATCCGCTGTATCCCGAAAAGGTGGTCGTCAATAACGCCTCCTTCAAGGTGCACAAGGGCGAGGTGATCGGCTTTTCCGGCCTGCAGGGCGCGGGGCGCACGGAGATGGCCATGTCCATTTTCGGCAAGAGCTACGGCACGGGCATCACCGGCACGCTGAAAATCCACGGCAAAGAAACGCAGCTGAAAAATCCCGAAGCCGCCATTCACGCGGGCCTGGCGTATGTGACGGAGGACCGGAAAACCAACGGTCTGCTGCTGAATGAAAGCATCCGGTTCAACACCACCCTGTCCCGGCTGGACAAGGTGTGCAGCAACGGCATCATCGACCGGGACAAGGAACGGGACGCCGCGGAAAAGATGAAGGAAGAAATGGGCACAAAAACCCCCACCATCGAGCAGAAGGTGGGCAACCTGTCCGGCGGCAACCAGCAAAAAGCGCTGCTGGGCAAGTGGATGTTCACCGAGCCCGACATCCTCATCCTGGACGAACCCACCCGCGGCATCGACGTAGGCGCCAAGTACGATATTTACTGCCTGATCAATCAAATGGTGGATCAGGGAAAATCCGTGATCATGATCTCCTCCGAAATGCCGGAGCTGCTGGGCATGTGCGACCGGATTTACGTGATGAACGAAGGCAATCTGCTGGCTGAGCTGGACGCATCCGAAGCCACCCAGGAATCCATCATGGGCTATATCCTGCGGGACGGCAGGTAATCACGCTTTCCAGCAAAATAAACTGAAAAAAAGGAGTGACGCCTCATGGCAGCCACAGCCAAAGCGCCCGCTCAGGCGAGCGGTACAAACAAGGTTTTAAAGTTCCTGACGAAAAATTCCATGACCATTGCCCTGATCGCGGTGTTCGTCCTGTTCTATTTCCTCACGGACGGCCGGCTTCTGTACGCTCAGAACATGAGCAACCTGCTGCTGCAAAACGGCTATGTGCTGGTGCTGGCCTGCGGCATGCTGCTGTGTATCCTCACCGGCGGCAACATCGACCTGTCCGTCGGCTCCGTCATCTGCCTGACCGGCGGTCTGGCCGCGGTACTGAGCACCAACATGGGCTGGAACGCTTACATCACCGTACTCCTGTGCCTGCTGGTGGGCCTGGCTGTCGGTATTTGGCAGGGCTACTGGATCGGCTATGTCCGCATTCCGCCCTTCATTACCACCCTGGCAGGCATGTTCATCTTCCGCGGCCTGGGCCGCCTGGTGCTGGACAGCAAAACCGTGCCCATCAAGGATAAAGCCTTCACCAATCTGTTCACCTCCTACATCAACATTCCAGGGCTGGACGTGATTTCCACCAAGCAAAACCCGGTGGACAATCCCCACATCTGGTCGCCCCTGGTCATCGGCGGCATCGTGGTGGTGCTGATTCTGGTCATGACTGCCCGCTCCCGCCTGAACAAGCGCAAGAACGGCTACCATCAAAACAGCGCCTTGGTGGATTACGGCAAGGTGATCGTGATCAGCGCGCTGGTGATGTGGTACTGTTCTCTGCTGAGCCAGTACAAGGGCATCTCCGTCATGCTGGTGTGGGTGCTGGCCATCTGCCTGATCTATTACTTCATCACCTCCAAGACCGCATTCGGCCGCTACTTCTACGCCGTGGGCGGCAATGAGAAGGCCACCCGTCTGTCCGGTATCAACACCAACAAGGTTTATTTCCTGGCGTATGCCAACATGGGCCTGCTGGCCGGTCTGTGCGGCCTGCTGTGCCTGGCCCGCGTCGGCTCCGTTTCCGGCCAGACCGGTACGTCCTTTGAAATGGACGCCATCGCGTCCTGCTTCATCGGCGGCGCTTCCGCATACGGCGGCAGCGGCACCATCGGCGGCGTGGTCATCGGCGCTATGCTGCTGGGCGTGCTGAACATGGGTATGTCCATCATGGGCATCACCGACTCCTGGCAGTACGTGGTCAAGGGCGGCGTTCTGCTGGTCGCCGTCATCTTCGACGTAGTGTCCAGCCGCAAGTCCGGCAAGTAAGGATGAAAGGCAATAGGCAGCAGGAAAAGAAAATTCTGGGCAAAATATTTTTATGGCTGACTCCTGTTGCCTATTGCCTGATCCCAAAAAAGAGGGTGCTTTCTTGAAAAACGAAAGAATCCATTCCACGCTGCTCGGCGTTGTGGGGGCGTATCTGATCTTCCTGGCGTACCAGCTCTTTGAAAAACGGGCCGACGCTGACGCCTCCATGCCTCCGGCCTTGCGCATTGTATTCATTGCTTTTTTCGGCCTGGCAGGGGCTGCGGTGATCGTTTACGCCTTCCTTGTGTGGAAGAAAAGCCCCAAGGAAGATGGGCAGGAGCAGCCGCGCAAGGACGATGAAAACACCCTGAAATAACGAAACGGGAGGAACGCGATGGAGGAACTGCTGGCGGCGCTGGCACAGGCGATAGAGGATTACCGGACGGCGCTGAAGGAATGTGAGACAAAGTACAGGCCGACGGACGGACTGCTTGGGTTCGGCCATTCCATCAAGGACGATCCCTGTCATGGGCAGGTGGATGAGCGTGTGGAAAAGATCGTTGCTGAAATCCACGACGCCGATCCTTCTCCCCAGGATGCGGAAAAAGCCGCGCTGATGCTGCTGGCCCGGGACGATGTAACCTCCTGGCCCATATCGGCCCAATTCATGCTTCGTGCCCTTGAGCGCCACAGCATCCCGCTGATTCCTTCTCTTTCCCCTGAAACAGCCAACGCGCTTCTGAAAAAATACAACGAGCGCTATAAGCGCTGGGAACGCTTTCCCGCGCAGAATGAAGTGTTTAAAGCGCTGAAAGCGCGCGCGAAATAACCGCATCCCGTTCTTCCGTCCGGTTCGCCGGACGGTTTTTTGTTCTACTTCTTTATCACTCCGCATACCCTTTGTGCAGAAGCGATAGGAGGGACGAACATGGAATTTGAATGGATCCGTGAGAATATGGAAACCGAACAGGTGATTGCGGCAAAGCCCACGCAGGTAGCCGTGGAAACGGAGGTAGCGCTGCCCGGCGGGCTGCGGGAGGAGGCGCGGGTTTACTATGCCGACGCGACGGCGGCGGTGAACGGCGGCGAGCTGACCGGCAGCCGCGCCACGGCGGATGGACGGGTGACGTTTCATGTGCTGTACGGTCAGGGCGACTTATCCAATGTTCGAGCGCTGGAAGCGACGGCGGATTTTTCCCAGGTCCTGCCCCTCAAAGAGGATTATGGACAGCTGGCCGCGGTGCGGCTGCAGCCCAAAGCCACGGTACAAAATGTTTCCGCGAAAGCATTTAACGGGAGACTGCTGCTCCAGGCGATTCTGAATCTGTCTGCCGAAGCAAGCCTGCCCCGCACGGTGTCCTTTATCCGGGATGTAGCTGACAGCCCGGAAATCCAGAAAGCCAGCCAAACGATTGCCATGCAGCGCACCGTGGGGGAAGGAGAAGCGCAGAACCTGTTCCGCGAGGAATTTGAACTGTCCGACGTGCTGAAAATCACGGACACGCTGTTTGCCACCGCTGAAGCACAGGTGGAGGACATCATGGGCGGCGCGGACGGCAAAGCGGTGGTCACCGGCACCGTCACCATCGACGCCTACCACACCTCGGGTTTACCAGGCCGTTTGCTGGTGTACACCCGCCACACCATGCCCTACGAGCAACAGGTGACGCTGTCCGGGGCGCTGGGCACGGCGCTGGCAGCGCAGACCACGGTGAAGGACGTGGCGGTGCTCAGCCAGGAAACGGAGGACGGCGGGCGGCTGATGCGTGCGGAAATCCAATTGGTGACGGCGATTCGGGCAGTGGAAGACCAGGAAATGTCCGTCCTGCGCGACGCTTTCACGACGGGCGGCGACGCGCTGGAATTGCAGCCGCGTCAGGTGGTTTTCCGCAGCGGTACGGTCAACGAAACCGCAGCCGAGAGCGGCCGTACCGTGATGGCCCTCCCCGAGGGTTCGCCGCGGGTGAAAACGCCGCTGCTGGCGTTTCTTCGTCCCATCCTGGTCAGCGTGGAAAAACAAAAGGACAAACTGGCCGCGGACGGCGTGCTGGACATGACGCTGATCTATCAGACGGACGACAGCGAGGTGCCCGTGTCCGTGCGTCAGGAGGAAGCCTTTCACACCGTATTTTCCACCGAAGCGCTGCCCGGCGACGACCTGACGCTGACCGCCGCCCAGGTGGAGCCCAGCGCCGTGACCGGCGACCGGGTGGAGCTGAAATATATTCTGCGGCTGCACGCCGACGGCGTACGCAAGGGCGAAGCTGCGCTGATTGCGGATGCCGCCGCCGTGACCGCGCCGGAAATCGGAAAGGGCATCGTCCTGTATTATTTACAGCCCGGTGAAACCGTATGGGATTTGGCGAAGCGATACCGCGTCCCCTTGGAGGATATTACTCGCCTCAATCCCAATTTGTCCGATCACCCCGCTGCCGGGACCCCGGTGATAGCCTACAAACGATCATAACGTGATTTCTCTGCTTTCCCGCTCGCTGTCAAGGATTGAAAAAGCACCAGGGCCTCCCGTGCCGGGAAAACCCTGGTGCTTTATTGGCATCGCATTCTATCATGCGAAGGACGGACGATCAGGCTTTGTCCTCAGCTACGTGGCCGGAGGCAACCGCGTCAAAGATCGCCGTCACATCCTTGCCGGGCGCTTTGCTCAGGAGAGACACCGCCACGGCGGCGATCAGCCCGCACAGGAAGCCGGGAATGATTTCATACAGCCCGAAGCTGCCCAGGAAAGCGAGCCACAGGATATCCACCGCAGCGCCAACCACGATACCGGCCACCGCACCGCCGAAGGTCAGCCGCCGCCAGAACAGGCTGAGCAGAATGACCGGGCCGAAGGCCGCGCCGAACACGCCCCAGGCGTTTTCCACCAAACCCATGATGGTGCCGCTGTTGGGGTTGGATGCGATCAGGAGCGCCACCATGGCGATGACGAGCACCACCACGCGGCCCATCCAGAACATTTCCTTATCGCTGGCCTTGCCCTTGCGGAAAATGGGCTTGTACACATCGCTGGCAAAGGCCGACGCGCTGGCCAGCAGCTGGCTGTCCGCCGTGGACATGGAAGCCGCCAGGATGGCGGAGAGCAGGATACCGCTCACCACCGGCGGGAAAATGCGGCGCACCATCTGGATGAACACGGTGGAGCTGTCCTCGATCTCGCCCAGCAGCATCCGGCCAACAATGCCGGAAACGACCGCGAAGCCCAGGATCAGCAGCGTCCAGGTGACGCCGATCGTGGCGCTCTTTTTGATGTCCTTGTCAGAACGCACCGACATGAAGCGGATGATGATGTGCGGCATGCCAAAGTAACCCAGACCCCAGCCCAGGCCGGACAGCACGTCCTTCCAATCGGTGAACAGGCTGAAATATCCTGTAGCGGCGTGTTCCAGATTCGCCGCGCCGTTCCCGCCCTGGATGAAGCTGAGGGCAAAGATGGGGGCTACCAGCAGCGCGCCCAGCATCAGCAGACCCTGGAAAAAATCCGTCCAGCACACGGCGGAGAAGCCGCCCATGAAGGTGTAGGAGATGATGACCACCGCCGCGACGTACATGGCCACCGTCGGGTCAATGCCCACCACGGTGTGAAACAGCGTGCCGCAGGCCTTGATGCTGCTGGCGGCATACACCGTATACGCCACCAGGAAAATGACGGCGCAGATCACCTGCATGGCTTTGCTGCCGGACAGGAAACGGTTGGTCAGATACTGGGGGATGGTGATGGAGTCCTTGGCGGCAATGGAATACCTGCGCAGCCGCGGCGCTTCAAAAATCCAGCTCAGGGTATAGCCGATCGCCAGACCAATGGCAATCCACGTTTTCCCTACGCCAAAGGCGTACACCGACGCGGGCAGGCCCATCAGCACCCAGGCGCTCATGTCCGACGCGCCGGCCGACAGGGCCGACACCCAGGGACCCATTTTTCTGCCGCCCAGGAAATAATCCTTTTCATTGGTGTCTTTGCTGCGGAGGAAGAAATAAACACCGATGCCGACGGTGAAGATCAGATAGAGGATAAAAATGACCAGCTCAGTATTCATAAGTGGTTTCGCTCCTTCCATGCTTTAGCGGTCAAATGCAGAATTTTCTTCTGCTTGGTAATTTTATACACAAAAAGCCCGTTCGTTAAATCAAAACGGGCTGTTTTTTGCATAAATATTGTATTTTTGTATTTCTTCTCTATTTCCGCGTTCCGGTCAAATTTCCAAAATGATATTGAAATCTTTTTTCGCGTATTGTATCATACAGATGGGAGGTGGAGATCATGCGGGAGGACGCATTGGGCAGCCGGACGGAAACGAAAGGCGCGGTGAATCCCAATCAGAAAATCACAAAAATCGTGATCACCGGGGGCCCCTGCGCGGGCAAAACCACGGCGATGAGCTGGATACAGAACGCCTTTACACAAAAGGGCTATATGGTGCTGTTCGTGGATGAAACGGCCACCGAGCTGATCGGCGGCGGCGCGCCGTGGAAGTTCACCAAATCCAACCGGGATTACCAGTTTCGCCTGACGGAACTGATGCTCGCAAAGGAGCAGGCGTTCACGGAAATCGCCAAGACCTTCGACGCCGATAAGGTGCTCGTGGTGTGCGACCGCGGGGCGCTGGACAACCGCGCCTATATGAGCGACGAGGAATTCCGCTATGTGCTCAAGCGCCTGGACACCAACGAAGTGGCCCTGCGCGACCATTACGACGCCGTGTTCCACCTGGTCACGGCGGCCAAAGGCGCGGAACAGTTCTACACCTTGGCCAACAACGCCGCGCGGTATGAAACCGTGGAGGAAGCGGTGAAGGTGGACGATTCCCTGATCACATCTTGGACGGGGCATCCGCACCTGCGGGTCATCGACAACCGGTTCGACTTCGACGAAAAAATGCTGAACCTGATCGGGGAAATATCCTCCTTCCTGGGAGAACCCCGGCCTGTGGAAACGGCCCGCAAGTTCCTGATCAGATACCCCGATGTGCAGGCTTTGGAAAAGAAGCCCAACTGCCAGGCAGTGGACATCATGCAGGCCTACCTGCACAGCGAGGTGCCCGGCGAGTTCATCCGCATCCGCCAGCGCGGACGGGATGGGAATTATATCTACTATAAAACCCGCAAACGCTATATTGAGGGCGGCAAGCGCATTGAGCTGGAAGAGCGCTTGACCCAGGATGAATACCTGGACCTGATGATGCAGGCCGATCCCGCCTACCGCCCCATTCGCAAACGCCGCTATTGCCTGAGCGAAAACGGGCTGTACTACAACATCGACCTGTATCCCCAGTGGAACGATCAGGCGCTGATGGAAATCGAGCTGTACAAAACCGACCAGGAAGTGAAAATACCCGAGGGCATCGAGGTCATCCGCGAAGTCACGGGCGAAGTGGAATACACGAATCCGTATATCGCCAAAATCAAATGACGCGGAAAGCCATAGCGCCCGGCAGGCTTTACACGGCTGTGTTCAAAGCAATTTCCACAAAGCGGCGAACCGTACCTGCAAAGTGCTCCGCCCGTTCTGGAATCGCGGGGACATGGATAAAGACCGTCGGGACGCGGCTGGCTGTTCCCACCAGATAATAGGTGTCATTGCAGACAAACGTGCCCGCGTCATCGGAGACGGCAATTTCAAATCCTTCTGCCTGCATATCCGCCACGATGCGCGCCACGGATACAGCAGTATGATATACATTCGGGCCGCCCGGAAGGATGGCTTCCTGCGCAGGCTGGTAACCTTCATTGTCCGGAATCCTTGCATTCCGGACATTTTTTGCGTTCAGCTCCGGCGTGACCGCAGTCCGTTTGCCCGCCTCGCCTAGCAGCACGATGAAATCCGCGGGATGGCGCAGGGCTTCCTCCGCCGCCCGGCCAAACACCACGGGCAGCGTGACCTTCGTCACCTGCCAGCCGCCGATCCTGTCCGGCAGGCGGCGCAGCACCTCCAAAGAGGTATTCACCGAAGCGCCGCCGAAGGGTTCAAAGGCCGTGATCAAAACGCGATGTGCCTGTTCCACGCCTGCATCCTCCCTTTACGCCATGCTCTGCACCAGCTTATGCAGCAGCTTGTACAGGTCAAAGGCCTCATCGTGGGTCAGCGGGATGCAGCCGCCCACCTGGAAGGGAATGTCCTTCACCCGCTGGCGCAAATCCCAGCCCTGCTCCGTGATGGTCACGGTCACCACACGCTCGTCCTGCTTGGAGCGGCTGCGGGCGATATAGCCGCATTCCTCCATTTTTTTCAGCAGCGGCGTGATGGTGCCGTTGTCCAGATACAGCCTGCGGCACAGATCGCCCACCGTGGCGCTGCCGCTTTCCCACAGGGCCAGCAGCACGATGTACTGGGTATAGGTAATGCCCAGCGGCTTCAGGTACGGCGTGTAATGGTTGACCACCTTCCGCGCCGCCGCGTACAGCGGGAAGCAGAGCTGGCTGTCCAGGTGCAATTGGGGAAGGTCGTCCTTTTGATTCTGTTCAGGATCGGTCATGGTCGTCACCTGCCCTTCTTTGTGGAGAAAAGATTCTGAAATGATATGATAAACTAGAATTTGAACGATTTACTTCAGGTTTACTATGTCATGTAATTTTTCTTCCCATCTCTATCCGCATATTGTGTTCTTCAGGTCCGTTGTTTGAATAAGCGTATCGGTCAAAGCCGATGATTTCAAACCCATTTTTCTGATAAAAAGAAACAGCTTTGAAGTTGAAGCTCCGTGTTTCAAGCACCGCCATCCTTGCACCGCTGTTCACAGCGTCAAGCATCATTCTGTCCAGAAGCAGCGTTCCAATCCCACGTCTACGGTCTGATTCGTCAAAAACACAGATGTTAGTAATTCGGAAGCGGTTATTCCACTTCTCCAAGAAGCCCTCGACAAATCCAACCATCCTTCCATGTTCAAACGCGCCATAGGCTGCCGGGTCTTCCAGCCAGTCTGACAGCATGTAATCATGAATTGACATCTTCAATTCAGTCTCGGAATAAACCCATTTCATTTCAAAACCATTATTCCCGGGTTCAATGGACAAATACTGATCCGAAAGGAATTCAGCATTGTATTTCTTGCCTTTGTATCCATTGTAATTAAGTCGATTGATCTCCATTATTATCTCTCCTTTGACAGATCATCACATTGGGGGGCTGCTCAAAGACAAGTCCCGAGTTGTCGATCGATAAGCTGCCATAAAACCAATGGCGCAATTCACCACCGGGCTGGTGATGAAATGCGCCATTACCGTCTGCGATATTACAGGTTGCCTTCGATCCAGGACGTGATCATGGGTTCGGGCTTGAAGCCGATGGACTGATCCACGAACTGGCCGTTCTTGAGCAGCACCAGGCAGGGCACGGAATTGACCCGGAACGCCATGGCCAGCTCGGGCGCTTCGTCCACGTCCACGTTGTAGAAATCCACCTTGCCCGCCAGCTTTTCGCTGACGCTCTCCACCACGGGGGCCAGCATCCGGCACGGGCCGCACCAGGTCGCGGAGAAATCCACCACCGCCACGGCGCTCTTCTTGGCTTCGTTTTCAAACTGTTCCGCGTTAATCTTCTTAACCATGATTCTAATCTCCTTTTTTGTTTTTTCTGGGGGAAACCATTCTTAGCCTTCCCCTCGCAGGGGAAGGTGGCCCGCAGGGCCGGATGAGGTTTTCCAAAGAATGGCTTCCCCCAGGATTACTTCCGTTCTTTCTGATCCAGATACGCCACCGCGCTGAGGGCGGCTACGTTGCCTTCCCCGGCGGCCTTGATGTACTGGTAGGGGGTGCCCACGATGTCGCCGCAGGCGAAGACGCCGGGAATGCTGGCGGCCATCTTGCGGTTCACCACCACGTGCGCGCCCTCCGTTTCCAGGCCGGGTACCAGCTGGCCGGGGGCCACGGCCTCCCGCAGCACGAACACGCCATCCACAGTATACCCGCTTTCGGCGGTTTTGACAACCCTTTCCTGTCCGTCGCTTTCGATGCCGACCACCTTTTCCCGGATGACCTTTACGGATTCGGGCAGGTGGGTTTCATCCTTGTAGGTGGGGAAGTACAGCACTTCGCTGCACACCTCGGACAGGAACGCGGCTTCCGCTTCCTCCCGGGGGCTGTAGCCGATCACGGCGGCGCGTTTGCCCCGGTACAGGGGCGCGTCGCAGGTGGCGCAGTAGCTGACGCCCCGGCCCAGCAGCTCGTTTTCTCCCGGCAGAGGCTTGCCCTGCACCACGCCGGTGGCCAGGATGACGCTGGAAGCCTCCAGCATGTCTTCCCCCGCCTGAAGGGCGAAGAAATCGCCCATAGCGTACACGGCGCTGACCCGCTTTTCGGTGATCTCAATGCCCATCTGGTCGATGTGGCGCTGGAAGGCCGCGGCCAGGTCGGCGCCCTTCACGGCGGGGAAGCCCAGATAATTCTGGATCTCGTGGGCCTTGCTGAGCTTTTCGGTCAAATCCTTGCTGCCCAGCAGCAGCACTTTTTTATTGCGGATCGTGGCTGTGATGGCGGCGGACAGCCCTGCTGGGCCTGTGCCGATGATGGCGATGTCGTAGCGCATAGTCAAACCTCCTGGCGTCGGTTGTTCGAGAGTACAGAGTTCAGAGTACAGAGTACAGATGTTTTACCTGATCAAAGGACGGGTGCATACAGACAAAATAAACTGTACTCTGTTCTCTTCTCCCCGTTACAGCAGCTTCTCCACGCAGGCAGCGACGTCCTTCATGGGGGCGGTGGGCTCGAAGCGGGCCACCACATTGCCCTGACGGTCCACGACGAACTTGGTGAAGTTCCACTTGATGTCGGGATTGTTCTTGTAATCCTTGTCGATCTTATGCAGCATCGCGCCCATGGCCAGCGCCACGGGGCCGTGACCGAAGCCCTCGAAGCCCTTCTGGCTCTTCAAGTACTGGAACAGGGGCAGGGCGTTTTCGCCGTTCACGTCGCTCTTTTTCATCTGGGGAAACTGGGTGTTGTATTTGAGGGTGCAGAATTCATGAATCTCGTCGTCGGTACCGGGGGTCTGACCGGCGAACTGATTGCAGGGCACGTCCACGATTTCCAGTCCCTTTTCATGGAACTTTTCATACATTTCTTCCAGGTCTTTGTAATGGGGCGTGAAGCCGCAGCCCGTGGCGGTGTTCACCACCAGCACCACCTTTCCCTCAAAATTCTTCATGGATACTTCTTCGCCCTTGGGGGTGGTCACAGCGTAATCGTAAAAATTCATCTTCGCGTCCTCCTTTAATTTTGTTTATGTGATTCTGTTGATCGCCGGTATTTACATTTGATCAAATATAATATTACCACATAAATTTATTTTGTCAATCCCTTTTTTCAGTTTTTCCCATAAATATTTCAAGCAGATAATGAAGCGCGTTTTTTCCGATCCTGTTTCGTCCGGCTTGATTTTCACGGCCGATAGGACTATACTGAAAGCAGCAGAAAAAAGGGGGCATCCATTATGGTGTTGATCGGCGTAACGCCTGCGCAAAGCGACAAAGGAAACATCACGGTCAATCAGGATTATTTGAATGCCATCATGCGCGCCGGGGCTGTGCCGGTGCTGCTGCCGATGACGGAAGATGATAAAGCCCAGACAGCGCTGCTGTCCCGGCTGGACGGACTGCTGCTGAGCGGCGGAGCGGACGTTGCCCCCGCGCTGTACGGGGAGGAAACGCTGCCCTGCTGCGGAGAAATTCTGCCCATCCGCGATTCCTTTGAGATCGGGATTTTTCAGAAAGCGCTGAAAGCAAGCCTGCCTGTGCTGGGCATCTGCCGGGGGATACAGGTCATCAACGTGGCGCTGGGCGGCACGCTGTATCAGGACATCGAAACCCAGCTGAAAGGCGCGATCAAGCATCCCTGTTATGATACCCCGCGGGACAAGGTTCACGAGGTAACGGTTACGGAAGATTCCCTGCTTTACCGTGCCAGCGGGCTGACCCGGTTCGGCGTGAACAGCCGTCACCATCAGGGCATCAAGCATTTGGGCAAGGGGCTGGTCGCTACGGCGTATTCCGGGGACGGGCTGATCGAGGCTGTCGATTATCCCCAGGCCCGGTACGTTACGGCGGTACAGTGGCATCCTGAATCCCTGAGCGACCGGTATCCGGAAGCCCAAACGATTTTCAACGCGTTTGTGGAGGCTTGCAAAGGATGACAGACATCGCGCTGGTGGCCGATCTGCATGGCAATTGGCCCGCCGCCCAGGCGGTGGAGCAGGATATCAAGCGCCGGGGCATCACGCGCATCTGGTGCCTGGGCGACGTGGTAGGCAAAGGCCCGTCGTCGGACAGGACCTTCGATTGGGCGCAGGCCAATTGTGAATTCATTTTGCAGGGCAACTGGGACGAGGGCATCGGGAAAAAGATGTTTCCCAAGGATCAGTTTTATTATGACCAGCTGGGGCCGCGTCGTATGCAGGCGCTGGTGGATTTTCCGATGGAACGCCACTGCTGGTTCTCCGGAAAAAAGATGCGGCTGTTCCACGGGCGGCCCATCCTGCCCGAGCCTTATTTCGTTCATGAGGATCACGACCTGCTGGCCCCCTACTTTGAGCCGGACTTTGATATTGTGGGCTATGGCGACGTGCACCGTCAGGGCGTGCGGCTGTTTGGCTACGGTCGGCTGCTGTTCAACACCGGAAGCGTGGGCAACGGCTTTGGCATCGCCATGGCGCAGTATGCCATTCTGCGGGGCGAGCCCGACAGCCGGGTGGAAGCGGCGCTGGACGTGAGCATGGCCATGGTGCCTTACGACAAGGAACAGGCCATCCGGGATACGGTCGAAGCGGGACAGCGGGGGCTGGTGAACGCGGATTTGTTCGTGAAGGAAATCCAGTCGGGCCGCTATGCCCGCGGCACAGGGAGGGCGAACAAGGCGCTATGATCCGATTCGGCCCGGCGGGCAATTCCGATTCCTTTTACGCCCAGGGATATAAGGCCAGCTGGCAGGCCCCTGCCTGGCTGCGGGGCATGGGCCTGAGCGCGTATGAATATTCCTTCGGGCGGGGCGTGCAGTTGAAGGAGGACATGGCGGACAGAATCGCCGGGCTTGCCCGGGAAAACGACATTGCCGTCAGCGCCCACGCGCCGTATTTTATCAATCTGGCCAACCCTGACCCGGAAAAGCGGGAGGGTTCCTTCCGTTACATCACCGACAGTGCCCGGCTGGTAACCCACTTAGGCGGCGACCGGGTGGTGGTGCACGTAGGCGCGATGATGAAGCTGGAACGGGAAGAAGCGCTTCAGAACTGCCGGGAGGGTATTCGAGAAGCATATCTGCGGCTGGACGACATGGGCTTATCGCAGGTGCATCTGTGCCCCGAAACCATGGGACGGCCCAGCCAGATCGGGGATTTGAAGGAGACCCTGGCCTTCTGTTTGCTGGACGAGCGGCTCATTCCCTGCATCGACTTTGCCCATCTTCATGCCCTGGGCCACGGCGCGCTGAACACCACGGAGGACTTTGCCGCTGTGCTGGACGCAATCGAAGCCGCCCTGGGCCTGGAACGCGCCCGGAGGATGCACGTGCATTTTTCCACCATCGAGTTCGGCCCCGCCGGGGAAAAACGCCACCGCACCTTCGCCGATGAGAAATTCGGCCCCCGGTTTGAACACCTGGCCCCGCTCCTGAAGGAGCGCGGCTATGCGCCCCGCATTATCTGCGAATGCCACGGCACCATGGCCGAGGACGCGAAAACGATGATGGAGATGTTTCAAGCGCTTTGAATTCAGTAGCAGTTCAAATTCCAAGTTATAAGCTGAGATTGTATATGATTCCTCCCAAGAAAAAAGACCGCCGAAGCGGTCTTTTTTCAATTGCCTCAATACATTCCGCCCATGCCGGGGTTGGCGGCGGGAGCGGCGGGTTCGGGCGCGGGAATATCGGTCACCAGGGATTCGGTGGTCAGCACCATAGCGGCCACGGAGGAAGCGTTCTGCAGGGCGGAACGGGTCACCTTGGTGGGGTCGATGATGCCGCGTTCGATCATGTCCACGTATTCACCCTTGAGGGCGTCGTAGCCATAGCCGGTCTTGCGGCTGCGGCGGATGTTCTCGATGATCACAGCGCCGTCGATGCCGGCGTTGAGGGCGATCTGACGCATGGGCTCTTCCATGGCGCGGAGCACGATCTGCACGCCGGTCTTGGCGTCGCCCACGTTCTTGGACACCAGGCCCTGCACCTTGCTGATGGCGTTGAGCAGCGCCACGCCGCCGCCGGGCACGATGCCTTCTTCCACGGCAGCGCGGGTCGCGGCCAGGGCGTCTTCAATGCGCATCTTGCGCTCTTTCATTTCGATCTCGGTGGCAGCGCCAACCTGGATCACAGCCACGCCGCCTGCCAGCTTGGCCAAGCGTTCCTGCAGCTTTTCGCGGTCGTAATCGCTGGTGGTTTCGGCGATCTGGGCCTTGATCTGGCCGACGCGGTTCTGGATCTCCTGCTTGTCGCCAGCGCCGTCGATGATGGTGGTGTTCTCTTTGTCCACCTTGACCTGATGAGCCTGGCCCAGCATATCCAGGGTGGCTTCCTTCAGTTCCAGGCCCAGCTCGGAGCTGATGACCTGGCCGCCGGTCAGGATGGCGATGTCGCGGAGCATTTCCTTGCGGCGGTCGCCGAAGCCGGGGGCCTTGACGGCGACGCAGGTGAAGGTGCCGCGCAGCTTGTTCACAACCAGGGTGGCCAGGGCTTCGCCTTCCACGTCCTCAGCGATGATGAGCAGCTTCTTGCCAGCCTGCACCACCTGCTCCAGCACGGGCAGGATCTCCTGGATGTTGCTGATCTTCTTGTCGGTGATCAGGATATAGGGGTTATCCAGCTCGGCCACCATCTTGTCGGTGTCGGTGACCATGTAGGCGGAAGCATAGCCGCGGTCAAACTGCATGCCTTCCACGGTGGTCAGTTCGGTCTTCATGGTCTTGGATTCTTCCACGGTGATGACGCCGTCCTTGCCGACCTTTTCCATGGCGTCGGAAATCAGCTGGCCGATTTCTTCACTGCCCGCGGAAATGGAAGCGACCTGGGCGATGGCCTGCTTGCCGCTGATGGGACGGGAAACTTCCTTCAATCCTTCCACGGCGGCGGCGGTGGCGTCTTCGATGCCGCGCTTCAAGACCATGGGGTTCGCGCCCGCGGCCAGGTTCTTCAGGCCCTCGCGCACGATGGCCTGAGCCAGCAGGGTGGCGGTGGTGGTGCCGTCGCCGGCCACGTCGTTGGTCTTGGTGGCGACTTCCTTGATCAGCTGAGCGCCCATGTTTTCAAAGGGGTCTTCCAGCTCGATTTCCTTGGCGATGGTCACGCCGTCGTTGGTGATGAGGGGCGCGCCGTATTTCTTATCCAGCACCACGTTGCGGCCCTTGGGGCCCAGGGTGATCTTCACGGTATTCGCCAGGGCATTGATACCGGCTTCCAGAGCGCGGCGGGCATCCTCGCCATATTTCAACTGCTTTGCCATAATAATTCAATCTCCTTTTTTAGTTCTAAGTTTCAAGTTCTAAGTTTTATTGTTCTAAGCCAATGGTCGCTATTCTGCTTGGAACTTAGAACTTTGAACTTAGAACTCTATTATTCTAAATAATTACTCAACCACAGCGAGAATATCGCTCTGCCGCACGATGATCATTTCCTGGCCGTCCAGCTTCACTTCGGTGCCGGCGTACTTGGAATAGATGATCTTCTGGCCGACCTTCACCTGCATGACGACTTCCTTGCCGTCCACCATGCCGCCGGGGCCAACGGCCAGCACTTCGGCCATCTGGGGCTTTTCCTTTGCGGCGCTGGTGAGGATGATGCCGCTCTTGGTGGTTTCTTCCGCTTCCACATTCTTGATGACCACGCGGTCAAACAAAGGCTTAACGTTCATAAGGCTCCTCCTTAAACAATTGGTAGCGATTCTTGGGGATTGTTAGCACTCATAATCATTGAGTGCTAAATCATCCTTGCATAGTGTACTTCATAAACGGATTTGGCGCAAATGGCATTTTCTCCAAATTCCTGAATTTTATCCGATTGGAAGGAATTATTGATGAAATTTCCTGATTTTGACCATATTATCTCAAAATATCTTTGATTTTCTCTTGATTTTAAATTTCCTTTCCAATTGTGATATTCTGTGGTAAAATGGAAATACGATTTTACCCGGTTTTCCGAACGGAGGCGAAGCCATGTTTTCCGCCCTGCTGCTTGCCTGGTACGACGAGCACAAGCGCGTGCTGCCCTTCCGGGGCACGAAGGACCCCTACCGCATCTGGGTC
The DNA here is from genome assembly GCA_900320085.1 of uncultured Eubacteriales bacterium. Taxonomy (GTDB): domain Bacteria; phylum Bacillota; class Clostridia; order Christensenellales; family Aristaeellaceae; genus RUG563. The sequence goes on from ONRC01000003.1 coordinate 46,819, forward strand.
AGCGAGATCATGCTCCAGCAGACCCGCACCGAAACGGTGGGGGCGTATTACACGCGCTTTCTGAACCGCTTCCCGGACGTGTTCGCCCTGGCGGAAGCGCCGGAGGAGGATGTGCTGAAATGCTGGGAGGGGCTGGGCTACTATTCCCGCGCCCGGAATTTGCATAAGGCGGCAAAAGCTGTTGCGGAACAGTATGGCGGCGTGTTCCCGGCTGACCTGGATTTGCTGCGGGCGTTGCCTGGCGTGGGGGATTACACCGCCGCGGCGGTAGCTTCCATCGCCTTTGACCTTCCCGCCCCCGCCATGGACGGCAACCTGACCCGGGTGCTGTCCCGCTTCCACGGCGTCCGGGAGGATGTTGATATTCCCGCCGTCAAGCGACGCCTGGCCGACCTGGGCCGGGAGGACATGCCCGGTTCCCGCTGCGGGGATTTCAACCAAGCGCTGATGGACTTAGGCGCGACGGTCTGCACCCCCGGCACCCCGGACTGCGAAGCCTGCCCCCTGCGGCCGCTGTGCAACGCCTATCGGGAAGGCGACGCGGAAACCCTGCCCATCAAGGCCGCCGCCAAGCCGCCCAGGGATGTGGTCATGGCCGTGGCGCTGATCACCTGTCGGGGCAGAATTTGGATGACCCAGCGGAAGGAAACGCTGCTGAAAAACCTGTGGGTGTATCATTTGACAGAGAATGATGAAAACCGGCAGGATATGGAAAAAGGCATGAAAGCCCTGGGCATTCAGGTTTCCTATAAAAACGAGCTTGGCAATGCCCGCCATATTTTCACCCACCGGGTGTGGAACATGACGCTGTATCATTATGAAGCGGCGTCCGCCGAATGCAAGGAAGGCCGCTTTGTCACCCTGAAAGAGATGAACGCCCTGCCCATTCCCACCGCCATGAAAGCCGCGAAGGAGCAGGCAGTCCGGCTGCTGACACCGGACATCGTGAAAGCAGATGAAGCGCTGCTGCCCGAAACCGCCGCCGCCTATTCCGCCAGCTGGAAAGCGAGCCACGCCGCCCATTGCAGCGCTGAATTTCTGAAACGGCACAGCCCGGAATATATGGAAGCGAAGCTGCGGGAGCATATTGCCAAGCGGCATGATGTGTTTGCTTTGCGGATGACGGACAAAACCGTGGGCGCGCTGGTAATCGGCAAAGCGGAAAATGAATTGGTTTCGCTGTACGTGCTGCCGGAATACCAGGGCACAGGCATCGGAAAAGCAGCGGCGGCCTTCGCGGTCAAAACCATGGAAGAAAACCGCCCCATGAAAGTGACCGTGCTGACGGATAACGAACGGGCCAAAAAGCTGTATGCTTCCTTTGGTTTCACGCGCATCGCCGAAACCCGTATGCTGGACGTGAAACAAAAGGTGATGGAATGCGATTTGATCCGCCCACCGTTCGCGGAAGAAGGAGAGGAAACCAAATGACCCTGCAATTGCTTGACCAGACCTTTACCGTCTGCCAACTGAACAACATTTCCGACGCCGACCTGTCCGCTCCTTTCACATTTTTCGCCCGCACGGATGAGGAAATTTCGCTGGTGTGCCCGGTTTCGTCTTGCCCCTCCAATGCGCTGAACCGTCAGGACGGCTGGCGCTGCCTGCGTATCGCGGGCGTGCTGGACTTCTCCCTGGTCGGCATCCTGGCCCGCGTGGCGGACTGCCTCGCCAAAGCCCAGGTGCCGCTGTTCGCCGTGTCCACCTACAACACGGATTATATCCTGTTCCGGGAGCGGCACGCCTCCGCCGCGCTGGACGCGCTGAAAGCAGCGGGGTATGACATTCTGGAGGGATAAGCATGAGAATCGGCGCTTATCAATTTGCTGTAACGGGAAGCATCGAAAACAATTACGCCCATATCAAGGCCGGAATCGAAAAGGCTTTTCAATCCGGTGTCCGGCTGCTGCTGTTTCCGGAATGCGCGGTGACGGGATATCCGCCCCACTGCATCCCATCCTCGGCGGACGTGGATTTCGATCAAGTCCAGCGTGTCCATCATCAGATACAGACTTTATCGGAACAATATCAAATGTACATCGTCGCGGGAACCATCATCAAAGAGAGCGGCAAGTATTTTAACAGCGCCGTTGTCTTTTGCCCGGATGGAAAGCAGGAGGTTTACAGCAAGCGCGCGCTGTGGGGCTGGGATCGGGAGAACTTTTCCCAGGGTCAGCAAGTGGGGGTGTTCCATGCTGATTCATTGAAAGTGGGGATTCGCATTTGCTTTGAAGTGCGCTTCCCGGAATATTTCAGAGAACTGTATCGGGAACAAACCGACCTGAACCTGATTCTTTTTTACGACCGAACCGATCAGGAAAACCCGGAAAGATACCGCCTCATTCAGGGACACATTCAAACCAGAGCGGTCGAAAACGTGTGTTATACCCTCACCTGCAACACCTGTGCTCCCTTCCAGACCGCTCCCACCGGTATGTTTGACCGCTCAGGCTGGATGGTGAGCGAACTGGAAAGAGGAAAGGAAGGTCTTTTGCTGTATGACCTCGAAAAAGCCCCTTTGAACTTTGGGGAATTGGGCAGGAAAGAAATCTCCGATTTGCTGATGGAGTGATAGTAAAAAGAAAAAAGCAGGAACGCGCGAAACGTTTCTGCTTTTTTGTTGGTTGAAAAGGCAAATCAGCCGATTTCCGCGCCAGCGGGCATGATGGGGTCAGCCGTCAGGAGGCGGAGGGTTTCGGTGCCGTCATCGTTTTTCGCCACGGAGGACAGCAGCATGCCCTGACTTTCGATACCCATGATCTTGCGGGGGGCCAGGTTGGCCAGCAGGATCAGGTTCTTGCCAATCAGGTCTTCGGGGTTATGGAACTTGGCGATGCCGGACAGCACGGTGCGTTCCTCGTCGCCCAGGCTCAGGCGGAATTTCAGCAGCTTTTCGCTCTTTTCCACCCGTTCGCATGCCAGCACCCGGGCGACCCGCAGCTTCACCTTTTCAAAATCGTCGAACGCGATGCAGCCTTCGGGGATTTCCTGCTTCTTCTTTTCCTTCTTTTCGGCCTTCTGCTCTTTCTTTTCCTGCTTGGCTTCGGCCTTTGCCGCCTTCTTTTCTTCCTTCTCGTCGGGGTTCAGAGCTTCCAGTTCCTTCTTGATGTCGATGCGGGGGAACAGGGCTTCGCCCTTGCAGACCTTGATCCCGGCGGGCAGCTTGCCGAAGGAATCCAGGGATTCCCAGGATTTCAGCGCTTCGTCGGAAACGCCCAGCTGCTCGAAGATCCGGTCGGGGGTGGCGGGCATGAAGGGACGGATCAGCACGGCCACGAACCGCACGCATTCCGCCAGAGTCAGCAGCACGTTGGCCAGCCGGTCCTTCTTTGCTTCGTCCTTGCCCAGCACCCAGGGCTGGGTCAGGTCGATATACTTGTTGCATTCGCCGATGACCTTCCAGATTTCCGCCAGCGCCTGGGAGTATTGCAGCTTGTTCATCTGCTCCTCCACCATCCCGGGCAGGGCGGCGCAGTGCTCTTTAAGGGGCGCGTCCACTTCATTGTCCACCGCGTCCGTCCAAGCGGGCAGGACGCCATCGAAGTACTTTTCGATCATGGCCACGGTGCGGCTGACCAGGTTGCCCAGGTCGTTGGCCAGGTCGGCGTTCATGCGGGTGAGGAAGGCTTCGTTGGTGTAGTTGCCGTCCGCGCCGAAGGGCATTTCGCGCAGCAGGTAATAGCGCAGGGCGTCGGCGCCATAGCGGGCCACGATGGGCTGGGGATAGACCACGTTGCCCTTGGACTTGCTCATCTTGTCGTTGCCGAACAGCAGCCAGCCGTGAGCGAACACCTGCTTGGGCAGGGGCAGACCCAGAGCGTGGAGCATGATGGGCCAATAGATGGTGTGGAAACGGACGATTTCCTTGCCCACCAGGTGCACGTCGGCGGGCCAGTATTTTTTGAACAGCTCGTCGTGGTCGGTGCCGTAGCCCAGGGCGGTGATGTAATTGGACAGGGCGTCGATCCACACGTACACCACGTGCTTATCGTCAAAGTCCACCGGCACGCCCCACTTGAAGCTGGTGCGGCTGACGCACAGATCCTGCAGGCCGGGCTTCAAGAAATTGTTCAGCATTTCGTTGGCGCGCTTGGCGGGCTGGATGAAATCGGGATGGGTTTCGATGTAGTCGATCAGCCAATCCTGATACTTGCTCATGCGGAAGAAATAGCTTTCCTCCTGCATGGCTTCCACGGGGCGGCCGCAGTCCGGGCAGCACTTGACGCCGTCCTTTTCCACCACCTGGGTGGGGGTCCAGAAGGATTCGCAGGGGGTGCAGTACAGGCCTTCGTAGGCGCTCTTGTAGATGTCGCCCTGCTCGTAGAACTGGCGGAAGATTTTCTGCACGATCTTTTCGTGCCGCTCCTGGGTGGTGCGGATGAAATCGTCGTACTCGATTTCCATCAGCTTCCACAGTTCCTTGGTATTTGCCACGATCTCGTCTACATACGCCTGGGGGGTCACGCCCTTTTCGGCGGCCTTGCGCTCGATCTTCTGGCCGTGCTCGTCGGTGCCGGTGAGGAAGTAGGCGTCGTAGCCGGTCAGGCGCTTGAAGCGGGTCATGGCGTCGGCGGCCACGGTGGTGTAAGTGTGGCCGATGTGCATGTTGCCCGAGGGGTAGTAGATGGGGGTGGTGATGTAGTAGGTCTTTTTCTGGTCCATGGGAATCACTCCTTTGAAGGGATTGGACGGAGAGTTCAGAGAACAGAGTGCAGAGTTCAGATGATATGGTTTATCCACAGCATAGCTTTGTGATGTTGCTGTCTCATCTGTACTCTGTACACTGAACACTGTACGCTCTTTTTGTTGCTGCGGGAGAGAAAAACGCCCCCGCATCGGTGTTCGATGCAGGGGCGTAAATGCTTACGCGGTACCACCCTGGTTTTACGCGTTTCTTTGGCTTCGTGTTTTTCAATGAAGAAGGCACCTCATCAGTCAGGCTTCGCCTGACAGCTTCCCCTCAAGGGGAAGCCTTTTTTGCCTTCCCCTTGAGGGGAAGGTGGCCCGCGTCAGCGTGTCGGATGAGGTGATTTAACAATCATCATTGGGCGACATTTATATGCGGTAGAAACGCGCCTTCATTCAGCGGATATCGGCGCTGCCCGGCGCGGGCTGAACGTGCTTGCCCGCGCATGCTCCGGGGCCATGTTCCCGCGCATCCCGCCGCCGCCTTTCACCTTGCGCGGCTCTCTTTGGGCGTTCTGACGCGGTACTCTTCCCTTCCTCGCATATATGGTTCTATCTTAATGAATAAAACCCGGTTTGTCAAGCGGTTTATTCATAGAAGCAGAGGAAAACGAAAGCTGAAATATATGTTTCCTCTTTCGCCTTTCTCGGAAGGGGTCTGGGGGAGCCGCCTTCCCCTCGCAGGGGAAGGTGGCGCGAAGCGCCGGATGAGGTGATCCAAAGAGCGGTTCCCCCCAGCAATGTATTCATCAGCTTTTCGTATCAAAAGATCTTGGTCTTGGACAGCGCCTTGTACAGCAGCAGGCCCAGGATGCCACAGGCGATGACTTCGCCCGCGCCGACGGTCAGCATCAAATACCAGAAGGAATCGGGCACGCCGTAGACCTTTTGCAGCACGATGGGCACGATGATGGCATTGCTCAATACCGGAGGAAACCAGGCCAGCAGGGGCTTTTTCCGCAGCAGGTAGGTGCCGACGGCGCCGATGAGGGTGGCCAGGCTGCCGAACACAACGTCCCACGGGGCGCAGCCGGTGACCAAATTGGCAAGGATACAGCCCACGGTCAGGCCCGGCACAGCGGCGGGGGTAAAGCAGGGCAGGATCGTGAGGGCTTCGGACAGACGGACCTGAATGGCTCCGCTGGCCAGGCCGAAGGCGTTTGCCACCAAAGTCAGGACCACATACAGCGCGGCGATGGCTCCGCCGATCGTCAAGGTTTTGACATCGAATTTTTTCATGTCAAAATCTCCTTTCATGAGGATGGCGCTCTGGCGCATCCTGTTTTTTCCGGATGGGTGGCGCAGGTGTTCGCGCATCATCCGCTGCCGAATACAGTCGGCAATTCAAGAGCATATCACAGATTTTTATGCATGGCAAGCTCTTTTTTGACGCATGCTATGCTTGACGCGCGGCATGGCGCGTCAGACTGTGCAAGCACCGAAAGGAGAAATGTTCTCATGACTGACCCGAAAAACCAGTGCATCCATTGCTCCGTGGAATCCTGCCGCCACCTGCGGGAGGACAAGGGCATCTGTTCCCTGGAAGCTATTCAAGTGGCCCCCACGCCCATGGCCTACTCCGGCGACCCTGCCGATGAGAGCATGTGCCAGAGCTACGAAACCAAATGAGCGGCTCGGTGAGACCGCCGCGGACACAGCCCGTCCCGCCGCCCCCGGACGCTTCCGTGCCGGGAAAGAAGCACAAGAAGAAGCGCCGGGAACAGGACGACAGCGCCTTCTTCAATCTTGACCAGGCCGCCAGCGCTACGGAATGCACCGGCCTCCTGGCCGCACAGGTACAGAATGAGGAGGAAGCCGAAAGCCTCTCTGCTCTGGAGGGAATTCACGTCATTCAGCCCCCGCGTCAAACGAAGCCGGAGTAAAAAAACGCCTGCCAGCTTGCTGACAGGCGTTTTTTTATTGTTATAACGCTTTGTATATGGCGATGGTCAGCGCGCCGTCCTGGGCGGAGGCGTCGATACGGATGGGGAAGGGATAGTCGTTGCGGAAGCGAAAGTTCAGCGCGCTGTTGCCGACGGCCGCGTCCACGCCGATGGGCAGATAGCTGGCCCCGTTGTCGCCGTGGGCCCGGCGCTGCAAAACGGTCAGGCCGGGCAATTGCAGCACCACGTTATAGAGGGTGGAGCTCACCTGGCAGGTGCCGCCGCCGTAGCCCAGGTTCAGCCCGCCTTCAGCCAGCACGCCCGCGGGCAGATACCCGTTCCTGGCGCTGTACGGCCCCATATCGCGGTTGAAGTTCAGCTCCGTCCCCGTGTAAATCGGGAACACGTTCATCTTGTCGCAGGCCACGGTAATATTGTTGATGCGGTTCAGGTTGCTTTCGTCGGTGGTGATTTTGTAGAAGGACGTGTAGGACGCAATCGGCGCGTCGGTGTCGGCGGTTTCCGCGATTTCGTACACAGGCGTTACGCCGTCCAGCAGCCGGGAATCAATGTAGCCGTACTGCCGGTGATAAATCACCTTGCCATACCCTTCCTCAAATCCGATCAGGCTAATCCGCGCCCCTTGGTGCAGGGTGATAAGCGTCTGTCCTCCGCCCGGCGCGCTCCATACAGGCGCGTCCAGGGCCCCGACTGTCGCCAGATAATGGTTGAAATCCACGCCATAGGGCGGGGTGGTGGTGGGATCGATGGTCTTGGGGTTTTCCAGGCATACACGCTTTACATAGCCCGTCTTGTGGTCAGCTTCATAGGTGACCAGCGCGAAGGAGGGGTTCAGCGCGTGCACCACCACCCGCACGTTTTCGGGAATGACGCCGATCTGGTTAATACCGTTGGTGGTTTCCCAGTCGCTAAAATATTTGCAGGCCAGGCGCGTACGGGCGTAGTACAGCCGGGCGGAGGTGTCCGGCTTGTTTTCCGCATAGCAAAAAGCCCCGGAAAGGGGCAGAAGCAGCACCGCCAAAAGCAGGGCCAAAAAACGTTTCATGTTCAGGTCGTCTCCTTATAAATCGCCACGAACAGGGCCAGGTCATGGGTGGACGCGTCGATACGGATGGGGAAGTCAAAGTCGTTGCGGAAGATAAAGTTCTGGGTGTTGGTGCCGGAGGCGGCATCCATGCCATGGGGCAGATAGGAAGCCGCGTTCGCTCCGTGGGGGTTGCGGCGCAGCACGGTGATGCCGGGCAGCTGCATGAGGCTGTCCCACAGGGTGGAGCTGACCTGGCAGGAGCCGCCGCCGTAGCCCATCTTGGTTTCGCCGTCCTTGAGCACCGGGGCCAGCTTATAGCCGTTGGCCGCGCTGAAGGGACTGACCACGTTGTTGAAGTTCATGCTTTCGCCGGGCTGGAGCACCTTGCTGATCAATTCGCAGCAGCGGGCCAGGTTCACGATACGGTCCGGGTTGTTGGAATAAAAGGACGTGAACACGGAAATGGGGGTTTCGCTGTCCGCCGTCTCCACGCTGTCCGCCACGGGATACAGCTCAGTCAGGTCGTTGGTGTCGATGTAGCCGTACACCCGCTTGTGGATCACCTTGGCCCAGCCCTCTTCGATGCCGCAGATGGAAATGCGCGCGCCTTCGGTGAGGGTGGACAGGGTTTCGCTGTCGATGCTTTTTTCCGCCTTCACTTCTACGTCCCGGTCAATCACGGTGTAATATTCCTGGGGCGTGACGGGATAGTCGGGCACGGCGCCGGCGTTGGGGTTGTCCGTCACGTCGATACGGTGGCGCAGCACATAGCCCACGTCATTGCCCAGCTTGATGCCTACCCAGCCGGGGGTGATCTCCACGATTTCGATTTTGTTGCCGGGGCTCATGGTGCGGACGACCCTGCTGTCCGAATCCATCTTTTCATAAACATTGGTGTAGCTGTTGGCGAAACGGCGGGTGATAATGCCGTTATAAATGGTTTTGCCGACCTTTTTCTTTTCCGCGGCCTGGGCGGAAGGCAGCGCCAAACACAGAACCAGCGCCAGCAGTAAAACGCGCTTGAGCTTCACGATGATAACCTCCGTGTGTTCCTTGGGTACTGACTTACGAAAATACGCCTCGTAAGTCAATGTATAGTATATCACGAAAAATGAAAATGGCAAATCTGTTCAGGGAAATTTTACATTTTCTGAGTAAAAAAGAGCGAAAAAAGGAGCGAAAAGGCGGGACCGCTTGCAATCATGGACGGGATAGCGTATAATACAAGGGCTGAAAAGCGCCGAGAAAGTAAGAAGCAAAGGGGATTATACAGTATGAAGCTGGGCGTGGTCGGACTTCCGAACGTGGGAAAAAGCACTTTGTTTAACGCCATTACAGGCGCAGGCGCACAGGCCGCCAACTATCCTTTCTGCACCATCGAGCCCAACGCGGGCATCGTGGCCGTGCCGGACAACCGGCTGACCACCCTGGCCGATATGTACCATCCCAAGAAGGTGACCCCCGCCACGGTGGAATTCGTGGACATTGCCGGGCTGGTGAAGGGCGCCAGCAAGGGCGAGGGCCTGGGCAACAAGTTCCTGTCCCACATCCGGGAGTGCGAAGCCATCGTGCACGTGGTGCGCTGCTTTGAGGATGAAAACATCATCCACGTGGACGGCAGCGTAAACCCCGCCCGGGACATCGAAACCATCAACTTAGAGTTGATTTTCGCCGACATGGAAACCGTCGCCAAGCGGGAGGACAAGGCCCGCAAGCTGATCAAGACCGGCGAAAAGAAATACGGCGAGGAAGCCGACCTGGCTGCGCGGGTTTTAAAGCACCTGGAATCCGGCAAGCCTGCCCGCACCTGCCCGCTGACCGACGAGGAAAAGGAAATCGTCCGCGGCTGGTTCCTGCTCACCACCAAGCCCGTGATCTACGCTGCCAACATCGCGGAAGATCTGGTGGCCGAGGACGAGGACAGCATCGACTTTGTGAAGCAGGTCAAGGCCATCGCCCAGGAGGAGCAGGCCGAGGTGCTGGTGATTTCCGCCCAGATCGAGGAAGAAATCGCCCAGATGGAGCCGGAGGAAAAGGAAGAATTTTTGCAGGAAATGGGCATCGGCCAGAGCGGCCTGGACCGGCTGATTCAGAAGTGCTATCATCTGCTGGGTCTCATTTCCTTCCTGACCGCCGGCGAGGACGAGTGCCGCGCCTGGACCATCACCCGGGGCACCAAAGCGCCCCAGGCCGCGGGCAAAATCCATACCGACTTTGAGCGCGGCTTCATCCGCGCCGAGATCGTGCCCTTTGAAACCCTGCATCAGCTGGGCAGCATGAACGCCTGCAAGGAAAAGGGCCTGGTTCGTTCCGAGGGCAAGGATTACGTGATGCAGGACGGCGACGTGACACTGTTCAGGTTCAACGTCTGATATAGATTAGGATAAATTTTAGGTTGTATTTTATCTGCATTTTGTGTATACTATGGATGAGGTGATTGTTATGCTGGTAAACACAAATGCAATGGTTAGTATCTCCGAGGCGAACCAGAATTTTTCCCGTATAGCGCGGATGGTGGATGAAAAAGGCTCCGTGGTGATCATGAAAAACAATGCCCCGCGCTATCTGCTGATTGATTTCAGCCAAGCGGAAACCATGCAGGTCGCGGCGGATGACGACGTGCTGGCTGTTTCTTCCCGATTGATCGCCAAAAACCGCACGGCGTATGAGGTTCTTGCAAAATGAGGGTTCTGGCGAAGCGCCAGCTCCTTCTGCTGCATGAACAGCTGATCAACGAAACCGGCGGCAGCCATGGCCTGCGGGATGAAGGTTTGCTGGAATCAGCGCTGTCATCACCTTTTCAGGAATTCGATTCCTATACGCCTTATCCCACCATCCAGCAAAAAGCGGCCCGTCTGGGATACAGCCTGGTGATGAACCATCCGTTCATTGACGGCAATAAACGGATCGGGGCACACGCTATGCTGACGCTGCTGGCACTTAACGGCATTGATCTTTCTTATACTCAGGAAGAGCTGGCAGATATTTTTCTCGAAGTTGCGGCAAGCAAAATTCGATACGAAGAATTGCTGACCTGGTTACTGAACCATCAGGAATGAATCATGAGTAATACAAAGTTTAGGAGGAAATCATTCTTTTGAGCACATCCCGTTTCGCGTTATTTGTGGATTTGGAAAACTGCGGGGCCAAGGCGGCTACGCTGAACAATATTCTGGACAAGGTGAAGATTCGCGGTGATATTTTGCTGGGCAAGGTATACGGCTACACGGACCGGTTCAGCGATCTGAAAGAGGTGCTTCTGTCCAACACCTTCACCGTGGTGCCGTCGATTCGCTACGGCTTCGCGCAAAAAAACAACGCCGACATCATGCTGGTGATCGACGCGCTGGAGGTGGCCTACACCAACCCGCTGATCGATTCCTTCTGCATCGTGTCCGGCGACAGCGATTACACCCCCCTGGTGGGCCGCTTAAAGAGCATGGGCAAGTTCGTGCTGGGCATCAGCCGCAGCGAGGTGGCCAGCAGCATTTTCATCAACGCCTGCAATGAGTTTCAGTTTCTGGAAACCGTGTCCTCCGTCAGCCGGGACAAGCGCTCCAGGAAGCCCCAGAGTAAGGACGAGCCCCTGGACGACGCGGGCCTCAACAAGATTTTAGAGGGCATCCTCAGCGAGCAGACTGACGAGGATGAAATGTACGCCAGCGAGCTCAAGGGCGTGCTGCTGCGCCTGCGGCCGGACTTCAACGAAAAGTCCTTCGGCTGCGCGTCCTTCGGCAAACTGCTGAACAAGCTGGCCGCGAAGTTCGGCACCATCCGGGTGAAGAACGACAACTACAACGTGCTGGTGTCCCTGAACGCCGACGCGCCGGAAGAAACCGCCGCGAAAAAGCTGACCGCCGATACCTGGCGCGCCGCATTTACCGAGCAGCTGCAGCGGTATAAGGACGACGGCTTCGAGCGCATCAATCCTTCCATCCTGAAGGCCGACATTCAGGCAGCGTATCCCGATTACTCCGAGCGCTCCATCGGGTTCAAGCGCTTCTCCGACGTGCTGAAGCAGATGGAAAAGGAACGCCTGCTGGCGCTCGAAATGGACGAACAGAAGAACATGTTAATTAAGATGCTGTGATTTTATGGTTTCCTCGGAAAAGGGTGTGGGGGAAACCGCTCTTTGACCTCCAAAGAGCGGTTTCCCCCACATTGATTTTTTTCTGATTTTATTCTTTTATTTTCCCGCCACGGCGATTTCGCCCACGTCCACGGAGGGACTGCCGATGGGGCTGCCGGGGAAGGTGAGGTCGCTGCCCACGGCGCGGATGTTTTTGAGCAGCTGGTAGAAGTTGCCCGCCACGGTGATCTGCTCCACGGGCTGATCCTTCTTGCCGTCCTTCACGGTGTAGCCCTGGGCGATCAGGGAGAAGTCGCCGCTGATGGGGTTCGCGCCCGCGTGCAGGCCGCTGACCTCGGTGATCACCAGGCCGTCGCCCATATCGGCGAGCAGCTCCGCCTGGGTCTTTTTGCCGGGCTTTAAGTAGAAGTTGCTGGGGCTCACGTTCACGGCCCCGGCGTAGCCCGCTTTCGCCGCGTTGCCGGTGGTTTTGACCCCGGCCTTCCGGGCGGTTTTCAGGTTGTGCAGCAGGGTGGTCAGCCTGCCGTTTTCGATCACGGCTTTCGTAAAGGTGGCCACGCCTTCGGCGTCAAAGGGCTGGCTGGCCAGGCCGCCGGGCAGCAGCGGGTCGTCCATGAGGGTGACGATTTCGGAAGCGATCATTTCGCCTTCCTTGCCCGCCAGCAGGCTCAGGCCCTTCTGGGCGCTTTCGGCGGAGAACACGCCCGCGAACACGCCCAGCAGATCGGGCATGCACTTGGCGTCGATGATTGCCCGGTAGGTGCCGCTGGGCACGGGGGCGGCGTGGAGCATGAACAGCGCTTCGTCCACCGCTTCCTTGTCGATTTCGTCGGCGTTCAGATCGTCAAAATTCCGCGTTACCTTGAAGCCGCTGCCCGTGGACACGCGCTCGCCCTCCTTGGCGGTGGCGCTGACGTAGCACACGGCCATGTTGTCCCGGGCGGACAGGTTCAGGCCATAGGAGTTCACGATGCGGGTCGCGCCGCTGCTGGTGGAGATCATGTTGTAATTCAGCGCGGTGATACGCCCGTCCATCGCCAGGGCTTTCTTTTCGATGTCCTGGATCAATTGCAGCTTCTTCTGTTCCGGCACTTCGTCCAGGGAGGCGTTGTAGTTGTCGATCTGCGGATATTCCTTGTCGCCCTGGTAGATTTCCTGTACGTCATCATCCTCAGTCAGCTCGGCGCTTTCCTTGACGGCCTGCACCAGCTGGGCCACCGCTTCTTCATCGAAGGCTTCGGTGGCGGCGTAGCCCATCTTGCCGTTGTACAGCCCGCGGAGGCTTAGGCCCCTCGTCGCGTGCACGGTGTAGTTGGCGATTTCGCCCTTCACGCACATGGCGCGGAAGCTGTCACCGGAGGAAAGGTAGATTTCGGCGGCTTCAATGCCCTGCTTTTTGGCTTCGTCCAACAGCGCTTGAATGAATTGTTCGATAGTCATGGTTCTTTCCTCCCTTCCTTATCGTCCGCCCACGGTGAGCTCGCTCACGCGGATCATGGGCTGGCCCACGTTGGTGGGGATGCTGCCGCTGATGGAGCCGCACATACCCTGGGCCATCTGCATGTCCTTGCCCACCCGGTCGATCTTGAGCAGGATCTCGCTGCCCCGGCCGATCAGGCTGGCGCCGCGCACGGGATGGGCGATCTTGCCATCCTTGACGAGATACCCTTCGTCCACGGCGAAGTTGAATTTGCCGGTGGTGGGCTCCACGCTGCCGCCGCCCATTTTCCTGGCGTACAGGCCGTCGCCCATGGTGGCGATGATTTCGTCGTTGTCGTCGTTTCCGGCGGCGATGTAGGTGTTGCGCATGCGGGAGGTGGGGGCGAACATGTAGCCCTGACGCCGTCCGCTGCCGGTGATGGGCATGTTCATGCGGCGGGCGTTCAGCTTGTCGATCATGTAGTTTTTGAGAATCCCGTTTTCGATCAGCACCAGCTTGGTGGTGGGGGTGCCCTCGTCGTCAATGTTCAGGCTGCCCCATTCGTTGGGGATGGTGCCGTCGTCAACGGCGGTCACGCAGTCTGCCGCCACCTTCTGGCCCAGCTTCCCGCACATTTCGCTGTTGCCGATGGCAACCGACGTGGCCTCCAGGGAATGGCCGCAGGCTTCGTGGAAGATGACGCCGCCAAAGCCGTTGTCGATCACCACGGGCATCACGCCCGCCGGACACACCGGGGCGTGGAGCATGGTGCGGGCCTGCTGGGCCGCTTCCTTCGCCATGGCTTCCGGGTCGATCTTTGAATTGAAGATTTCAAAGCCCTGCATCCCGCCGGGGGAGACGTGGCCCGTCTGGTTTTCCGTGCCGTTGGAAGCAATGGCGTTGATATACATACGGGTATACACGCGGGTGTCGGTGGTGAACAGGCCTTCGCTGTTGGCGATCCAAACCCGCTGCACGCTGTCCATATAGCCGATACTGCTCTGCGTGATTTCGGGTTCTTCCTTGAGCACGGCCTGGGCTTCCTTCATCTTGGCCACCTTGCGGGCGGCCTGAACGGCCTCGGGCATTTCCTGGATGAAATGGATGTTAGGCACGTCGCTCCACACCAGGTCCTTGGCGGTGTAGAACTCTTTACCCTGGATGGCGGACGCCGCGCGCCGGGCGCAGTCCATCAGGCCCTTTTCGGATGTGTCATTGGTGTACACATACACGCCCTGGAAACCGCTGAACACGCGCACGCCCGCGCCGTGCAGACGGCGGCTGTTCACGCTCTCCACCTTGCCGGAGAGCATGGAGATGTTGTTGTTCTTGCGGTCCTCCAAAAAAATTTCGGCAAAGTCGCCGCCCGTTTTCAGGGCTTCGGCAATGACCGCCTGGGCAACGTTTTGGTTGAGCATAATGACCTCCTCTTGCAGTGGTTTGATTCGATGCTTTGGGGAAACATTTGGATACTTTCAGTCTGAATGAGGGGTTAGGGAAATGGGGTAAGTCAACCCCAACCTGTCATCCCGACCGAAGCGAAGCGGAGTGGAGGGACCTGAGAGTTGGGTATCATGTTGCTTGGTGGAGTGCGTTTCTCAAAGGTCCCTCGACTACGCCTCACCTCTTGTTCGGCTTCGCTCGGGATGACAATGTAAGCTGATGAAAAAATGTTCGTCCTTGGATTTCAAAGCATACAGTATAAAAACTGTACTCTGCACTCTGATCTCTGTACTCTCTTTTCTTCTCAGTCCGCTTCCGGCAACTTTTCATACCCGGCGTAGCGCATCATGGCGTCCACGACCTGCTGGTGAGGGAAGGTGCAGGTCTTGCGGTCCAGCAGGCCGAAGCGTTCGCCATTGCCGGAAAACACGTTGTTGTCCCACCAGAACACGGGCAGGTTGCGGGCGCCGGCGGTGGCGGCGTAGAAGGCTGTCCAGTCCACGCGATCCTGCACGTTGTCGCCCTTCACCATCGCGCCGAACTCGCCGATGATGACGGGAATGCCGTTGGTGATGTAGCGGTCATACAGCTCGTTCATGAAAGACACGATTTCCTGCTTCTGCGTCTGGGTGCCGAAGGTGGAAACGCCGGGCATTTCCAGCGCGAAGGAATAAGGCGTGTAGGCGTGGACGGACACGATGAGCCGGTTGTCGGCGGTGTCCTTGGGCAGGGTGAAGTAATCGTTCAGGACGCAGGTGGGCGAGGCGTCATAGCCCGGCACCATCAGGTAGCGGGTGGCGTTGCTGCCGCCGGAGGCGCGCACGGTGTCCACAAAGAGCTGGTTCAGCTCGTTCAGCACTTTCGCGGAATCCAGGCAGTCCTGATTGTTGGCGTCGAACCACCATTCGTTGGCGTGGTTCACCATGCGGGGCTCGTTCATGGATTCCAGGATCAGATGGTCGTCGTAGTCCCGGAAGCGGGCGGCCAGCTGGGTCCAGATGGTTTCGATGTAGCGGGCGGATTCATCCTTGTGGGCGGGGGTGGGCAGGAACTGGTCCTCGTCGTGGTGGATGTTGAGGATCACGTACATGCCGCGGCTGTAAGCCCAATCCACCACCTCCTGCACGCGGTTCAGCCATTTTTCGCTGATCTGGTAGTTTTCGTCCACATGGTCATGCCAGGAGGCGGGCACGCGGATGGCGGTAAAGCCCGCGTTTTGCAGGGCTTCGATCATGCGTTCCTCGGTCCTGATGCCGACCCAGGAGGTTTCCACCGTCATTTCATCGGCGTTTTTGTTCCAGCCTCCCTTGATGGCGTCGAAGGTGTTGCCCAGGTTCCAGCCCACGCCGACCTGCTTGAGGAAGGCCATGGCCTCGTTATCCGGGATGGGGCGGCGCTTGATGTCCAGGTCAGGCACCTGCGCACTTTCCGCTTGAGCGCAGGCGGTAAACAAAGACAACAGGACGCACAGGATCATGAACAGACTGATTCCTTTCTTCATAGGGAGCTCCTCCTTTTTGATCACTTCATATACTGCGCCAGCGCTTCAGCCAGCGTTTTTTCCTGTTTTTCGGCGGCCGCCCGGTCGGGGGCGGAGATGGACAGATAGATTTTCAGCTTGGGTTCCGTGCCGGAGGGACGCACCACCACGGACGCGCCGCCGCTGAGATAGAATTTCAGCACGTCGGAGGGCGGCAGGCCGTCCAGGCCGGGGGCGTAGTCCAGCGCCTTTTCGATGGTTCTTCCGCCGATTTCCTTTAAACCGCTCCGGAAGGACTGCATGATGCCCTGCATCTTGTCAAAGCCCGCCGCGCCTTCAAAGGCGAAGGAATGGAGGGTATTCAGGCAGTAGCCGTATTCCGCGTAAAGCTGCTTGAGCTTTTGCAGCAGGCTGACGCCATGCTGCTTGTGCCAGGCGAACATTTCGCAGATCAGGAAGGCCGCGTCCACGGCGTCCTTGTCCCGCACATAGGTGCCGGACAGGTAGCCGTAGCTTTCCTCAAAGCCGAAGATGTAGCGCTCCGGGTGGCCCTCCGCTTCCAGGCGGCCGATGGTTTCGCCGATGAACTTGAAGCCCGTCAGCACGTTACGGGTTTCCACGCCGAAGTGGGCGGCGATTTTTTCGCCCATGTCGGTGGTCACGATGGTCTTGACCAACACCGGGTTTTCAGGCATTCTGCCCAGGGCCAGGCGGCGGTGGCAGATATAGTCCAACAGCAGCATGCCGGTCTCATTACCGGTCAGCAGCTCATATTCGCCCTGGGCGTTTTTCACCGCGATGCCGCAGCGGTCGCAGTCCGGGTCGGTGGCCAGCAGCAGATCGGCGTTCAGTTTGGCGGCGGTTTGCAAGCCCAGCTCCATGGCTTCCCGGATCTCGGGATTGGGGTAAGGGCAGGTGGGGAAATGGCCGTCGGGCTGCTCCTGCTCCTTGACCACCGTCACGTTGGTGTAGCCGCTTTCCCGCAGGGTGCGCAGGACGGGCTTTAAGCCAGTGCCGTTGAGCGGGGAATACACGATCGCCACGTTCTTGTCGATTTGTTCCTCCCCCAGTAGGGACTGCTTTTTCACTTCCTCCACGAAGTCCGTGTACACCTGGTCGGGAATATAGCTGATTTCGCCGCTCTTGATTCCGTCCTCAAAGCCGACGCGCCTGATATCGGCGAACACGTCCAGCTTTTCGATTTCAGCCAGAATTTCGGCGGCGGCTTCGGTGGTGATCTGGCAGCCGTCCGCGCCGTAGACCTTATAGCCGTTGTACTTGGCGGGGTTGTGGCTGGCGGTGACCATCACGCCTGCGGCGCAGCCCAGCGCGCGGACGGCGTAGGACAGGCAGGGCGTGGGCATGAGCTGGGGATAGATCATGGCCCGGATGCCGTTGGCGGCGAACACCCCGGAGGCGACCCTGGCAAATTCATCGCTTAAAATGCGGGAATCATAGCTGACCGCGATGCGGCGCTTGTCCGCCGGGAAATGCTTCACCACGTAATCCGCCAGGCCCTGGCTGGCTTTCGCCACGGTGTGGATGTTCATGCGGTTGGTGCCCGCGCCGATCACACCGCGCAATCCGCCGGTACCAAAGGCGAGGGAACGGTAAAAAGCGTCCTCCTTCGCCGCTTCGTCCATGGCTTTGAGTTCCGCTTGCAGGGAGGCGTCGGCTTCTTTCAGCCAGCGCTGGTAGGTCTGTTCGATGCTGCTCATACATGCTTCTCCTTATGGAATGAATTTGTCAGTTCATGTTCAGCCCCATGCGGTACAGAACTGCGGCAGTATGGGAGCCCCTGCTTTCACAGGCTTCAAAAAAGGATACATACCGCTGCTGCTCGTGAAAAAAACGTGTGCTGCCCATGATCTTTTTCAAGTAGTATTCCGCCAGTCCCTCCGTTACGGGCCAGGTTTCAAAACGGTGAAACGCATCCTCATCCTTTAAAGCGCGTTTCAGCAGATAGATGATGTATTCATGACTGATGAAATAGAAAGCGTCCTCCGGGCTGCGGGCGATGCCGAATACATCCTGATCCTCGGAAATATCAATGGCCTCCGGGCCGTTCTCGACCGACGCGACCATGGTGGCATAAAAGCACTCTGACGGGAGCGCACAGCCCACCGCCGCTTCCGCCCGGTCCGTAAAGCCGCTGCTTTCAAACAGGGGCATGACCTGCGCGATATAGGCTTCCAGCGTTGCCTGATCCTGGGGCCAGATGTTTTGAACATAATGGTCATAGCAGGCAGCCATGGCTTCGGCGATTTCCCGGGCAGGCTTGTCCAGGCTGTTGTCGGTGTAGTACGCCGGCGCTTCTCCCGCGTCTGCCTGCCGCACGATTTCCTGATAAAACGCTTTCGCGCTTTCCCTGCCCTGCGCGGGAAGGCAAATCAGCAGTCCATACAGCGCGCCGCAATGCGTCCCGCCGCGCACCGTGATCAGGCCTTCATGCCGCTTCAGGGTTTCCAACGTCTGCCCCGGGTAATCCGCCCGGTGCTTTTGTCCATAAGCGTTGTCATAGCCGCACTGAGCGACGGAGAGCATATGGAAAATGAAATTGGCTTCCCGGTTGGCAATCAGCCTGATCCTGTTCATTTCCTTCTCCCGTTATCACTTTTCGGTCATTCCAGCTTCAGCAGTTTTTTCAGTTCGTCCACGATCTCCCTGGCTGCCTGGCGGTGGGCGTCGCGGCTGGGGTGCATCCGGGCGCCGAGGGTCTTGGCGTCGGACAGACTGAGGTAATGCGCGTTTTGATCACCGTTCGCCCGCACGTCCTCCACCGCGCCTTTGAGGATGTCTTCCACCGCATGGCCGCACAGGCCGTAGACCCACAGGATGACCGCCTGGGGATACCGGGCGCGGACCATTTCCATCAGCTCCACGGCGCGGGTGCGCAGCTCGGCGCGGGCAAGGGGCAGCTCGTTGGGTTCGACCTTGGTGAGCGCGGAGGAATCGTTGGTGCCCAGATTGATGATCACCGCGTCGGCGGGGCGTTCGTCCGTGGGCGCGGGTACTTCGCCGCCGGGAGTGACGCCGCAGAGCTGGCCGTAAATGCGGCCGATGCGGCTGTCCTGCTGGTTGTCCCAGCTGCGGGCAGCGCCCCAGCCGCCCAGGGCGACCACGCGCTTATCCGCCTTCATTTCCTCCGCCACCAGCGTGGGGAAGGCGGGCATGTGGGACACGAACAGCATCCGCCATTCCTGACCTTCGCCATAGGGGCCCATGGTGCCTTCGCCCACGGTCAGGCTGTCGCCGATGAATTCCAGCATCAGGGGCCTATCTTCCGGCGCTTGGGGTGTGCCGTCGGTGATGACCGCGTTCAGCACCACCGCTCCGGCTTCGTCGTAGCTGGGCTGGGTATCCCGCAGGATGGTGATTTCATGGGGAAAATGATCGTCCAGGCCCACCAGCAGGGGATAGGTATGTGTGCCCTGGGTCATGGGCAGGCGGGTGACCGGCGCGCCGTCCACCAGCACGCCCAGCCACTGGGCATGGTCCGCGGCGGTGGAGGTGGCCTCCACGTCCAGCCGCTTGCAGGCGAGCTTCACCCGCACGCCGGAACCGCTCCACCAAAGGTTCAGTTCTGTTTCAGCCGGATCGTGGCGGCCGATCGGAAGAAAACGCTGATCGGGAAGTTGAAAACGCTGCATCAGTGGTTCTCCTTTCAAATAAAAATCATTTCCTGCATATTTGATGAAAAGATATCAATTTATTATATACCATTCCCTGCTATTTTTCTACCCCGAATTTGGCTGTGCAAAGACTGTGCCCTCAGGCTGACGATACTTTTTGCCTTGCAATCTGCGGCGGAATCGGGTATAATAAAGCCATGAATACAGAAAAGGGGGGTTTTCCCATGATACAGGTGATTCACGGCAAGAAAGGCTCCGGCAAAACCAAGCGTATTCTCGATCAGGCGAACGACGCGCTCAAGGAACACAAGGGCGATATTATCTTTATCGACGACGACAACCGCTATATGTACGACCTGCGCCACGAGGTGCGCTTCGTCAATGCCGGCGATTACGGCTCCGACAGCCCCGAAATGTTCTTCGGCTTCCTCTGCGGGATGCTGGCCCAGAACTTTGACATCAGCGTGATCTTCATCGACGCTTTCCTCAAGCTGGTCAAGACCACTGTGGAAAACACGGAAAACTTCTTTGCCCGTCTGGATGACCTGAGCGAAAAACACAACGTGCAATTCGTGATCTCCGTCAGCTGCGACGACGCCGTGGCGCCGGAATTTATCAAGAAGTATTTTATCTGACTGTAATCGGTTCTAAGTTATAAGTTCCAAGTTCCAAGCTCATTTTTGCTTTCTCCTGTGGACGGAGACTGGAACAAATCGCTTAGAACTTGGAACTTTGAGCTTAGAACTTCAATGAACGAGGAAAGACATTATGCCATTTATCAGCACCCGGGGGGCGGAGATGGTCTCCGCCCCGGAAGCCATCGTGCGCGGCATCGCGCCGGACGGCGGACTGTACGCCCCGGTATCCCTGCCCCGGCTGGAAAAGAAGGACTTTGAAGCCCTGGCGAAGATGGACTACGCTTCCCGCGCAGCCCATACCCTGGCGTTGCTGCTGGACGGCTTTACCGAGGAAGAACTGCTGCCCATGGCGAAATCCGCCTACAGCCGCTTTGACGACAGCGCCATCGCGCCGGTGAAGGAACTGGGGGACAGCCGCTTTGTGCTGGAGCTGTTTCACGGCCCCACCCTGGCCTTTAAGGACATGGCCCTGCAATTCCTGCCCTGGCTGATGACCGCCTCCGCCCGCAAGCAGGGCGAACAACGGGAAATCGCCATCCTGACCGCCACCAGCGGCGACACCGGCAAAGCCGCGCTGGAAGGGTTCCGGGACGTGCCCGGCACCTCCGTCACCGTGTTCTATCCCCAGGGTGGGGTCAGCGCGGTGCAGGAAAAGCAGATGGTCACCTCCCAGGGAAAGAACGTCCACGTCTGCGCCGTTCGCGGCAATTTCGACGACGCCCAGACCGGCGTGAAAACCCTGTTCGGCGATCCGGATTTCAGCGCGAAGATGAACGCCCTGGGCAAGACCCTGTCCTCCGCCAACTCTATCAACCTGGGCCGCCTGGCCCCGCAAGTGGCTTACTATCTGTCCGCCTGCGCCGTGCTGCTTGATGAGGGAAAAATCGACTGGGAAACGGGCGTGAACGTCTGCGTGCCCACCGGCAACTTCGGCAACATCCTGGCCGGGTGGTACGCCAAGCGCATGGGCGCGCCAATCAAAAAGCTGATCTGCGCCAGTAACCGCAACGACGTGCTGACCGACTTCATCCGCACCGGCGTCTATGACCGGGTGCGGCCCTTCCACAAGACCATCTCCCCCTCCATGGACATCCTGATTTCCTCCAATCTGGAACGGTTCCTGTTGGAGCTGGCCCAGGGAGACACTGCCCAGGTGAACACCTGGATGGGCGAATTAAAAGAAAAGGGCCGGTATGAAATCACCGACACCCAGAAAGCCCTGCTGAACGAAGCGTTCTACGGCGGCTTCGCGGACGATGAAGCCACAAAGCAAACCATCGCCCGCTTATGGAACGACGAGCACTGCCTCACCGACCCCCACACCGGCGTAGCCATGGATGTGGCGGAGCAGTACCGTCACGAGACTGGTGACAGGGAAACGCCCCTGCTCATCGTGTCCACCGCCAGCCCCTACAAGTTCGCCGCCGACGTGGCGGAGGCGATTGAGATAAAGGTGGAAGGCGACGCCTTCGCCGCGGCCCAGGCGCTGGAAAACGCCACCGGCGTGAAGGCCCCCAAGGCCGTGCTGGCCCTCAAGGATATGCCCGTGCTGCACACCCGCGTCTGCGACAAGGACAAGATGGGCGAAGCGGTGCTGGCCGGGTTCCGGGACTGACAATTCAGCCGCAGCCCGCGACGATTGAGCGCTTTTCCCTTGTTTTCTTCCTCCGCTTCCGATATCATATGATCATCAACGGAAGGAGGAAACAGCATGGCACAATATGAACGGCATTTCACCGGTTCTTTCCAAAGGCTCCTGGTATACCTGGAGCAAGAGGTGTTAAACGGCAGCGTGACCGCTTCCCGGGAAGGCGGAACGGATATGACCTGCGGGGACGTGCGATGCGCCGTGATGGTGTATGAACGATACAGCTATTTGGGTAATAACCGTCTTTCCCTGACGGTAACGCTGTTCGGGCGGGATGACGATATTCTGCTCACGGCCATCACATCCGGCGGAAGCCAAGCCCTATTTTTCAAAATCAATACTTGGGGCGAGGAAGCCTTTCTGGACAAATTCATCAGCCAGGTTGAGGCGTATCACCCATAAATTTTACGAATTGGTTTCAAAGCGGTAAAATCTGTGTATAATCATTCTGTACCAAGCGCCGGATGTCATGGCGTGGGAGATAAAAAAAGAAACGGAGGAATCTACTATGAAATGGGTATGTCAGGTTTGCGGTTATGTATACGAAGGTGAACAGCCCCCGGAAAAGTGCCCCGTGTGCAAAGCGCCCGCTTCCAAATTCACCAAGCAGGACGCTGAAATGACCTGGGCTGCCGAGCATGTGGTCGGCGTGGCGCAGGGTGTTCCCCAGGATATTATCGACGATCTGCGCGCCAACTTCCAGGGCGAATGCTCCGAAGTGGGCATGTACCTGGCCATGGGCCGCGTTGCCGCCCGCGAAGGCTATCCCGAAATCGCCGAATACTGGAAGACCGCCGCGTTTGAAGAAGCTGAACACGCCGCCAAGTTCGCCGAGCTGCTGGGCGAAGTGCTCACCGACAGCACCGAAAAGAACCTGAAAATGCGCGTGGAAGCCGAAAACGGCGCCACCGCCGGCAAGACCGACCTGGCCAAGCGCGCCAAGGCCCTGAACCTGGACGCCATCCATGACACCGTGCATGAAATGGCGAGGGACGAAGCCCGACATGGCAAGGCCTTTGCTGGCCTGCTCAAGCGGTATTTCGGGAAATGAGGATTACTGACCATGGCAACGTTTTTCAGGAAGAATCCACCCGCGGCTTGTCCCAAGTGTGGCAAAGCGGATAGCTGGCGCGTACTGACGGCTGAAGCATCCCAGGATTATGTTAACCAGGGCTCAGCGGTGAATTCATTCTCATCAGCTCCCATCCGCAACACTTTTAGTCAGAACCTGACGGGTGCGATGGGCAAAAAGAGCAGCAAGCTCCGCTATCACTGCGACAGCTGCGGATACGAAAAATCGTATTGAGCCGGTACGTGAAAGCCTTCAGCAGCCTGCCAGACTGGTATTTCGGATCATCATTTCTCATCATCAATCAATAAAAAGGAGGACATGATCATGAAGTACGAATGCCCCTGCGGTTACGTGTATGACCCCGAGGTGGGCGATCCCGATTCTGGCATCGCGCCCGGCACTGCCTGGGAAGACATTCCCGAGGATTGGGTGTGCCCCATCTGCGGCCTGGGCAAGGACGCTTTCACAGAAGCGTAATCGCCGCCGCTCACGAAAACGCGCCTTGCATTGGCAAGGCGCGCTTTTTATGCGGAATCATCCATGCTTTACTTTTTTTCACCAAACACCTGCTTTTGCAGGCGCTGACCGGTTGGGGTATCAGCCAGGCCGCCCTTCGCGGTTTCCTTCAATGCGCCGGGCAGCGCATCGCCCACGCTGCGCATGGCGTCCAAACATTCATCCGCCGGGATTTTCGCTTCAATTCCAGCCAACGCCAGATCAGCACTGGAAAAGGCGATCACCAGACCGGAGACATTGCGTTTGATGCAGGGGATTTCCACCAGTCCCGCCACCGGGTCGCAGACCAGGCCAAGCTGGTTGGCAATGGCGATGGCACAGGCGTCGGCGCACTGCCGCGGGGTTCCGCCCATCAGCTCCACCAGCGCCGCAGCCGCCATAGCGGACGCGCTGCCGCATTCCGCCTGGCACCCACCCTGGGCGCCCGAAATGCTGGCGCGCTTGGCAATCACCATGCCAAAAGCCCCGGCGGTGAACATGGACATCACAATATCCTTCTGGTTAAACCCCTGATCCTCCCACAGCGAAACCAGACACCCCGGCAGAATGCCGCAGCTGCCCGCCGTTGGCGCGGCCACGATTCTGCCCATGGACGCGTTGCACCCCGCCACGGCCAACGCCCGGGAAATGGCCCTTGCCATGAACGGCCCGCACAGGCCGCCGTCACGCTGCTCTGCATATTTTTTCATTTTGTAGCCCTCACCGCCGGTCAGGCCGGACATGGATTTCTGGTTTTTTTTCTGGCCCGCCTCCACGGCGGAAACCATCACGGAAAAATCAATTTCCATTTTTTCATACAATTCCATTTCCGTGACTTCCATGGCTTCGGCCTGGTCGGCCAGCACCAATTCGCTGATTCTCACGCCCCGCGTTTCCGCTGCGCGCACCAATTCGTCGATGGATTCATATTTCAGCATACAGGCTCCTTTCTGCTTTTCGTATTCAGTCAATGAGCGATCTTTTCCCTTTCGCCTTTCTCGGAGGGGGGCTGGGGGAACCGCTCTTTGGGCATCAAAGAGTGGTTCCCCCAGAAAAACAAAACGCGTTTCTTCATTAAATCCTGCGAATCAGGATGGCGTTGGAAACATACTGAATCTTCCGAATGGCGGGGATCAGGTTTTCCGGGGGCTGGCCGTCGATCTCGATGGTCATGATGGCCTCGCCGCCCTTGCTCTGGCGGGACAGATGAAAGTTGGAAATGTTCAGGTCAGCGTATTCCCAATGCATCAGCTGGGTCACGGCGGCGATCACGCCGGGCTTGTCCTGGTGGGTGACGAGGATGGTGTTGTTTTCCCCATTAAAGTTTACGTTCATTCCGTCGATCTGATTCACCAGGATATTGCCGCCGCCAACGCTGGCTCCCTGCATCGAGCCTTCGCCGCCGTCCTCCAGAAAATAACGGATGCGCGCGGTATTGGGATGTGCGCCTTTGATGTCCTCTTTGATGAAGGTGTACTCAATGCCCCGGTCTTTCGCAATCGCCAGCGCGTCCCGGATTTCGGGGGAATAACTGTGATAGCCCATGATGCCCGCCAGCAGCGCTCGATCGGTACCGTGGCCCTTGTAGGTCTGGGCGAAGGAGCCGGAAAGGGTAATTTCCACCCGCTTCAGCGTCCGCCTGTCAATCAGCTTATTCACCACCCGGCCCAGGCGCACGGCGCCTGCAGTATGGGAACTGGACGGCCCGATCATTACCGGACCGATAATATCAAAAACATTCATCGAGCTTCCTCCCGCTTGATTTATCTTTCATTGAAGCATCAAGCACAGTATATCCTTTTCGCCACAGCTTTATTGTACAAAAAAGGACGGCTTTTCGCAATCCTTTTTTCGCCTGACTTCCTGATAAAAAAGCCACCCGATACGCGGAAATGCTTTCGGATGGCATATGAAGATATGATTGTCTTTAAGGATTGAACGGCATACGGCACTGGGGGCAGCAGCCGTACACCTTGGCCTGTGCGGCGCTCAGGGTATAGCGGCAATTAGGGCACTGGATGTTCTGCGCGTCCACCTGCGTCCAGCCGGAATTGCCGGTCAGGCTGGCGGGCTGGGGCTGGGAAGGGGGATAGGACCCGGCCCGCCCATAAGGATTGGGCTGAGTGGCATACGCCCGCGTGGTCTGCGGCGGCTGGTACGCGCCCTGGCCCTGCGGCTGCTGGACGGGCTGAGGCTGCTGGGGCTGCTGAGGCTGCCGCCCGGTGAGCACACCGTTCACGGTTTTTGCCAGGCCGTGGAAGGGCGAAGATTTGTGGTCGGTCTGTTCGGCCGTTCCACCGCGCGTGAGCGCATCCTTGATGATTGTGGAATTATCCACCAGTTCGCCAAATCCGTACAGCATCAGCGAACTGAGCCATCCCACCAAGCATCCGACCAAGGCGATCAGAATTCCCAGCAGAATGGCGTTGCCTGTGCCAAGCAGCTGGCCGAAATTGATGATAACGTAAAACGCACCGATGACCGACGCCGCTGCCAGAACATAAAACAGTACCGTTGCCACAGTTTTGATTTTCTTTCCAATTCTTGTAAACATACCGGCACAGCTCCTTTCGTGCTTCCAAGTCCCCGCAGTGCAATTTGATTGAACGCGACAAGCGTCATTGTCCATGTACTTTCTATTATAGTAATTTCATCCTGAAATGCAACAGTTTTTAAAAAATACAGCGCAAGGAAAACCCTTGCGCTGAAAAAAGTCGTTCAATTACGCCTGCTTCGCGCCGCATTCGGGGCAGAACTTGGCGGAGCGGGGGATGCGCTGGCCGCATTCGGAGCAGAACTTGGTTTCGCCCGCGGGCGCGGCCTGACGGACTTCTTCCTGGGGCTGCTGCGCGGGGGCCTGATACTGCGGGGCGGCGGGGGCCTGGGCCGCGTTCTGCATAGCCTGGGCCATCATGGCGGCGGCGCCCATACCCGCGCCGATGCCGCCCATACCGTTGGGATTGTTGGCAGCGTCGCGCATGGCCTCGGCGGCCTGGAACTGGGTATACTGGTTCAGATCGCCCACCACGCCCATGGAGGTGCGGCGGTCGATGGCCTTTTCCACTTCGTCGGGCAGGGAGATGTTTTCGATCACGAAGCTCTCCAGCTTGAGGCCCAGATTGGCGATGCGGGGAGCCAGGGTGTTCAGCGCGAACTGGGACAGCTCGTCATAGTTGGCGGCCAGATCCAGGGCGGGGATCTTGCTCTGGGCGATGGCGTCGGACAGGCCGGAAATCAGCGTCCGCTTGATTTGCCCGGTCACGCCTTCCACGGTCATGTAAGCGGTGGTGCCGAACACTTCCTTGAGGAAGGCCACGGGGTCGCCCACCCGGAAGGAGTAGATGCCGAAGGCCCGCAGGCGGATCATGCCGAATTCGGCGTCGCGCATCATGACGGGATTGCTGGTGCCCCACTTCTGATCCAGGAATTGCTTGGTGTTGATGAAGTACACTTCGGCCTTGAAGGGGGAGTTGAAGCCGTACTTCCAGGATTTGAGCGCGGTCATGATGGGCATGTTCTGGGTGGACAGCTCATACCGGCCGGGCTGGAACACGTCGGCCAGCTTGCCTTCGTTGACCATGATGGCCACCTGGCTTTCGCGCACCGTCAGCTGCGCGCCCATCATGATTTCCTTGCCGTTGTTTTCGTAGCGATGCACCATCGTGTCGTTGGAATCGTCCTTCCATTCGATCACGTCGATGAGCTGACCCTTCAGCATATTCAGAATACCCATGGCAAAATCCCTCCTGTATAGATGTTGTATGCTGTTTTGTTTCTGTTTATTCCTCGCCCAGCAGGTCCTTCACGCTGTCCAGCCAGGCGGATTGCGATACGTTCATATCCAGATCCAGGTATTCCTTGATTTTCTGGATGCTGTCGTTGATGTGTTCGTCCGTGCGCTTGCCGAAGTTTTCCCGGGTTTCGGGGGCCTGGCCGTGCATGGGCATGCACACCACGCGGATATGCCGGGGCGTCAGCACCGCCACGGCGTAATAAATCCCCTCCACATAGCGGCCGAAAAAGTTGTTGCGCAGGGCGCTTTCCAAGCGCTCCTGGGCGTGGCCCGAATGCTCGGACAAATACACCTCGCCCTGGGGCATGTCGATTTCATACAGCACGCAGGGCTTGTCCAGGCTCACGTGGGCGCGGATGAGCTTCATTTCGCGCATCACGGTGTCCCAGTCCCGCAATTCCCCGGCCAGGAGGGAATGAATCAGCGCGTCCCGCTGCAGGGTGAGCATGGTTTCTTCATCGTAATAGGAATCGGCGTAGTCAGCGCGCAGTCGGTTTAGCACAGACACCGTCTGCGCAAGCATCTCGGTTTCCTTTTCCGCTGTTTCGCATATCTGGAAAATCGGCAGGCTGGGCCGCCCATAGCGGAGAAACTTGGTCAATTGCATGCCATCCAAGCTGAAAAAGCGGTAACCCACCGCGTCGATGGCTTTGGAGTTGAGCAGGTCAATGGCTTCCTGGGGGGAAGACGCCAGATAAGGCGTGCGGCAGTTGAGCTTGGCCCAGTCGATTTGATCGCGGAACTGGGCGCGCAGGTCTTCCCGGTCTGTTACAAGCAGCAGTTTGTACATAAACCCTCCAACCTCAAAATTCCTTGTTACCGTAAAAATTATATCACAACCGTCATTCCCTGACAATGTTTTTTTCCGGTATCCGGACGGGAATTGTACATTTTTATCGAATATGAGCGAAACAAAAAAGCAGGCGCGTTTCCATGCCTGCTTTCTGGGATGTGGATTTAAGGTATTGTAAAGGGCACTTTAAATCACTTGCGTTTATGAGTACAGAGTTCAGAGTGCAGAGTACAGATATATATGCTGTGCGTTTTGAAATAGCCGGACAAACATTAATC